>CAIMXI010000123.1 GCA_903845365.1 uncultured Geobacteraceae bacterium | reverse complement strand
GGGTTCAATAAGTACGACTCACCTCATGGAAAAGAGTGGGCTGCAGCGTTTGAATCTGGAGGCGTAGCATCGCTCGAACCGTTCAAGCTTAAAGCAGCCCACAGAATGCTCCAAAAGTATCATCGACAATTAGCAGAGGGGCGTATTACCGACAGCCGGAACAAAAGATCCCGTGGGCTCAACCTGATCAATACCGCTGTAAGTCGAGCAAAAAAGTGGCTGGTCATAGTCTGCAATAAATCTTGGTGGCTTGAACGACGAGGCCAACTGATACGGGCTCTTTTGCTGGCTGGAGAGGATGCTACACAAAATCTTTACTGAACTACTGAAGGATATTTTAAGAGGAGAGGTGCATTATGTCTGAATGCGACAAATCAAGCGAACAAGAAGCGATCATCAATGTAATTGGCATTGGCAAAACAGGTCTTCGTGCAGTCGGTAAGATGGCTGGTAACATCCACAATGTCAATTGCCTTGGAGTGGGAATTCTATCACATAATAATTCTGTCGAAAATGAGATTCCGATTGAGATTCCGATTGTAATGCTCCCTGAGCATGATCGTGACTTTGACCCGCTTCTTAGTGCGATAGAACCATCTGATCTTATTTTTCTCATAGCGAAATTAGGTGAAGGGTATGACGATTGCCTTGCAGATATCTGCACTGCTATTCGTAAGCATGACATCCTAATAGTACCGGTAATACTGGAACCGGAGGATGTAACAACACGGTTTAACGCTCCTTTTGGACTCCGAGCCACCGTTGACTGCATGATAATAGTTGACGAGAGTTCCTTCGTGTCTCACGGTCCATGCTTTCCCACAATAATTGACGAAAACACATTGCCTGATCATCTCCTTCGGCTTGCTATCGAAAAGATAACCGACATCATTGCACATCAATCTTTAATGTCTGTTGACTTCTTGGATTTTAAGCGAATCGTGAAAGGAAATGGATTGACTCGCCTCGGAACTGGGTATGCGTCCGGCTCAGACAAAGGAGTATCCGCTACGGATACCGCACTTTCTAGTATTAAAAGACAAGGGGTCTCTCTTAAAGAAATTCCTCGTATGCTATGCCATATAAGTGGTTCTTCCGAAATGACTATGGACGATTACAACGGTGTAAACCGTCAGATCCACAAAGCCGTAACCGATGAAACGCTTGTGATAATCGGGGTTACTGAAAACAAGGAGCTGAAAGATAACATTATGGTCACTATTTTGGCGGCAGGAGTTTAAATCCAGCTTGTTGCGATACAAAGGAGAAGCATCATGAAGAAATCTAAAATATCTGACAGTCCAACAGTACCTGACGAGGCCGGACTGCACTTCAAGGTTGGTATCTACTGGGCAGTTAACGGCATCATCGTCGGTGACGCGGTCTATCTTGACGAGGCCGAAGAATATGGCGATGCTCTCCAGTATGGCGGGCATTATGATTTTTGGGAACAACTGAAGCCAACTAATGGAGTAGAGAAAAAACTGAAATCTCACGACTACGATTATTATCCTCGCGGCAGAATGCTCTTCTTTCCGAAGCGCAAGACGGCGCGGTTGTATGTTGACCGCTGCATGGACAACGATGTCCTCCAAGCTGCTCTGAGATTTTTTGAGATTCTGGAATATCAGGTCGAGATTGAAACCGATGCACACTACCGCTGTGCAGGGTGCAACCGACACTATATGGAATAGGAGGCATTATGAGCAATGAAACAGAACAGGAACATCTCAAGACTAGATACGCAGAAGTCCATTTCTCCCGTTCCCAATATGAGCATAAGGATCGCTACATTCATAAGTACTACCTCCCACAGGAATTGAGGGCAAGTATTTCACCCGTCGATATCAACGGAATATTCTGCAGTTTTTATCAAGATTGCGATTTTGGTCTCTTGCATGGTGGTATTCCTGAGCATATTCCTGATTGTGTAATCCAATACAGGGATCTTGCAATGGAAAAGCACATCAACAGCGAGACAGTTCATCGGGTGCTGCTGGCGATAGCGGCATACTGTGCCGATGACAGGGCTGAGCTGACACCGGAGGAAAATCAGGCGGCCATGAATCTGAATACCTGGCTTGCTGAATGGGAGAAAGATCTTCTCAACCGCTGTATTCAAGTGTCCACTGACATGGAACGGCAGGTGCGTTCCGGAAATAGCTGGTTGTCAGATTACGAGATCGACATGGAGACACAATTTTATGTGCGGGATGATGATGCATGCTCCGATGACAATATGCCTGACGGATCGCGAGACGATATTGATTGCCATATCGGCTTGCTGTGCACTATGAAAAACCTGGAAAACTTGCCACTGTTTAAAAAACCAGAAGACGATGGGCACTGGTACATAGGAGACGGCCAGAACCATAACGATCGACCACTCGGCTCAAGGAAAGGAGATATATACAATACGAGCCACTGCGCCACCTTTCACGAGTTGTTCAGCCATATGCATATGCCGGTAAAGCATGCCGGACGCATAGGTGGCATTTACACCGATATTATAGTCCGGCATCAGAACGGGATTCGGATTGACTTGAAGGGTGGGATGGCGACTGTCGTGCGTGATGAACCAAGAATTCGGGAGGAGTTTGTTGCAAGCGACGAGATTACACTATGAAATTCAGTAAACTTCTGAGTTTCTGATACAGAGCAAAGCTGATTGACTCAGCGCACGAGCAGAATATGGAGACAAGTTCTTATGGAAATTATCGATCAAACAAATAGCAAAGCGGCTTCGAACTTTGTTCACCTGCATCTTCATACCCAATACTCACTACTGGACGGAGCTATCCGTTTTAATGACCTGATGGCAAAAACCAAAGAGCATAATGCACCAGCTGTTGCCATTACAGACCACGGCAATATGTTCGGTGCGGCAGAGTTCTACATAAAATGCAAAGAATACAGCATCAAACCAATTATTGGCTGCGAGCTCTATCTTGCCCCAGAGTCACGTTATTCAAAAGACGCCAAAGGGATAGCTGATGCAGCCTACCATCTGATTTTGTTGTGCGAAAACATCCAGGGTTACAAGAATCTTTGTTACTTGACATCGGCAGGATACAAGGAAGGATTTTATTATCGCCCACGGATTGACCGCGAACTGCTGACAGGGCATTCAGAAGGGTTGATTGCTCTATCAGCATGCCTTAAAGGGGAAGTCGCCATGCAGTGCGGTCGTGGCAATATGAAAGATGCCGTAGCAACAGCGCGTTGGTACAGCGAACTATTTCCAGAGCGCTATTACATTGAACTACAGGAAAACACCATTCCTGAACAGAATGTTGTCAACAAACGGCTAATGGAAGTTGCGTCTGAATTAAAACTGCCACTCGTGGCAACTAACGATTGTCACTACCTTAACCGCGCAGATGCGCGTGCCCATGAAGTGTTGCTCTGCATTCAGACTGGCAAAACCATGGATGATCCTACTCACATGAAGTTCTCCGTTGACGAGTTTTACATTAAGTCGCCTGAAGAGATGATACAAGCCTTTAACTACGCCCCAGAGGCAATAAGCAATACATTGGTAATTGCAGAGCAGTGCAGACTCGAACTTCCGTTAAATGGCAAAACCTATCACTTTCCTCATTTTGATCCCCCTGTTGGACAGAATCATGACGACATGTTGATGGAACTGGCTACGGAAGGTCTTAAGGAACGGATGAAAACGATTCTTGCCAAATATCCCGAAATGACACTGGAACAGCAGCAGGCATATTTTTACCGACTTGAAACCGAACTGGCCTGTATCAGCGACATGAGATTCCCAGCCTATTTCCTGATAGTCTCCGACTTCATCCGCTGGGCAAAAGACAAGGGAATTCCAGTTGGTCCGGGCAGAGGTTCTGCTGCCGGTTCTCTTGTAGCATACGCTACCAAGATCACCGATATTGACCCGCTCCCGTATAATCTCCTTTTCGAGCGTTTTCTCAATCCGGAGCGTATCTCCATGCCTGATATTGACGTTGACTTCTGCCAGGATCGCCGTTCTGAGGTGATTAATTACATGGTTGACAAATACGGGAGAGACCGGGTGTGCCAGATAATTGCCTTTGGCACTATGGCCGCCCGTGGCGTCATTCGAGACGTTGGCAGGGCGCTGAATATGAATTATGGCGAGGTCGACAAGATTGCCAAGCTGGTACCTGAGAGTAAAGCCAAGAAAGTCCTTCTGGTTGATGCCCTCAAGCAGGAACCACTGCTGGCGGAAATGGCCAATTCCGATCCGAAGGTTAAGGAGCTGATTGAAATAGCCCTCTGTCTGGAGGGCTTGGCCCGTAATGCTTCGACACACGCTGCAGCAGTTGTTGTTGCTCCAGAACGTTTGGAAGAATTTCTTCCTCTCTACATGGACCAGAAAACTGGCTTCATAAACACACAGTTCTCGATGAAATATGTCGAGCTGGTCGGGCTGGTCAAATTCGACTTTCTGGGGTTAAAGAACCTGACGGTAATCGAGAATGCCGTCAGGATGGTGAGAGAAGGTAAAGACCCGCTATTTGACATAACCACCATTCGGGATGACGACAAGGAGACATATGAACTTATAAGCGCAGGAAACACCACTGGAGTCTTTCAACTTGAATCAGAAGGCATAAAAGAGATGTTGATCAAATTGCAACCATCCTGCTTTGAGGAGATCATAGCTGCCTGCGCCCTCTACCGCCCTGGTCCGCTTGGGTCCGGAATGGTGGATGACTTTATCAATTGCAAGCATGGTCGCAAAGAAGTTGTCTATGAGTTGGCGCAGC
>CAIMXI010000122.1 GCA_903845365.1 uncultured Geobacteraceae bacterium | reverse complement strand
TCTGATGAAATCCGTCAATATCGGCATTGACAGGTATGTCACCAAACCGGTGGACAGCAATAAGTTTCAGAAAGCGCTGCTGGCTTGCGGTCATCGACTGCTGATGGAAAAACAACTGGAGCAATCCCGTCAGGAGACTGTTGCTGCCAATATCACCCTCAATTCCATCATAGAGAACATGACCGACTGGGTTTGGGAGATTGATGCAGAAGGGCGCTACAGCTACTGCTCGCCGCAGGTGGAGTGCTTCCTTGGTTACTCTTCTGCAGAGATAATCGGCAAAAACCCATTAGACTTGATGTCACCGGAAGAGGCTGAGCGGGTAGGCGCGCTTTTTGGCGAAATCATGCAAAATAAAGCGCCAATCAAAGATCTGGAGAACTGGAACATCCACAAGGATGGACAGGAGGTGCTGCTGGTAACCAACGGGGTGCCTATTCTGGATGCATCTGGCAACCTGCTGGGCTACCGTGGCTTCGACAGGGACATTAGCGCGCAGAGAAATGCAGAGGAAGCTCTTAAGGCCGAAGAGAAATTATACCACTCCACAATTGATGGATTAAGTGCACATATCTGTGTAATTAACGCTCAGGGTGTGATAATTGCCACCAATAAAGCCTGGAATGACTTTGCAGTGGCAAATGGTATGACTGATGGAACTTTTGGAGTAGGTGTAAAGTATTTACAACAATTTGGAGAAATTGATGCGGATATAGAAGAGTTATACAATGGTTTTGGAGCAGTTCTCGACGGGACTCTGTCTCAATTCACCTATGAATATTCTTGTCATAGTCCTGACGAAGAGCGCTGGTTCAGTTTTGTGGTTAGTCCCTTTTACATCGATGAAAAACGATATTCGGTCATTTCACACACGAACATTACAGAGCGCAAACTGGCAGAACTCGCCTTGCGCGCCAGTGAAGAAAAATACAGTGCCTTGTTTTACGATGCACGGGATGCTCTTGTCACGCTCTCAATGCAGACGTTGAACTTCAAAAACTTGAACAAATCTGCAATTGAGATGTTCGGGGCAGTGAGCGAAGACGAGTTCCTGGTAAACTCCCTCTGGGCAATTTCTCCGGAATTCCAGCCATGCGGCCTCCCATCTGACGTCAAAGTTAAAGAGATGATCAGTATTGCGTTGCGAGACGGCTATCATATTTTCGAGTGGCAACACAAACGCGCCAATGGTGAGACCTTTCCCGCAGAAGTGTTGCTTTCCTGCCTGCATATCAAGGACGAGACTCTCCTGATGGCGACAATTCGGGACAATACAGAAATAATTGCAGCGAAAGAAGCAAAGGATAGACTTGAACAACAACTGCAGCAGGCCCAGAAGATGGAGGCAATTGGCAATCTTGCCGGTGGTGTAGCCCATGATTTCAATAACAAGCTCATGGTGATTATGGGTTATGTAACACTTGCTCAGATGAATATTGATGATAGTGCCAACGTGCTTAAATATCTGGAGCGGATAAATCTGGCCGCCGAGCATTCCCGTGACATCACGGTCCGGTTGCTCACATTCTCGCGAAGGCAGGTAATCAGCTCGCAAATTCTGAATCCAAACCATGTCATAGCAGAAGCTATAAAATCGCTTTCCCGCCTTATCGGCGAACATATTGCCATTACATTTGCACCTGATGATAACCTCTGGAGCGTTCAGATTGACC
>CAIMXI010000121.1 GCA_903845365.1 uncultured Geobacteraceae bacterium | reverse complement strand
GTGATAGATGATGCCGTCGATATTGAATTTCTTCAGCATCTCCTTGATATATCCCCCCTTATAATCATCAGAGCGGACGATAAAGAGTTCGAGATATGCCTTGGCCATGCTCCTGATCGGGTCGTTGCCGTCAAATGCGGGGAAAATCCAACTACTGCAGTAGGTTGAAGCTATAACCGTGGCGTGAAAACCGGAGAAAAGTTCGGAGTGCTGCCGGAGGCGACCCCAGACCGGCATCCCCTCCCAATAGATTCTAACTGATTCGCCATCGACCGCGCCGACCCCTTCGGATATCCGCTGCTCAAGTTCCGCCAGTAGCAGGTTGTAGTATTCGACAGCCTGGGGGGTGCCACGCAAAACAACGGCTGGCCCCATATGGATGGTGCCGTCAAAGAATGAGAGCGGCGCCGGAGAAGCGGTCGCGGTCTCCAACACTCTTTTCCAGAGTTCGGTGCAGTCGCGGGAAAGTGACACGACCTCTTTCAGTCGCTCCATGTCAAGCTTTGTGCCGGCTATCTCCTCCAGCGTCGGGATTAGTGCTTCGATCTGCTTGGCGACGTCAGTGATATGGGCCTCCGTCACTTCATTGACGTTTTTCGGCGAGGTTATGCCGAGTGCCGGCACACCGAGCTCTTTCGAGTACCAGGCGAACCAATCCTGAACGTCGCGGCATTGATTGGTGTTATAGACCAGCACATCCGGTCGGGGGACAGATTCTATACCTGGGTAGGCTTTGGAGAGCGGGGTAAATCCTTTCAGCCAGGCGCCGATGTCAGCCGTCAGATATGAGCAGATGTCTGGCGAGTAGCCGATGGCGTTCGCTTCCGGGATCAGCTCGGTGGAGGTGCGTGTTGCGCCGAGCATGGCGGCATGGTTTTCCGGAAAGTGAACGGCAAAGCCAAGAGCGCGCAGCAGTTCGGCAGGACCTACGCTGGTGCACCAGGCCACTTTTCTGCTGTCACTTCTGGCTGCGGCATCAAGATCATAGAAATAATCAGACATGAGTTTATTCATCTGATCGGTGGCCTGAATTTTTTTTCTGGTTGTTTTCGCTTCAGACATAAAGGCTATCTCCGTAACATCCTAAATTTCAGTTT
Organism: uncultured Geobacteraceae bacterium; assembly: GCA_903845365.1. GTDB lineage: Bacteria > Desulfobacterota > Desulfuromonadia > Geobacterales > Pseudopelobacteraceae > JACRCG01. The sequence goes on along the minus strand of CAIMXI010000121.1, from coordinate 1,857 downwards.
CTGAATCTTCATTTTCAGGCGTCTCAGTGTTCTCTTTCTGCTCTGCTGCGTAGAGTGCCGCTCCAATAGCGCCGGCCAGTTGCGGATACTCTGGGAGCAGGACGGGACGCTCAATCATCTCCTCCGTCATGGTGACGATAAACCGGTTATGCGCCACCACCCCGCCGGTCATGACGACTCGTTCGGTAAGAGAATCCATCTCCAGCACTCTTTTGATGACCGAATAAAAAATCCCTTTGACGATATCGGCGATTTTTTTCCCGTGGCGGATGTTCTCAAGCACTTCCGTTGCCGAAAAGACCGTGCAGTAACTGCCGAGTTTGATGATGTTTTCAGACTGTCCGGCCAGGTCGTTCATCTCTTCAAGAGTAATATCCAGCCGGTATGACATCTCTTCAAGGAATGATCCGGTCCCGGCCGCACACTTCCGATTCATTTTGAAGCTGCTGCGACCGCCGCTGCTGTTGAGCTTGATAATTTTATTATCCTGGGCACCGATATCTATGATCGTGATTGATCCGGGAAAATAGTGATGGCACCCTTTGGCAATGCACCCTATTTCAGACTTGCTCCTGTCGGTGACAAATGAAACCGTAGCGCGGCCGTAGCCGGTAGAGACCGCAGCGACAATATCATCTCGTGTGGCACCAGCCATCTCCAAGGAAGCATCAAGACAGAATGCGGCGGTCGCTGGAAAATCGGTCCCGGATTTTTTAACCGCATGCCCGATCAGATTGCCTTTCTGATCAATAACGACCACTTTTGTTCTTGAGGCCCCAAGATCGAGGCCGACATATACAGGTTGGGACATTACGCTCCTCAGCTTCGATCCTGAAAAAAGTCTTTGCTATCTGCCGTGGTAAGAGCCCGTTCTCTTCTCCAGAAAAGCGCATACCGCCTCATGATGATCCTCAGTATGGTGAGCCATTGCCTGAAAGCAGGCACATAAATCGAGAAAATCGGGGAGATCACTCCGCTGGGCCAGTTTCATCATCCGCTTGGTCAATCGCACCGCCTGTGGAGGTTTTGCGGCGATCTCTCCGGCCAGCTCCCATGCTCGCGCCAGAAGAAATTCCGGTTCGACAACCTCAAGAAATAAACCGATCTCCAGAGCCTCCTTCGCCTTGATAACACGGCCGGTAAAAGTCAGCTCTGCCGCCCGCTGGTAACCAATCAGGCGCTGCATGAACCAGGCGCCGCCATCACCGGGAGTGATGCCAAGGTTAATGAAAGTCTCCCCGACCTGGGCTCGCGTTGAGGCGATACGCAGATCGCACATGCAGGCCAGATCGAAGCCGGCGCCGATGGCGGGACCGTTGACTGCGGCAATGAGCGGGATCTCCGCTTTATGCAGAGCCAGCGGCATCTGCTGGATACCACGCCGGTACTCGTCCTGGATACTGATCGGCGATCCGCTGAATATGCCGCTCCGATCGTGCATATCCTTGATATTGCCACCTGAGCAAAAAGCACTACCGTCGCCGGTAATTATGAGGGCAGAGAGAGTCGGCTCGGAGTTTGCCCAGTTAACCGTCATCACAATGTCTTCGACAAGGAAAGTTCCTGTAAGGGCATTACGCAGATCATCCCGCATCAGCGTCAACAGGGCAACCCGTCCATTCACCTGAAGAGACGAATCCTTAAGTGTGGGAAGATTAATGGTATTCTCTATTACACTGTTCACAAAAACCTCAAATAATCTGTCGTTGATATCTTAGGGACTTGGTAAATACTGAATTACCGTTTATTTAATTATTTTCGTAGGAGCGGCATCTTGCCGCGAATGCTGCAATGGTCAGCAATACAGCAATCGCGTTTTGGAAAACGCTCCTACAAAAGGGTAAATCAGCATTTTCT
>CAIMXI010000120.1 GCA_903845365.1 uncultured Geobacteraceae bacterium | reverse complement strand
CGTTTCGCGATATTAAAGGAGAATAGGCCGCTTTACAGACAAATTGTCCCAGACAGGTTTGGGGAAAGTTTCAACGGGCACTCGGGAGGTACGCAGGACAAACTGGCTTGGCCTTCATGGCAGAGCTAAGGACGTTACACCAGCTTAAACAGATTGGTGTTGCCGCCAAATTCATGGATGTTTTCCAGAAGGGCTACGACACCCTGATCCGAACCCGAAACGCTGGCAAGCAGACCATTGTGGTCAAGCAGGTACACGTTACCGGCGGTCAGAATGTCATTGCAGACAACGTTACAACAGGGGGAGTCATAGGAAGGGGGGACACTTGAGCTTTTCACCTTACCCCATGTGCGGAGCAAAAACCCGAAGCGGCGAATCATGCCGACAACCGGCGATGAAAAACGGACGGTGCCGGCTGCACGGGGGTAAGTCTCTGTGCGGTGCTGCCCACGGCAGATATAAGCACGGGTTGCGTACAAAGGAGATGATGGAGAAGCAAAGAGAACGGAGGCAGCTACTTAAGGCGATAAATGATCTGATCCGCCAATTCTAATGCCTGCTAAAGGGGCGTAAATGTCTTACCTCAATGCTCTTCTTGATCCCCCATACTGAAAAAAAACGATAAGATGAAACTCTTCTTTGTCGTATCCTTTAGGGAACCCGCCTACCGGCCCTATCGCTCGCAAAGTGCGAAATACCTCTTCATCCAGAATCCTTGCCCCGGAGCTTTCCAGTTGCTTAATATTAGTGATTTCCCCGCGCTTATTGAATGTCATCCTGACCGGAGTGATCCCTTCTATTCCACGTAAAGCAGCCTCACGAGGATAGCGCCAGACACCGTAGACCGCGCTTTCAAATCGGCGTAGAAACGAGCCGAAGAGGAAATCATCGCTGTTCAGGAAGCGTGTGTCCCCCTCAGCAATATCCTTCTCGAATTCACGCCGATACCTCTCCTCAAGTTTCGTCAGTCCACTTGCTCCGGGGGGATGTTGGGTTACGGTTGTTGATTGTAGTGGCGACTGCACTTTTGGCGTCAAGTCGGGCACTGTAGAGCTGCGGCTCACATCTCTAGCACTCTCCAGTTTTGCCATCCGTGATGCAAAAAGAGACTCGGCTTGGACAGGCGCTTCTTCAGCCACACGCTTGGGTGTTATCGCAACCGGCGTCGTTTGTACTTCTGATGGTTTCAGATCGGGCTGGACTGGGGAGGCGAGGCGGAAGCCCAGGTGGTTGCGGCGATCATCGGGTGAAAAGTTGTAGCGGTACGCTGCTCGCATGTGCCTGGCAACGTTGTACCAACTGCCGCCGCGAATCACGCGGTTAGAGCCAGATGATGGCCCCTGCGGATTCTGCTGGCTACCACTTGAATAGTCCCCTTTCCAGTCCTTCGCCCATTCCCATACGTTGCCGCTCATATCGTATATTCCCAGCCCATTCGCCTGCTTCTGCCCGACCGGATGGGTCTCCGCCCCACTGTTGCTGCCATACCAAGACACAGCGTTAACATTGTCACCACCGCTATACTTCTCGCGCTTGCCGCCGCTCCGTGCGGCATATTCCCACTCAGCCTCCGTCGGCAGACGATAGTTCCGTCCGCTCTGGCTGTTCAACTTGTTGATAAAATCCTGTACGTCGTTACAACTGACTTTTTCCACCGGACAGTTGTCACCGCATAAGGAGAAGTGTGATGGATTGCTCCCAATGATCCGTTTGTACTCGCCCTGCGTCACTTCATACTTGCCGATAGCAAAGTCACTGACGCAGACCTCATGCACCGGTTTTTCGTCGCCATCACCATCACCAAAATTATCGCCCATCTGGAAGCATCCGCCCGATAGGTTCACAAATTTCATCCCGGTGGTGGGGTCGGTAAAACCGACAGACCGTGCGGTAGGTTGTGGAGCAGGCGCACGATCATCTGCCTCTGCGGCAGCAACTTTTTTACTTTTTTTCTTCGCGGCCTGGGCATTTGAGTCAGCGAAAGGAAGCATAGAGAATAGCAGCAGAATCAGATGGAAAATGGATTGTGTTATGAAATGGCGCATAAGCGAAGCCCTGTTGAACAAATTCAGGAACAAGAATGACTATATCCAGAGCACCAGAAAGACGCGGTCTGCAATGCAATAATTTACATGTAGGACTGTGGACTACCATCCGCTAATAATAATGTTCCTCCAGTATTTGACCATGCTGTCACTGTTTTGTCAGACGTACTCAAATAAAGATAATCACTGCCATATCTATAAACTATGAAAGAGGAGTAATTTTCAATCACCGTCGGCGAACCTTGGATTTTAATTACATCGTCAAGTGTTGTACCAAGGGTTATTTTTGTAGCACTCGTAGTATTGTTGCCGGGAGTCATGAGTATATTTAATGTTTTGTTGTTATTTGACCATGATATTACTGTTTTGTCAGACGTACTCAAATACAGATAGTCGCTGCCATATCTATAAACTATGAAAGAGGAGTAATTTTCAATCACCGTCGGCGAACCTTGGATTTTAATTACATCGTCAAGTGTTGTACCAAGGGTTATTTTTGTACCGGGTGTTGCTGTTATTGTAACAGTAGAAGCTATACTGTTTGTTTTCTTGTCGTTAACTACCAGAGCGAGTACATAGGCACCAGCGACGTCAGGCGTAAAAGTTGGCTTGCTTGCTGTTGCGCTTGACAGAGCCGCACTGCTTCCGTTGGGCTTGGATGTGAATGTCCAGCTATAAGTCAGTGGATCGTTGTTGGCGTCACTGCTGCCGCTGCCATCGAGTGTGACTACGGCACCGGTAACAACGCTCTGCACTGTACCTGCATTCGCTACAGGAGCGGTGTTGGCTGGTAACAACCCTAAAAAGCTATTTATAACCTTCTGTACCTCAGCGATAGATACACTATTGCTGTTGTCCTGATCCACGCAGGCTTCAACCAATTTTAGCCCCAAAAACATGTTGATGGAGCTTTGCACTTCAGCAATGGTTACGATATTGTCATTGTCACAGTCGCCTGGTTTGGCAGGTTTAGCCGAACTTGAAATATCCACGCTTGCAGTGAAAGGCACCGAAACATTCCCTGCAGCATCACGCATATACGCATAAAGAGTCTTAGTTCCGGGGGTTGTAAAGCTGTAGGTTTTTGGTACAGTGCTACTCCACACACATGCGTTGGCTGCCGCACTCTCGCTTACGCAGTAAGACGTCACAGCGACATTGTCACTTCCTGAAAGCGTGGAAATTGTAACGACAAGACTTGATGAGCTGGTCGGAATGCTGAATGCCGTGACTCTTGGCGCGGTGACAATAATCACGGCAGGACTTGAAGAAGTTACAGTGCCATTGCCTAGCTGTCCACTATCATTGGTGCCCCAGGACCATAGCGAACCGTCAGTTTTAACCGCCATTGTAAAATATTGACCGTTTGCTACCAACTGCCAGTCAGTTGCAGTATCAAGCTTTGCTGGAACGCTGCGGGCGGTAGTTCCACTATCACCCAGTTGTCCGCTGCTGTCGTCACCCCACATCCATAGAGTGCCATCACTCCTAACAGCAGCACTGTGACGATCCCCGCCAACTACCTGCTTCCAATCGGTATTGATGCCAATATGCACAGGGGCATTCATATCGTACGCAGTCCCATTACCAAGTTGATTATAGTAGTTGCTACCCCATGTCCAGAGGGAACCATCTGATTTTATGGCAAGGGTGTGAAATGCACCGGCGGCAACCCGCTTCCAGGTGGATGCCGGCACAATGGCAACTGGAGCAGTCTTGTTTGCATTGGTGCCATCGCCAAGTTGGCCATTTGTATTATCTCCCCACGACCACAAGGTGCCATCCAACTTGAGCGCTAGAGAATGATATGTGCCTGCTGCAATCTGTTGCCAGGTGCTGGCTGAGCCGATCCGTTGCGGAGAAGTGGCATTACCTGTCGTTCCTACTCCCAGTTGTCCACGATTGTTATACCCCCAACTCCATAGGGAACCGTCAGACTTGATCGCCAGAGAATGTGCCCAACTGGCGGATATATGCAGCCAGTCGGTGGAGGTGCCGATACGCACCGGAGCATTTCTGGTAGAGGTGGATGAATCACCCAGCTGGCCATATTTATTGTATCCCCATCCCCACAAAGAACCGTCAGTTTTGATTGCCAGGGTATGATATCCTCCGCTTGCTACTTCCTTCCAGTCATTGGCCGAGCCAAGCCGTGTCGGAGCAGTTATGTTAATGTAGCTGCCATCTCCTAACTGGCCATCGGAGTTATCCCCCCATAACCAAAGGGAACCGTCGCTTTTTACAATTGCGGTGTGTTTATCGCCAGTGGACAGACTTTGAATCACAGGCGTCTGATTGGTATCGATAATGATAGTGGCACTCTTGCTTGCGGAAACATTACCAACCGCATCTTTGGTCCAGGCATAAAGCGTTATGATGCCCTGTCCACTCGCTTGATAGCTAACGGGTTTGGTTACCGACCAGCCTGAAGAAAACCACGAAGGAATATCTGCTGATTCGGTAATGAGATATCCGCTCAGCTCTTTGTCATCACTGGCGTTGAAGTTAAGAACAGGTATGGATAGGCTTGGTGATGTTGCAGGAACGGAAAATTCGCCCACTCGCGGTAAAGCAGTGTCAGCGTCATAAGCAAGATTTTGAGCAAAGGCCTTGAGACAGACATTCGTGTTGGGGTCACTTACGGTAAGATCACTCCAAGAGGTGCCGGATGAACTGACAAAACTTTGGCCGGCTTGAGCGCTTGCCCCTGATGAATAACCCGCCACTGGTCCTTCGATCGGAATTGGGTAGTTGTGCCCAGGGGTCGTTAATTTTACTACTATTGAGAAGCGCTTACCAATGGTGACCTGGACTGGAGTAAATGGGATTGTGTGGTATCCAGGAAAGGTGATGGTTCCAGTCGTAGTTGCAGCAAAAGTGCCCGAAGTCGGATTAGTAGCTGTCCCACCAGTATAGACGGACAATTCATAGACTGAATTGACCGATGCAGTATAAAAAGCGGCAGCAGAAATATTCTCCTGAGCCGCCGCCGTGAACATATTAGCAAACCAGGCGGTAGGACTCCCATACCCCCATGAATTGGTTTTACCTAGTGGATCATGTTGATATATTTTAGAATAGTTGAAAGGTAGTGCAACAGTGCGAAACTGATAATTATCTCTACCTATTACTGAATCGTAGTAGGAGATATAAAAATAGCCCCCCTCGCCAAAACTGCTTCCCCAACTGTTACGCGCAATAAACGCACCATTACTCGCCGGAATAGTGCTGAACTTGTTTTTATCGAAGTTGTCATCCCAACCAACGATGGTGATTAAGTGATTGGTAGCACTTCCAGCCGTGTAGTTATATGCGTTTGTGGGGGAATTAAAATATGCAGACGTTGTGGATGACTTAATGCCAGGATCGATAAAGATAGATGACATGACGCCACCAAAATCAACTACGGCCTGTTTAATAGTGTCATTATCAAGAGAACCAGTTCGTGGCGGGATGATGATACTTTCCTGAATGTGCTTCTGAATGAGGGCATTTGTCGGTGAAGTTGTAACTGTCGGATTGTAAGGGTCATCTGCTTCGTTTACTGGACCACCCCAACGGGCAAAATAGGCTGTTGCCATATCACCAGTGCCACCGTCACAATTGTCGTAGTCGAATCCGCTGTTATTTTTAAGGTTATTTTCAGAGAAATCTCTCGGCTCAGCCGGCATAAGAACAGATTCCACAACCCCTGTGGCGGCAAACGCCCAACAGGCACCACAAGCCCCCTGACTACGAACCGGAGTAAGTTTATTCAATTGCCGCAGATCATAGGACGCCGGTAACGAGGCCTGCAGTGCCACCTGCTTGGCTGAGGTTACGGGTGTCACCCTTTGCCCCTTGAGGTAAGAGTAATCCACCGGACTTGGCAGGTAGCCAAGCGTTCTCCGATCGGTATCAGGGGCCACATCGAGATGTACCGATTTTGTACCTTTGGTGGCTATGAATTGGACAAAGTCTGGATTAAGAGGTGCTTGTTCCGGTAACGGCTCTGTAGCAATACTAACTTCAGCGCAAAAAGTAAACGCTGATACGATCAGAAAAGACAATACAAATAATATTGAGGTGGACTTATTCATGACCGTAAACTCCTAAAACTGTATTTGAGTAAACCACCGGTCTTGGCAGGTGATGCAGCAAATAACGATAGAGAGAGAAGAGCAGCATAACTGTGATCAAAGTGGTCGTTTTATGAAATGGCGCATAAGGGGGGAGTGCTCCTTCTGCTGTCGACAAGAAACTGGATTCTCTATTACTCAAAAGAATTTACTCGTTTATATTTTTGCCTATATTCTCGCCTATATAATTTGCCAAGTTATCGAAAGTATTTGTTACTCTTCCACCAAACCCCATACTTCCATAGCTTGTACCAGCTCTGGAAGTGACATTCACCATGGTTGAATAAATCTCAACTCCTGTTTGGCCATCTGTGTAACGTACAGCCACATCTAGCGCATCCGATCCCGCAAAAATTCCAAAAAGCGATTGAGCTACAGAACTTGTCTGTTGTGTATAGATTGCCTTTGAAAATGTAATAACTAAACCTTTTGCAGCCGGGGTTTCATTAATGGATTTTGCTGTATTAATTGTTTTCCCCGGAAGGTATCCCTTTAGGAATTTAGGAAAGTTTTCAAGGTTGTTGCCGTCCAACAGTTCTTTCCATTCTTTTTTATTACTTTCATCATAGCCGTATAATTTATAATTGTCTTCACCGAGATCCACCCAGCCTACGTTTATCTCCTGATATTGTTTCAGTTTGTCTAAAGGTACAACTGGCTTGGGAGCGGCCACAGCGGCAGAGGACAAACAGGCAATCCCCATGATCACCATAAACAAAAACAGCTTTTTCAACGGTATAAACATGATTTCCCCCTGACAATACGATTCAACTGGGTACAAGATTTGTATCAAAGTGTATACAGGATAATTTATTAATGATCAACGTCATATTGATTGAAAGCTGTCTCGGAACGTATGTTACTACATTGTCATTACTATCCTCTTGCCATTAAGTTCTTCACGGTTGGCGACATAAATTGATGCTTGCTTTATTTGGAACAGCGAAATGTAAGAGCCGCACTTCATAACGAGGTGACGGCTCTTTTTATTGCGCTCAATAGACCAGTCATTTTTCCACGCCGGTCACTATACGGTCACTACAGAAAACTACTATACAAAATAAATCATAATAATAGGCATGTTACAAAATAATGATTTAAAACCGCTGAAGACGTTTGATTTTCATTGTATGATCGCAATTCCTAACCTATAGATATTACAGTATTGCTTATTCCATTTTGCCTTCAAGATGACATTTTATAGACCCTAAAGGTTTTGAAAACCTTTAGGGTCTGTCCTGAAATAAGTGTCATCTTTATTGCGACTGCGAATTATTAATTCTTGGTTGGCCACTGAGACCAGGTTGCAATCAAACGGCTTTGTAGGAGCGCCTTTTAGGCGCGAAAATCGCGGCAACATGCCGCTCCTACAGAAATTTATGGAGCGCAAATTTCATAACCGGCAGTCGGTCATTACGGCAGAACCACCAGCAGTACTCCTCCGACCAGCACTGTCAGATTGCAGACAGCCGAAACGCCATGCAGCTTTGAGAACTTTTTCCTCAGCGGGTGATCCTTGGCTGTTGTCTCAAAAGATCCGATTTGCCTTTTAAGATCAGCGGCGCGTGGTTCCACATAGAACGCCTGGAAGGATGTCAGAGCCAGCATGATAACCAGCAGAATCGGCGACAGTTTGAGATTAAGCCCATGAACTGCCAACCGGCAGGTAATCGCGATTAATCCGCAAACCAGACTCCAGCGGAAATAGCCTGGGAACAAGTTGCCCACGATGCGTCCCGCTACGTCACGGCTCTCCGTTTTGAAAAGGATCGGTGTCAGCAGCAGAGTAAATATTGCGTTACCACCGGCCCAGAGACTGATTGCCAGTCGGTATAGAATGTCGAGAAAATGCATGTTGCCTCCAATCGAATTTGGTGCTTGGTTCTTATGGTGAATTCATGAAGTCATAAGACTTCCTCTCCTTCAGCGTTTATTGTGGTTGGCTGCGTATTCAGGCGTAATATGGAGAAATGAGAACGTATACATATCAGAGAATTGAACAAAACAAAACGGGAATTAGTATTTCATTAAAAAGGAGGGGCGGCAATGTGCTGTAGCAATGTGCAGTGTTTCGACTCTCTATAAAATTTTGCAAACCTTTCTGATCTCTTCTTCAAGTTCTTTCATGCTGTACGGTTTGCTTATGAAGCCGGCAGGGGGATGGCCGCTTACACGCTTGTCAATTTCCTCTTTGTTGAAACCGCTGGCCAGGATGATCTTTGCGTTCGACCGGATATGGTAGATATTTTCAGAGGCGGTTATTCCGTCCATGTGGGGCATGGTCAGATCCATAAGAACTGGATCAATTTCATCGGCTCGTTCCTGAAATTTTGCGATTGCATCAACACCGTTGATGGCGGTTATCACCTCAAGACCGCAGAGTCTGACCATCTTGGCACAGGTTCTAAGAACGGTTTTTTCATCATCAACCACCAGAACCAGCCCAGAAATCGGCTTTAACGTGTCAGTCTGTTCTTCCAGCCTGGGCGAAGCATATTCATGGACATCTACCTGCCGAGCAGACTCTGAAACGGGGAATAGCGCTCTAAAAGTTGACCCTTTCCCGGATTCGCTTTCCAAAATCAGGGCACCAGAGTATGTCTTCATAATCCCCATAACGGCTGACATCCCCAATCCTCGCCCGGTAGACTTGGTTGTGAAGAAGGGATCGAACAGCCTGCTGATGGTGCTTTCGCTCATACCGCATCCGTTGTCGCATACCTCCAGAAATACATAACGCCCCAGTTCAGGATTCGTTTTCAGCAGGCTGGCTGAAAGGTCTTCCTGCTCGCAATATTGTACCCCAGTGGTGATTCTCACAAAACCGGGCGGTTTCTCAATGGATTCAGCCGCATTGGTAATCAGATTCATTACCAGCTGTTGAATGTGTGCCTCATCTGCAATTATTGCCTGAATATCTGGCGAGAGAGACATTTCAATCGATACAGAAGCGGAGGCGGCGCTCCTGAATATTTCAGCATTATCTCTGACAATCTCGTTGAGATTCAGCTCCTTTTTCTCGATAAAACCCCTGCCGATATATGCCAGCAACAAACTGGTAAGGTGAGTCGCCTGCCTTCCAGAGATCAAGGCGCTGGAGATGTGCATTTGCAGCTCAGTATCACGAATCAGATCCTTCTCGGCAATTTCCAGATTGCCAAGTATCGACTGCAGCAGGTTGTTGAAATCATGGGCTATGCCGCCCGCCATAACACCAAGACTCTCAAGTTTCTGGGTGTGAAGCAGTTGGCGTTCATACTGGAGCTTTTCCTCTTCTGCTCTCTTGCGATCTTCAATGCACCTTGATACGACGACAATTCCGTTAATTAACGGGTTTCCAAGTTGGTTTGAACCACTGGCTTCCATCCATACATAGCTGCCATCTTTATTCTTGTAGCGGAACTGAGGGGAGCCGATTAACAAAGGATTACTTAAGATATTGTGAATCGCGTCGGCGACTTGTTTCTGATCATCGGGATGAATTAAATTAAAAGTGTTAGTACCGATCATTTCATCTGGGGAGTATCCATGAATCCGCAGGCAGGCAGGGGAGTTGTATGTTAGCAATCCGTCTTTACTGATAATGCTGATGATGTCAGGTGATAGCGCCATGACGCTGCGGAATTTCTCTTCACTTTCCTGAAGGCGCCTCGTTCTTTCATCCACGAGTACTTCAAGATTTTGACGATAACGGTCCAGTTCCTCTTCTGCTTGCTTGTGTTCAGCCAACTTCCGATCATAATTTGAAATAATTACCTGTAAAATAACCCAGGTGGTAAGAATACTTACAACAAACCCAGTCAACAGATCGAAGTAACGATCCTTGATGGTAACAAATGGCACGATAAGTGACGGGAATCGCTGCTCAAGGAGAACAAGTACTGTGTAATTAAGTGACATAAGCAGCAGCATAATAAATCTTGTCTTATGAGTGAACAGGACTACTGGAATAATGGCAGTACATATGAAAAAATAGCTGATGCTGCCAGTCGTCCCGCCGTTAATAAACCAGCTTATATTGAGGAGGATCAGAAGGAGCGTATAAAATGTCTTTAAAAGGTGTATTCCGTTTAGAGAAAGAAGGTAAATGCCAAGTACCATGATGGCATAGACGGCTACGGCCGGATTCAGATAGGGGGAAACTTCCTGGAGCATGTTTGATGGAACGACAATAAACAGGCAGAGAAAAGCGGTTGATACACAAAAAAGCCGCAGAAGAACTATCCGCAAAGGTAAATTCGCGCCCCTGGCAACATAGTTCAATATTCTGGAGATATAGCTATCCATAGTGCCTACAAGTAAAAGGGACAGGAATTTGTTTTTAAGCGCGATGACGAACATAGCCGTGGGATTTTGGGTGACTATCTAAGTAATGATAGAAACTTCCTTTAGTTCAGTCGATATCACTTGCCCCTATACCCCCTAATAGTGCCACTTCTGCTGACAATGCCCAGAGTTTGACAGTAGTCCAGTTGCTCAGTACAGATGGGGATCGGGATTCTCAATCATCGGATTCAGGCGGATTGCCAATGAAAAGAGGTAGGGATAATCACTTTTTAAGTGCTGCATGTAGGATAGCCAGGCGTGTGAGAGATAACCGTAGGCTCGTTTTATGTCGCCGTTTATATGATCCGTATCAGCAGTTGACATATTTTCAAAATCTTTCCTGGCTTCCAACTCTTCCATCAGGTGGAAGACGGCCCACAGCAGATCGGTGAACTGCTCATGCTCAAGTAGGCTTTGATTCTCCATCAGTCCCACCAGAAACGTTCTGCGCCCAACAAGAAACTTCTTAAGCGTATTCTTGTCGCAGCACGAACAGTCAACCCTGATTTCCGACTTGTCAAGGAAAGTGTGGGCATTTCTGAATTGCTCCTCATTCCAAGAACCATTAACGAGCAGATTGGTACGCAACCTGTCGCAGCAGACGATATACGGTGAAAGCTCGCGCAGCAGGTGGTTACCGACTTCGCTGAAAAAGACACCGATAACCATATTCAGCTTTCGCATGAGAGTCTGGCGTTCTCGCTCCTGTATCACCTGTTCCAGCATCATTGTTACAATGATGACGTAGAGCGGCAGAAACGCCAGATTGCCCAGAAGCCATACTAGCAACTCCTTGAAATTCCGGTTGAGTAGAATATAATCAAGGCCGTAGAGTAGCAGCGACGTAGCAGCCAACAAGGCCAGCATCGCCTTGCGATTCATTAAAAGGGAGTGCAAAAGATTTACTCAGCCTTGACGATAGTCCCTTTGCTTTCGCATTTGGGGCATTTTTGCGGTTTGCAGCGCCCTTCCTTGGTTGCCCCGCAGGTTGTGCATTTCCAGACTGCCATGATTCACCTCCCAGATGTAGTTGAGTCCAATTTTTGTTTGGGACGATCATACCGGCAGGTGGGCGTTCCGTCAAGAGGTTCGGGGACAAAGATTCATGGGCAGACAAGTTTGTTGTGACATCCCCATCCTGTCAACAACGCTCCAGAACGAGATGGCGGACAGATGTTTCTCCCGACCGATACAGCTCTGGCTCTGAGTGACCGGCGAAAAATGGGTTTAAATTTATCAACTGAAATGTTAGTGGTACGGCCTGTCTGTATACCAGAACAACGTGAACGGTTTTCATGGGATTTCCTTTTATGAAAATTTTGCGTTTACATTATGATTGTTGCAAGGTATTCTATGCGCATAAATAACGTGTATAAGGAGTATGTATGCCATTAGCTGCCTTACAAACTACACCACAAAAAAAATCCACAAACCTGAGCATTAACAGTGACCTGCTGCGTCGTGCCCGCGCCCACAAAATCAACCTCTCCAGAACTCTTGAAGAGCGCCTGAAAGAGATTTTACGGGAGCAAGAGCGAGAAGCCTGGCGTCTTGAAAATGCCGAAGCAATAAATGACTATAATGCCAGAATTGAGAAAAACGGCGTCTTCAGCGATGGGTTGAGGAGTTTCTGATGGCACAATTCGACGTATATGAAAACCCAAATCACGCGTCACTAAAGTCGATTCCCTATCTGCTTGATGTTCAGACAGACCTGCTTGACAACCTAGCCACCAGGGTGGTTGTTCCACTAGTAGCCTCTGCTGCTATGCCTAAACCTGGGCGACAGCTAAACCCGGCGTTCATAATCGGTGACAAAACGTTTCTCATGTCCACTGCCGAGATTGCGGGGGTATCTGTCAAAAGCCTCGGGAAGAAAGTCTGTTCAATAAAAGAGAACCGTAACGAAATTGTCGCGGCTCTCGACTTTCTGATTACGGGGATTTGAATCACTGTACCTCAACAATCCGCCATGCGTTACCGCCTTTACCGGTCGGCTGCTGGGTTGTGTTATTAAGGTACTGACGGTTGTCAAGACAGAAAAATGAATAATTTAAGTTTGGTTCAGCCCAGTTGAATGTCCCTGTTCTTTAATTTTGATTTTATCGATAAGCTTAATGGTCTGGCCACAGTTCAATCCTGTCAACGCCCACCAATAATAACAGGGACTTAGGCTTAATTGCTTAAGTCCTTTTTCTTCTAAGGGACTTGGTAAATACTGAATTACCGTTTATTTAATTATTTTCGTAGGAGCGGCATCTTGCCGCGAATGCTGCAATGGTCAGCAATACAGCAATCGCGTTTTGGAAAACGCTCCTACAAAAGGGTAAATCAGCATTTTCT
>CAIMXI010000119.1 GCA_903845365.1 uncultured Geobacteraceae bacterium | reverse complement strand
TGCATAGCTTCGAGCCGTATCTTGATATAAATCGGCTTCAATTTGAGATGTTATTTGGGCGTTGGGAACAATATCCACGCCAAAAGGGGTAGGGTAGATACATTTTTTGATTGCTAAACCTTCGGTAAAAGCTTCGTAAAGAGTATTTTCTGGAATGGTATCACCAAGAAGTAGTGAGGTGGCATTGCACTGTGGATCGTTATCTATCAACAGGACGCGTTTGTTGCGATTTGCAAGTGCAGCAGCTAAATTGACGCTAGAAACAGTTTTGCCGACCCCTCCTTTGTTATTAACCATAGCTATGATCATACGATACCTCCGATGTTAATTAGGGTATCAATACAATGTAACTATATGATTGTCAATAAATAAATGGTGACAAAATAAGATATAATAGAATGTATAAGCATGGTAACATAATGAGAATCAGTCGATTCCGGGCCGGACTCTATATGCCAATGAAGGCTAAAGAGAGATGGGCAAGCAATACCATCAATCACTCTGCGGGCGTAAATATTTATACAGAGTCTCTCGTGAACATTTGTATTCCCGAGCAACCTTTGCCTTTGGGATTCCTGCAGCGATCTTTTCCTGAATCTCTGCCATCTGGTCATTTGTCAGCGAAGCCTTCCGGCCTTTGTAGACACCTTTTTGTTTCGCAATCCGAATGCCTTCGGCTTGTCGTTCCCTGAGAATCGCTCGTTCAAATTCGGCAACAGCTCCCATGACGGATAATAATAACACCGACATTGCAGCATCATCGCCGTTGAAAACCAGGTTCTCCTTAACAAAAGTGATCCTGACCCCTTTGGCAGTTAAATCTTGTACCATCTGACGAAGGTCAATCAGATTACGAGCGAGTCGATCCATGGAGTGAACGTACAGGTGATCTCCTTCACGGACGAATCGAAGCATTTCTTGAAGGGCAGGGCGGTCCACCGATTTTCCCGACACCTTATCTGTGAATATCCGATTCATGTCCAAGCCATCAAGTTGTCGCTCTGTATTCTGTTCAGCAGATGAAACTCTGATATAACCTATGTTCTGTCCATTCATGTTATACTCCTGACAATAGCGTCAATAAAACATTTCGTCTAACCTTAGATTGACAGATAATAACCCTTTTGGCAAGTGTTAAGTAGGGTATACCCCACACTGACGCAAAAACGAGCGCCACACCACTACCAGGACAATACAGAAAGTATTGAAGCCAAAAATGGTAGGGTAGGGTAGGGGGGGACACTTAAGAAAGAGTCTTGCAATTCATCATGGCAAATATCAAGGTTGCTCAGACGCATCCATTACCCCTTGGTTATTTACCCGTACAAAATTATATTTATTTCTTGACAATTAAATGCGCAGTAGTATCATTCCTCAATAATGGAGGATCGATCTTATGACCTGGATAGAGAGTTTTGAAGAGAGACTAAAGGCACCGGCAATTGCGACACCTGACTGGTTTGATTGTATTCCTGCACAGCAACGAGATGAGGCACACCGTCTTGTGGCAATAGGAGCACCTGTCTATGTGAAGCCAGCAAAAAGGGGAGGGTGCATCGTACTGTTTGACGACACAGAATTCGTTGCCGGGGTCTTTTCAGAATCTGTGGCTGCCGAACGGTTTGCATCCGCCTGGAACCATCAGCGATAGATGACTGAACAACCAGAAAAGAAACCTCGTGGTCGTCAGGTTGGTTGGCGTAAGGCGAATACGATGCCGAGTAGAATCCCGGCAATGCGGAT
>CAIMXI010000118.1 GCA_903845365.1 uncultured Geobacteraceae bacterium | reverse complement strand
TTACCGACTTTGAAGAAAGGAGTCTTCTTGGGATCGACCGAAACTTCCAGTCCTGATTTCGGATTCCTTCCAGTGTAACCTTCATACTCGCGGATTTCAAAACTGCCGAATCCCCGGATTTCAATCCTACCACCTGCAATAAGCGTATCAGTCATACTATCAAATATTTCATGGACAACCGCTTCAGCTGCAGAGATGCTTTTACATGTATTCTGCGCCAACTGTTCAATCAATTCAGATCTTGTCATTTCGTTTTCTCCGCAAGTGTAATTACTCGTTCCGACCACGCAATAGCCCGGTGGTAACGCTCCAATTCATGTGCTGTCGGGAGTCTACCACTGGTCATGGCTAATGATGCTTCATGCAATTCTTTCAAAGCTGCCAATAGATCATTTTCAAGCAAAGACACCGTTTCCCACCTCCAAGGGCACAAGATACCGAATTTATTACCACAATCAATCAATTACAGTCCACGACTATTACACAGTCCATGACAATATTGGGGGAGAATAGCACGATCCGAGGTTAGGGGATTGTATGAGCATGGTAATGACACTTGGCCTGACAATTATGCTTGGTTAGGCCGATAAGTATTGGCCTCAAAACAGAGCTTCCGAGTTGCTGTTCCCCAGGGCTTGCGCTGTGCAATCAGTTCCAGTAACAGCAGGCCGTCGTTGAAAATTCCCACTTATGCGTATTTTCAGCACTCATTTTTTACCTCGTTGCGGTCACGACCAGATCGGCTTTGCACCGGCTTGTCTTGAGGTCTATCTTTCCAGAACTGTGAAGCGGTCAATAGCATTGATCCGATTGATCCCAACTCGGTCATACCTGTCTTTTACAGCTCAATTATCTTATCCGTAATCTCGGTAAAGGCCACGTCATGGCTGACCAGGAAGAGTTGATCGTACCAGTGTTCAGTAACCTCTTCACGTCCTACATCAATGGCACGGAAAGCATGAGCCAAGTTTTCTCTGCGGGCAGCATCCAGATTAGAGGTCGGCTCGTCGAAGAAGGCCACCCGCGCACCGATAGTTTGCAGTAGGGCCAGCCTCAGGGCTACCACAGCACTCATCATCTGACCACCGGACAGTTGGTCGTCGCTGCGCTCCCGCATGTTCCCATCCTGCATATCCTTGAGAATGATCTGGTAGTTGTCGCCCCAGTACAGTTCTTCATCAGATTCGGCAATCGTCCGGTAGATGCGGTCGGCCCGCAGACTGATTTCCTCACGGAAACGTTCCGATAGTTGGGTCGAGACATTCTTGAAAACCTGATTCCGCAGAAATTTGACCAGTTTTTCCTTTTCTTCAAATGAAGTGATCTCTACTTGTTTGGCTGCCGTAGCTTCCTGCAGTTTTTTGAGTTTTTGAATCTCCCCATCAAGCCGTAGCCGATTTTTGCCCAGATCCTCAACCTGTTGACGGGTGGTAGCTACCTCAGTCAAGAGAGTGTCCTTTCCGGCGCGAAGCTGTTGATGTTGCTCCGGCCGATACGATTCCCGCGCCTGAGCGAGTTCAGATTGTTTGACCATAAGTTGCTGCTTCAGCTCTTCAAGTGCCTTTTGCCACTTATCCAGCGCCTGGCTCCTATTTTCAAGATCATCGGCGTCCTTCAGATTGGCAGTATAAGCATCCCGGGCAGACTGAAAGGTTTTCCGTTCCTGTTCTGCCTGTTCAATATCAACATCAAGTGCTGCAAAGGCCTGAAGAGCGGTCTTTTGCCACCGGTGTTCTGATAGAGCCATTTTCTTGGCTTCTTGAAATTGATTATTCTTCCGCTCCTCCTTTTTCTTCACTAATCCATTAAATTCATCCTCTTCTTCAGTTTTCTTCTTGTTTTTCATACCTTTTTCTTTCCGC
>CAIMXI010000117.1 GCA_903845365.1 uncultured Geobacteraceae bacterium | reverse complement strand
CATTCATGGCAACTTGGATTGCCGATTCAGGACTTGATCCACTTCCACCACAACCTGCGATTGCGATCATTGCTACTGCTGCGAGAATGGAGATAAGCTTTTTCATGGTATTTCCTCCTTGGTAGCCCAGCCATCCGGTTCAATGAACTTGGGATCTGAGGCTTTGTGTCACCACTTTCCAGTGGTTTTACGTTTTGACTAGATGGTTGACAGATAACAGCACCCTTTGTTCCAAATAAAAAACGCCCATCTTTACTTATAAAAGAAGGGCGCCTAATGATAATTCGCCCTCTTTTTGGTAACCCGGCTGTCCGATATTCAGGACCCGTGGCTTTGCGTCGCTGGATTACTCCAGTTTTGCCGTTTACAGAGAGGTATGTGGTAAATCATACTTATTTTACTAACTGGAATCCATCCTAAATCTTGTAGAAAATAATTTCAATAGAAAAATTGCTAAAATAAAATTATCAAAACATTTTTCTCTCAACAGAAATTGTTCTCCAAATACAACTGACTCCGACAGTTTTGTCATTTATTACCTCACTTTCCCAAATCAACCGGTAGTTATTCATCCATACTTGTGCATCTATATTTACGAGGCAATTTATAAATACACCCTGCAAGTGTCATTTTTAGACACACGTAAATTTATTTTTTCACGACCCTAAACTCCTCCCCCTCATACACCCGTACCGGATTTCCCCGTACCAATTCGTTATGGGCATCCCACCGCTGTTTCTGAGCCTTGGCAAGCTGCCGTTGCTCGTGCCGGGCAATCAGGATGGAAAGTCGTTCCAAAGCACGTTTCCGGTTTGCGTTCTGTGAACGTTCATCACGAGCCATCGCCGTAAGTCCGGTTGGGATATGGATCGCGCGAACAGCAGATTCCGTGGTATTGACATGTTGACCGCCAGGGCCGCTCGCCTTCAGAGTTTCAATTCGGACCTCGCTTTCGGAGAAGATAGTGGACTGTGGAAGGGGGACGCGCTGGACGCCTACAAACCAGTTTTTCCGCCTGTGGCCAGAGCGGAAGGTCGAATAGCCGATCCACTGGATAGTCCCTTCATAGCTTGCTGCAAATTGCTTCGCCTCATTACCGTCCAGATGGATCAGCGCCGATAGTAGCGTACTTTTTTCCGATCCGACTTCCTCCTCGATAATTTCGGCATTAATGGTGTTTCGACGGGCATCAGCAATTATTGATTCTGCCAACCGTGCCACCACCCAGCAGCACTCCACCGGCCCGCGACCTGAGGTTATTTGGAGGAGAATTGACATGTCAGTTTTTTACTCCTAGAATATCCCGTACCGCATCAACAAGCCAGTAGTAGAGCAAACAATCATCTAACGGTCCAAAAAACTTATTTCCTCATTTTGTATGTCAGCACCGGCTCAAACACTGCAACCACAGAGATTAGACCAAACGAAACCATATCACTGATAACGCTTTCAATATCCTTGTACGCCTGCGGTGCTTCCTCGTAGATCAATTCCTTGTCCTCGCAGATAACATAACTGCCGAGCTTTGTTTTTTTCATCGAATCGGTGGAATACTTCTCTCGTAGACGCCCTTCGCATTCAGAGCGCCCCCATTTGCGTCCGGCGCCATGAGCGACTGACCAGAGGTTCTTCGTTTGGTCGCCAGTAGGTTTGACAAGGTAGCTGCAAGCACCACGGGAACCGGGAATTATTATGAGATTGTTATCTTCTGGCGTTAAATTATCAGGAGTCCAAGGGTTCCAAAGATGGTTTCTACTCATGTCTGAAGGTGTTGCACCCTTTCGATGTAAGAAATACTCTTTACCCTTGACATCTATTACAGTAATCGAATTGTGAGTGAGATCCATAATTCGACGGTAACCGCTCCCCAGCTGTTCAAGAAAACGATAGGCAATCAGCTCTCTGCTGGCAATTGCCCAGCATATACAGTTGTCGTGACGTGACAGATACCCGTGCCAGGAATCGTCCTCATCTGCTTTCAGTCCGCCATCTCTATGGAAGTCAATATGAGACCGGAGAAGCATCTCACCCAAACCACGTGAACCTGAATGTACAAGTAGAAACAGGTTCTTTTTGTCAAGACCAGCGAGGCGGAAGTTAACTTCATCCACTACTTCCCTAATTTGAAGCAGTTCGGCAAAGTGGTTGCCTCCACCAATTGTCCCAACAGAAGAGGCAAATCCTTCCGGCTCTGCCCTTCGCTCTTGCAACCATGCAGCAGCATCTCCACTCCACGGTTCTTCCAGTCCGGGTAGTTTTTTCGCCCATTTTTCCGGTTTTGCCTTGGCGGAGTTCAAATCCGTATCAAACAGCGCCATACCACAGCCGACATCCGAGCCGACCAGATAGGGATAGAACACCCCTTCTGACAACATGGCTGCACCGACTGGTCCCCCTTTGCCGGGATGAAGGTCCGGAAATCCGGCAACCTTGATCATTCCGTGGAGTGCAGCCACCCGTTCAAGTTGACGGATGGATTCGCCTTCTATCCAGGTAGATGGGGTGGTGAAGAGTTTTATTTCACATCTCATGGCAGCTCCTCTTCATCCCAATTGCCATGCCTCATGCCGCTCATTTCAACAGCCGTGTCAAATTCATCCGGGTAGTTTGCTTTAAGCCATGCGCTTTGGTAGGCGATCAGAGCGTATGCCACAGCATGAGACTTGAGGAAGGAATATTCCACCGACTCAAACAGATATTCAAAAACCTCTTCTGCCTTGCCCCGATTCATTCCCCGCTCTACAGAAGCAGCTACAAACGAATCCTTCTCGATTTTGACCTCTTTTGGCCGCAGCCTTCCAAGTTTCCGTCTAAGCGAATCGGCTCTATCAAACGAATATCCGGCAACCGCATTGATTATAAGCATTGCCTGCTCCTGGTAAATCAGAATCCCATATGTATTTGCCAGTATCGGCTCCAGTTCTGGAAGAATATAGCTGATCGGAATAACGCTGTGCTTACGCGCAATCAGATCAACAACTGTACCATTGTTGATGGTACCGGGGCGGTATATGGCACATGCCGCAACAATATCTTCAAAACATGAAGGTTGGAGTCGCATTAACAGATCCCTTATACCATCTGAGTCAAACTGGAATATGTAGTTTGTATTTCCCGAAGCGATCAAATCGTAGGCAGCACTGTCGTCCAGCGGTAGGAGTTGAAGATCAAGTGCAGGATGCTTTTTTGCGCGAATAAGTTTAACAACACTGTCATTAAGGGTCAGGTTTTTCAGGCCAAGAAAGTTGAAACGTATCAATCCCACTTTTTCAAAATATCTATATGATATTTGAGAAGAAGAAATGCCATTTCCAGTTCCACCCATTACCGGAATGAATTCACGCATATCTTCTGGTGTAATAACAATTCCTACAGGATCAATTGAACTGTGGCAGATTACATCACGTAAAGTCGTGGCTATCGAAAGTAGGCTTTTCACTTTAGGATCACTTCCCGCCAATTCGTTCAGCTCCTTTGATATAGAGTTTCCTATCCGCCGCATTGAATCCAGATTTTGTTTCCGTAGATTTGGCAGATTTGACTCACACCCTGGGTAGCGTTCTTCGAGTTGACGGTGGTACATTTTCTTGATCTTGTTTATATATGATTTGCTCATCCCCATGACACACCCAGCCGCAATAATTGCACTATCTATCGAATAAGTGGCAAATGTGGAAAACATACAAATTCTATTGAAACCATATTTTTTAGCGAGATGTTCAAATATTTCTTTTCTTCGATTCATACAGAAATCAAGATCGATATCAGGTATCAAATTTCTCTCTGAATTAAGAAAACGCTCAAATATCAACCCATGAGGAATAGGGTCGATATCGGTGATGTTGAGAGTATAGGCGACGAGTGATCCACCTACTGAGCCTCTGCCAGGTCCCACAGGGATATCATTCTTCTTTGCCCAAGTGACATAGTCGGCAACAATCAAAAAATAATCGCTAAACTGCATTGCAATAATGGTCTCTAACTCAGACTGGAGACGTTTCTGGTAGAGCTGTTCCTGATCTCTCGTAAAAGCCGGATTCAGAGTGCGGATTGTGGCTATACGGGCTTTAAGCCCTTCCCAAGCTAGCTTGCTCAGCAGTTCATCGGAGCTAATATTGTTTGGCGCACCAATACTCGGTATGTGATACTCACCAATGGGCAGTTCCAGGTTGCACTGGTCTGAAATTTTTATGGTGTTTGCAAGTGCCTCGGTACAGCCTCCAAACATGTCCCACATCTTTTCTGGAGAGTAAAATAATGGCTCAATCAATCTCTTTTCCGGGTTCATCTTGTCGAGCGTAGTTTCTGTTCTGATACACTGTAGAACCTGATATGCGGCGACTTCTTCCAAACTGAGGCAGCGGCAGTTCGTAGCAGCAACCAGTGGAATTTCAAGAGTGCGAGCTATTGATGCCAGGGTGGGTAAGGCACGCGAAGGTTCAGGGAACAGTTCAATGTAATAGCGGTCTGGAAAATGTTCGTCATACCAGGCGGCAACTGTCAAAGCATCATCACTGCCCTGTCTGCATAATATTGTCAATTCACCGTCCTCGCCTCCGGAGAGACAGATAAGCCCTTCGTTGTGCATAGCGAGTATGCTTGGAGAGACTGGTAAAATCTCATGCAAACCGTTTGAACAGGCCGCAGAAACAATTCTGCAGAGATTGCGATAACCTGTGAGGTTTACACAGAGCAGCACCAGCTTATAGATCGGCAGTTCTCGGTGATCTTCTTGTACAGGTAACACGGATTTAACACTGATTTCGGCGCCGATAATCGGCTTGATGTCAGCCCTTTTGCACTTAAGATAGAATTCGATTGCTCCGCTCATATTATTGCTATCTGTAATGGCAACAGCGGGCATGCCAAATTCCTGAGCTTTTTCAATCAGGCTATTTACACGGATGGTGCTGTCGAACATGGAGTAGTCGGTGTGATTGTGAAGATGGATAAATGCAGGATTAGACATTATTTTGCTCCTTCGATATTGATAACCTACTCAATACACCCCAGGAGTGTCAGAATTGGACACTTACTTTTTATCCTCCCAACATTTCTTTGCATTATTGATTGCCTGTTCCATTCTGTTTCGGCCCACTGGGTTAGCACTATGAATATTCACGTCCATTGGTGATAATGTCCCACTAAAAGCTCCCTCCTCAATAAAGCAGGCAACCTCATAGCCGGTTCCTGCATTTTCGCCGAGATCATGGTCAAGGGAAATTACCGTTACTATTCCACCTTTCAGAATGGAGATAGCTTCATCAGCCGTACAGACGTGCCTGTCATACCCATCCGGCATCGGGCGTTCATCATCAAGCCATATTTTCATGTCGTATTCCCTCGTTTAAAACAATCCCATCTGTTTGTAATGCCGTTCGTCCCTGGGGAACGGATCTGATTCGGTCCAGCCTTCTTCTTTGAGATCAGAAATGACGTGCTGCCAAGCCGCCAGCACCGCTTTCTCCCCGAATATTTGTAGAACTTCGGTTACACCAGCAAAGTGATGCCGTTTGTACCGATGGCGATATCCGTATTCCGGTGTACCGGCATATTCATCCAGCCATTGGTGTATCTCGCTAAACTCTTTACCAAAGAGAAGGAGCGATTCCTGGCAATGAGCTTCAAGTCTGGGCATCGACCCGTCTCCTTGAGTTTATCTATAGGGTCTCTCAATATTTTGCTGAATATGCAGCACGCCACTTTCCAGTTCCAGTGCAACCAGATTACCCATCTTCGGTAGAGCGTCACCGAATATGCAACCGTTATCCAGCCTGATATGTGTGCAACTGAGTGAACGATGGATTATTGGGAGTGGCAATGGTGTATGGCCGCTTACAAGCACTCTGCCGCCGAGCTTTTCGTTGTTGACATCGCCATCACGCTTCCAGACCATGGCATCTTCTCCTTCAATAATTGATAGGGGATCGTCAAGAGTGAAGTCGAATCCGGCATGGACAAAGATATGGCTATCAGTCATCCGATACAGGGGCATATCAAACAGATAAATAACATGCTTACCAAGTTCCTCAGGATTGGTTACTCCAAAACTTTTTAAGGTCTGGGCTCCACCGCTATCAAGCCAGTTTGCCATGTTCTCGTTGGTTGGTATATATATGGACAACAGCAGCAAATGTTCGTGGTTGCCGCGTATCGGTCTGACATCGTAACCACTTGCCTGCAGTTCCAGAATAGTTTCAATAACGCCTTTGCTGTCCGGCCCCCAATCAATCATATCTCCCAGAAGATAGAGCGTGTCGGATTTTCCCATACGTACGACATTAAAGATAAGTTGTCTGAACGTCCGGCAACAACCGTGGATATCCGCAATGACAATGGTTCGTGGGGTTGCCATTAGCCAAACACCTCTTGTGGTTCTTAATCAATGGTTCGTATGCATCTTCGAATCAGCATCCTTGACGCCAGATCCATGAGACAGTGGGGACAGAGCCGATAAACACAATCCGGCCCCTCTTCAGCGATATGCTCTCCAAGCGGTAAACGCCAATAATATTCAGCATTGATCGTCAACACATAGCCGTCCAGCGGGCAAATGGCATTGTACTGCTCCGCTATGCGGGATTGGTCAAACGCCATGAAACATTCTGAAATGTCGTGATCCAGTATTGGGTCGTCCGCTGCCATCGGCCAGCGCAAAGCGACATTCAGGCGAGCAAAACCTTCGTCATTCATTCTCAATCCGTCAACGACGTAGCCGTTAGACTGCCGCTTTGTTTCATCCGGTTTCCCTTCTCCCGGTGAACCGAAGAACAGCCAGCGGAGATGATATCGTGTGTCGAAATAACTCATCGCCAGTTGGTGTTGAGGACTGAATATACTACATTGCATTCCACCCTTGATATCCGTGACAATCTGCGGCAGATTTGATTGATTCCAGGTCCAATCTGTCATCTCTGATATTCCGAACTCTTTGATCCTCAGATCACAGGAACCTATACTGCCGTGCCGGTTTTTGGCGATCGTAACTGTTGTCGGACCGGGAAGTATTTTGAGCAGTATCCCTTGCGTTCCAACAACATGGTAGGGACGGTGCAGAAAGATGACCATATCAGTCAGTTGTTCGATGTCACCGATCATTTCCAGATCGGTGAGTAGTGGAGTATGGTCGCGGCGTTTGTCCACAGTTCGCATCAGGTTTGCTGTAAGTAGTATGCAGACATTTTCATCCGCTGCCAGTTGTTTCAGCCTGCTGACAATAGCCGTTAGTTCTTCTTTTCTGTCGCAATCAGCCGCATTCTTTGGCTTTATCAGTTGCAGGTAATCGATTGCCACAACCGAGATGCAGTGCGATTTTTTCAAAGAAGTGTATTTTTCAGCTATCTCATCAGCCGATATCGAAGAGGTGTTATCGACGATAACCGCTTCTGACTGGAGATTTGGGATTCCCCTGAAT
>CAIMXI010000116.1 GCA_903845365.1 uncultured Geobacteraceae bacterium | reverse complement strand
GCATGTTGGCAGCTATGGCATCACTGCAGCCTCCGCAGTTGCGGGTGGCGCAACACAACTTGGCGACTACAGCGTTACTTACCCGACTGGTACAAATGCCCTTACTGTCAATACCAGGCCGATAACTTTGACACCAACGGCACAATCCAAAACTTACGGTGACCTCAAGAACCTCGGTACTGCAGCTTTCGCTCTGAACGACACCGCGACCGGTACCTCCGTACTTCCTAACGACGACAGCATCAGCGGCGTCTCGCTCAGCTCAAGCGGCACTCCGGGTACCGCGCATGTCGGCAGCTACGACATCACGGCCGCTACAGCCGTTGCCGGCGGCACGACACAGCTCAGCGACTACAGCATCACCTACCCGACCGGTACCGGCGCGTTGACGGTCAACAGCCGTGCAATCACGCTGACGCCGACGGCACAATCCAAAACCTACGGCGACCTCCAGAACCTCGGTACTGCAGCCTTTGCCGTGAATGACACTGCGACCAGCACCTCCGCACTTCCGAACGGCGACAGCATAAGCGGAGTAACGCTCAGCTCGTCCGGTACTCCTGTAACCGCGCACGTTGGCAGCTACGACATCACGGCCGCTACAGCCGTTGCCGGTGGCACGACACAGCTCAGCGACTACAGCATCACCTACCCGATCGGTACTGGCGCGCTGACAGTGAATCCTGCAGCTTTGATAGTTACCGCCGATAACGCCTCAAAGAATTTTGGGCAGGCCATAAACTTCGCCGGTACTGAATTCACCTCAACCGGCCTTAAAAACAACGAAACTATTGGTAGTGTCTCTCTTTCCAGTTCTGGAGCAGTGGCTACGGCAACTGTGGTCGGCAGCCCCTACACCATCACTCCCGCTAATGCCTCCGGAGGAAGCTTTGTGGCCGGCAATTATACTGTAACCTACGTTAATGGTGTTTTGACGGTGACACCCAACACCCAGGTGGATGAACAAAATCGCGCGGTAACATCTGTGTTAAATTCTGCTGTCAATGTGCAGATGGCACTGCCACCTGTTGTTGCTGCTCCACGCCAACTTCTGATTGAAATTGTGCCTGAAGCAAAAACAGTGGCACCAGTTACATCAACCTCTCCTACTGTTGCGACTTCCGCTGCGGTTTTGGATTCCCCAGCGGTCTCAGATTCACCAGCAGCACAGTCCGGCACTACTGCGTCTGTTCAATCTGAAAGCTCCAGCAGCACGTCGACATCTTCTACTGATTCAAACGCTTCTTCATCAAGTGGCACATCGAGCAAGACCGCTGCGACATCGACTGATAAAACGGAACCATCTACTTCAGAAACGGCCACCTCTGTTTCAGATACAGCTCCGGTAGCAGCAACGGCTCCGTCAGCACCTGTTACGGCTGCGTCATCTTCACAGGCGAAAACCGGCTCGTCACAGTCCGTGACACCTTCACCTGCAGCTCCAGCCGTAACGAGCAAAATTCCGACAACTCCGGCAACTACTCAAACGACTGTCGCCAAGGCTACCCCGCCGCCGGTACCAACCTCTACCACTGTCCCCAAGACCAGCAGCGCGGCACCGGTTTCAAATCAAACGACTGTCGCCAAAGCCACTCCGCCGTCGACAACAACTTCGGCTGCAGTAGTTTCGACCTCTCCACCACTGATGAAAAGTGTTGCAGTTAAAACTGCGGTCACTTCTTTACCAATCAGTAATCCGCCTGCCGCACCCGCTCTGGCCTCAAAAACCTCTATCGCCGTTTCCAGCAGCACATCACCAACTGACAGCGCCGTTTCCGCCAATGCACTTGCTAGCGGTTCTTCGGGTTCAAACGCTTTGGCTGGAAAATCAGCTGTTTTCGAGAATGCTTTAAGCAGTTTTATGGCCAAAGGTGTGCCACCGGCCGAAGCGGTCAAAAAGGCTGAAAATGCAACGACCGCAAGCGTGACGGCTGCACGTGCCGACAGCACGCCATCGGCATCACTTGCCAATGGCTCTTTTGCGTTAAGTTCACCCGTAGCATCCTCACCAAAATCCCAGGCTGTATTAAGCAGCCTGCTGGCTAAAGGTATTGCGCCTGCTGCAGCAATGAAGCGGGCGGAAAAGGCAAATGCTGACACCACGGCAGCCAAGCTTGCCGACAGCACCCCGAAAGCTTCCCTTGCTAATGGATCATTTGCGGCAAATACTCCTGCTGCCGCCACGCCAAAATATCAGGCAACCTTGAGCAGTTTGCTGGCCAAAGGGGTTTCGCCTGCCTTGGCTATTCAACGCGCTGAGAACGCCGTAGTTGCGAGCGCCGCCGCTGCACGTGCTGATGCCACGCCGTCAGGATCCCTGGCCAATGGCTCTTTTGCGACAAGTTCGCCGAATGCTGCATCTCCTGCATACCAGCAAGCCTTGAGCAGTTTGCTGGCCAAAGGGATACCTCCTGCCGTGGCCATGCAGCGGGCAAACGATGCAGTAACAGCGACCACCGCCGCTGCCCTGGCAGATGCCAAAAATCCGAATTCCGCAATTTCATCCGAGAGCAGTGCATTTTTTGAGAAGCTGCCTGTA
The DNA here is from genome assembly GCA_903845365.1 of uncultured Geobacteraceae bacterium. Lineage (GTDB taxonomy): Bacteria > Desulfobacterota > Desulfuromonadia > Geobacterales > Pseudopelobacteraceae > JACRCG01. The sequence goes on along the minus strand of CAIMXI010000116.1, from coordinate 10,235 downwards.
AACAGCGACTTCCAGAAAAGTTTGGGCAGTTCGCTGGCACGTGGCGTTCCTGTTGAAGTCGCATTGCAAAGAGCCGCACAGGCCGATGCAACGCTTCAGCGGGCAATAAAGTCGGAAGCGGCCAGTCCGCTCTCCGGGGTCTCTACAGGCAAGGCGGCTATTCCGGCAGGCAACAGCGATTTTGATAAGGTTTTTGCCAGTGCAATTGCCAGGGGAGTGCCTCCGGTGGAAGCCATGGTCACTGCCAAGCTCGCGATGCAAAATAATCCAGTCGAGGTTCCTACGATTTCAAAAGCAATGGCCACCGGTAAAAATATCGATTCTTTTATCGGTTCCGGTACGATCAGTCCCACTTTTGAAAAGGCTTTGGGGAATGCCTTAGCTCGAAGTATGTCTGTTGATGCAGCAGTTGCTTACGCTAAGCGAGTTGAAGAAGCCAGTGCATTACGTCTTCCCTTACCGGCAAATCTCGCTAAGCAGATGTCTGGTAATAACAGCAAAGTCTCTGTCGCCGCTGTTTCCGGAAAGCCGTTGCCTGGGTGGTTGAAGTTTGACCCGGCAAAAAAAGCTTTTATCGTTAATGATGCACCTCCCGGAGCCTTGCCGATGGAGGTTGCGGTAACGGTAAATGGCAAGCAAACGGTGCTTCGGATATCTGACATCAGCCGGTGATTTTTACAAATATGCTACGAAATTTTGAATAATCAAACAAGCAGAGGAGCGGAACCATGAATTATAACCAGATTGTCGACTTTATGCGAAATAACCAGAAGTGGAAGGTGTTTGGGTATATTTTGCTGGCCATTATTGTGATCGGCACGATTCTCTCCCTGTTTGCGCGGATGACTATTCTCCGTGATAACAAGTCGACCCGCCCACGTGTAGCGGTAGTGGCACCCAAAGATAGTTCGGCAGCCAAAGTGCTCAGACAGGGTGCGCAGCTCTATGTTGATACTGTTAATAAGCAGGGGGGCTACAAGGGACGTCGGCTGGATATCATGGAGGTGGAAGAGACTCCACAGGCGGCTCAAACAATCACTGCCGACAGCAGATTTGTTGCGGTTATCGGGTATATGAACCTTCAGACGCTTAAATCGGCCGCTCCGCTCTATGCAGGAAAAAAACTGCCGGTAGTTACTCCGCTTCCATTAACTGAGACTCTGCCAGGCATTACCTCCATGGGACTTGATCCAAGAGATCAGGCGCGTTTCGTTGCGAATTACGCCAGAAACATCCAATTGAGCCGTATCATGTACGTTATCCGTGAATCCGGAGCCGAGTTTGATCTACTTGTTGAACCTTTCCTGGATGTTTTCAAGCGTTTTGAAACTCCGGTCAAAGAGACCTGGGTAATAACACCGGGCGCGGATTCAGAAGCCAAAATTAAAGCGGTCCTTGAAAATATCAAGCAGATTGACATCGGCGCGGTATATCTGGCAACCAGTCCAGAATTGGCGGCAAGGTTGGTAAAGGGTATCCGCGAGACCGGAAACTCTCTTGAAATATTTGGGCCGTCGAATCTGGCCGGCAATGAATTTTCGCAAAAACTAAATACTTTGTCAGGAAAGGACGCGACGATACAGAGCCACGGGATCGTCGCCGCCACTGCAGTATTGTTCGATACAGCCAATGAGGATGCGCAACGTTTTCAGACCCTTTATCAGCAACAGTTTGGTATGTCTCCCGATTGGCTGGCAACCTGTGCTTATGATGCCGCAAAGGTGGCTCTTTCTGCCAAACCTGGCGTAGATGAAGTCAGAGGGATAACCGGTACGCTCACTTTTTCAGAAGGGCGGGCGCAATTGCCGACTCTGATGGGAATTTACAACGGTGACAGGATGATTTCCGCGCCTGTTCAACTGCAACCGATTGCCAAAGGGGCAAGTTTTAACTATATCGAAGCGCTTCGCAATGGCAGGGTGCTTTACGTCAATGACCGCTTTATGTTCAAGACCAATGTTGTTTATGTTGGCGTAAGTCTTAATGAAGTGAGCGAGTTGGATGTGCAGAAGGAGATTGCGACCCTGGACATGTCGATCTGGTTTCGCTATCGCGGCAGTTTTAACCCCCAGGATATGCTGATTCCGAACGCAGTTGAACCGGTTAAATTTGAAACTCCGGAAGAAAGTAAGGAGAGCGACGAGGTTCAATACCGTCGTTACCGTATCAAACAGAAATTCAAGCTTAATTTCACCGATGCAAAGCGATCGTACGGACAGCATATAGCCGGAATATCATTCCGCCATCGTCTCCTCAATCGCAATAACCTTACATATGTCGTTGATGTCCTGGGAATGCCGTCCGGTAGCTACCTGATTGATGACCTTCGCAAGAGGAAAGTGGTGAAATCAAGCACCGGCTGGGCGGTTGACAACGCATGGGTGTCTCAGGATATCGTTCGTGAGCGGGGAGATGGTGCTCCACAATATGTGGGTATGACAGGTGAACAACCGTTTTTCTCCAATATTACCCTGGGCATTCTGTTAAAACCGGCAACCGCTACGGCTAGAGATATTATCGATGGTGAGTATTTTATCTACATTGCAATTTTTGGTTTTTTAGGAGCCGCCTTCGCCTTGGCGCTAGACTCACGCAAATGGGGGCGCCACTGGGCATTCCAATCCTGGTTGCTCAGGTTGATATTCTGGCCGCTTATCCTCCTCTCTGTAGGCAACATGGCTCTTGATTGGGCTTTTGCCTCCCTGGCACCAACGACAACCCAAGGTTTTGTCATCGTCTATGAAGGTCTCTGGTGGATTATTGGCGCCTGGCTGGCAGATAAAGCAATACGCCGCTATATTTGGGAAACTCTGGAGTCACGCAGCGGACGCAAAATACCGAACGTGATGAAGGTAATCGTTACTCTGCTGATATTTGCCCTGGCTCTGGCGGCAATCACAGCCTTTGTGTTCGGTAAAACCCTGACGAGCCTTCTTGCAAGTACCGGTGTGCTGGCGATGGTGGTAGGTCTCGCTATTCAGGCAAATATTGCCAACGTCTTTTCCGGTATCATTCTCAATGTCGAGCGCCCTTTCAAGGTGGGTGATTACATCAAGATCAACAATCTGCTTGGTCAGGTAAGGGACATTACCTGGCGCACCACAAGAATTGAATCCAACGACGGCCAGATGCTGATCATGGCCAACTCAAAGGTTTCAGAAGCGTTCATGGAGAACTATAGCGATGTGCCTCACGGCATTGCGGCAGAGACCCTTGTCTATACATCACCGGATGTTGATCCGGAACTGGTGTTGGCAATTTTCTCCGAGGCCGTGGCGCAGAATAGTGCCATTATCTGCAAAGATGATCCGATGTACGCCCCAATGGTCAGATTCAAGGGTATAGTAAATATCAATGGCAACTGGGCAGCAGAATATTCCGCCGGTTACAGGGTCAAAATATTGCCGAAAAAATCACAGGCAAAGGAAAAAAACTGGTCATATTTGCGCCAGAAGTTTATTGAACATGGAATCGCACTGCTTCCTGTAACCGGTACAGCGTCTAAGGATGCGTAGTCTATTTAAAAGTGGATAGGTGGAAGAGTGGGGAAATCGCAAATGCACAACTGCAGCCGGCGCCGGAAGATTTATCAAACCGTATGTTTAGTCTTACCTCTGAACTATGGAACCAAGCCCTCCAGATTGCCGCGGGCAGACTTGCTAGTGATCGGTTGATATTTGAGGTTCAGATCCGTAACCTCCGTGAAGACCACAAGAGTGTGGCTTCAGCAGCAGACCGAGCTATTGAAGAGAGATAGAGTCAGTAACAGTGCGTGTAAAGGAACTAAGAGTTGTTAGCCGCCACAATAATTGAGCTTGATGGATGATGCCCCCGAGTAAATGGCCTCATTTTCAGTCTACTGGTTACCATCGGTGTCCGCTGACTCATCTTCAGAAGTTGCAAGATGCATTTCCACAATCCGAGGCAGCACTTTCCTTGCAATTTTGAAATTAGATTCCATCGTCACCAGCAAGAAGTTATCAAATGGAACATGAGCGTAACCAGAGTCGAGCATTACCGTGCTGAGATTGGATAAAATGCTATTGGTCAACCGCTCTACACCGGCTAGGTACACTTTTCTTCTTTATGCCGGAGACGCAAGAAAAGGAGTTTGCAACTTGATGGCACCCAATAATACACGTATATGCGTTAATGACTTGATGCAAACTAATTACGTCTATTTCCTGACTGAGCCGATGGGGGGAAACTTCCAACAAGACTTCAGGCCCGAACTGACCCCAAAGGAGATGCTTGAACTTGGTGTTTTTGGTGGAAAGTATATGACTGACTGCACAAACGAGTTTCCGCAAGATTGGTTTATTAATGCGAGACTCTGCCATGAACGCCATCTTCCCGAACTGAACTTCTTCGGCGTAAATGCCTCAAAACCTTTATCCTACTGGCGGGAAAAGGGATGGATTCATACCGATGACCCACGAGGATGGTTCCAATGGTACTGTCGGTACTATATGGGTAGAAGGTGCTCCGATGACAATCGCCAGATTAAAAGATGGAAGGCGATGGCACGCCATATAGCCCAGTTGAGGAAGAACTGCCCGGAGGGATGCCTGTCATGTCGAAGAAAACAGCGCCAGGCACTTTTACACTGGGCCTATGACAGCAGAAAAATCTAACTTACCAATGCTGCAAGCAGGTTATTCGATACATTCACCCACTGCGGCACTCCCTTAGCAGCATCTCGATTCCTCTCAAGCTGATATCCACTGAATTTTGCTGGCTCAATTCATGCCCCAGTTCGCTTATCACTTTCTGCATCAGGAAGCAGCGCACCATAAGGGCCAACTCGTCTCTATCCTCCGGAATCAGTTTTGATCCCTTCATTGCAGCGATATAGGTATGTAGATATGAACCACTGACGTAGACAGCTGACAGGCGAGTGCCGGTAATTTTATGCAGAAAGGCAATAATCCTAAAAACGGCAGTTAAATAACACGGAGAAACGGAGAACACTGAGAAATCAACGGCTTAAGACAACAAAAACCTATCCCTTTTGGGTGAATCTTAAAAGCAATGTTTAAGTCTATAACTCTCAGATTTTACTCCGTGTTCTCCGTTTCTCCGTGTTTCAAATGCTTTTTCTAGGATAATTTCTTTTTCGGCTGCCAATATATCCGTGGCTCGCTGTTTTTCGTCATCAGGAAGTGAGGGGAGCTGTTCCGTCAGTGTTTGGAAGTTTCTTTGCACCAGGCCGCGCATTGACTGAAATATCGACCGCTGATAAAGCTGAAGAGCTCTTCGGGGATCATGCCGGAGTAGCGGGAGAGATCAATGCTGACTGACTGTGAGAAGCGGGATAGATTGATGATGACAAGAAGCTGTTCCTCTTCAAGGCTGCGGATGAAGGTCAGGATCTTCGGATTGTCCGACTGCAGCATTTCCAAGGCGCCGCAGCCAAATGCCCTGAAACGCTTGCGCATGGCGATGGTGCGCCGCATCCACCAGAGTAGGGACGATGGGAGACGTGGAGATTCCGGATGCCTGGGGAAGAGTGCAGTCAATGCGTCTGCGAAGAAGTTCCGCAGCCTCTGGTTTTTAACCTTTTACCTTCAACCTTCAACCTTGATTCAACCTTCTACATACTGAATGAAAGTATAGCCTGAACGAGAAGAATCTTGGCTATCATGGCAACCGGGTAAACCGAGGCATAGCCAACATTTGGAAGATCGTTGTCTGTCTGCTCCAGAGCATAGCCGAGGACAGCCGGTTGCGTGAACAGTCCGGCAACCATGCCGGTGAGTATACTCATGGGGATGCGGAGTAATCGATGCCCGATCCAGAGATGCAGGGCTGTTGCTGTAAATGTGATGGCTGCGCCGACAACAAAAAGCGTGACCCCTCCACCTTTTGAAAAAGTTGAAAGAAAACCGTAACCGGCTCTTGTGCCGATTCCCGCCAGAAAAAATACCAGCCCGATTTGGCGCAGTGTTGCGTTAGCACTATAGGGAAGCGTCCATATCAGATTTCCGGTTCGCTTTATGGTTCCCAGGATCAGCGCCACAATCAGCGGGCCGCCAGCAAACCCCAGCTTGAAGGTTATTCCGCCCGGAAGCGGCAATGGTATAGATCCAAGCAGAAGTCCCAATGCCAGACCTACACTGAAGGTCAAGATATCCACCTCACTGACGGCTCGGTAGGAATCGCCGAAAAAGTCTGTGACTGCTCCCATCCGATCTCGCGGCGCCAGCACCCTAACTCGGTCTCCAGGCTCAAGGGTCATGTTTCCGTCGGGCAGAAAATCATCATCTCCTCGTCTCACCCTGGTAATCAGGGCTCCGAATTTTTTTCTGATGCCGAGATCACGCAGCCTGCGCCCCTCTACCTCATGGTTGGAAACAAAGATGCGCCGCACGTCAAATTCATCCTGTCCATGCTGTATATCTATATCGTTCTTCTCCCCCATGTAGCGCACCGCACATTTCAAATCCTCGGCTGATCCGACTGTAACCAGCAGATCTCCCGCTTCGGGGCATTTGTCGAACTCTGCCAGGAACATCTGATCATGTCGTTGTACCCTGCCGAACATGACCCGCCACTCGTGTCTGTCGGCCAACTGTGATAATGTCTCATTGAGGGCTTCCTGGCGGGTTACCTTAATGGTGCAGATCTGGAGTGGTTCTTTGGATGCCCCGAATATTTTCAGATTCCGGGCTTCTTCGGCATAGTCAATTTTCCAGATTTTCTGTGCAACGGAAATTGCAAAAACCACCCCGATTACCCCCATTGGATAGGTAACGGAGTAGCCGACTATCGGCTCTGACAACAGTTGATTGAGATTCTCACTGGTGGCAAGATGCTTTAGTGTCTCCAATGCTCCTGCGAGAGCCGGGGTGTTTGTAAAACTGCCGGCAAACATGCCTGCGGTCATGGTCGCCTTCAGATCGAAAATCTTTTGCGCCAGCAAAGCCAGGGAAGCGGCAAACACGAGAAGAGAAACAACAAGCAGATTGTTTCGTATCCCGTCTTTACGAAGCGACGCGACAAACGACGGTCCGCTGGAAAGGCCCACGGTATAGACGAAAAGAGCCAGACCGAGGACATATACAATTTCCGGAAGTTTAAGATCCGGATGAATGGAACCGATAGCAAGGCCGACAAAAAGTACCGCAGCGACACCTAGACAGCTTCCCCCCACCCTGAGACGACCGAGAGGATATCCTATGGCAGCAACCAAAAAAAGCAGAAGCAACGGGTTCTCTGAGAGAAGTTTTATCATACGGTACATTTCCCGGATAAACGACGCAAGTCAGGTGAAGCATCAATCCTTTATTGAGTGAATCTGGTTGTAATCATCGCATTCAACATTTTCCGTTTTAGGCGATAAGAATGATTTCTCCTGAGTATCTGTGACAATCTCAACAGCGCCATGGTTAACCGACCAGACGGTTCCACACAAAGTGCATTTGCCAAAGTCTTCTTTGAACTCTTCTGCTTTAAAATGAACTTCTGAATGTTCCAGCGCCTTACATGTTGGGCAGTACATAAAACCTCCTCAGGCTCTAACCGAACGAACGTTTGATTTACGATAACACAAACCGGGAAAATATGGAAAAAATATCTATTTATGTACGAAACAGACTTAACGTCACCTCCTCGCATCCTCATTCCAGATGCGGTTTTGAGCATCCGCCGGATCGAGCTTTATGAGTTCTGCCGGATAGACAAGCCAAAAGGATTTGTCAATGGCGCCTTCGCTGTACTCCTGTTTTTTGCCATGAGCAAACGGACACCACCAATTTTCCACGATCATCACCAGATACGCCGCATACTTGAACAGTGCGACACTTAAGGGGCAATAATGCTTGCAGTTGAGTATCCAGAATAGCCGGTAGTGCGCCAGGGAATACCAGGGAATTGTTATGACAGGCTGCTCGTTGTTTGCGAAGCGGTGGGAAGCCCATGCCGGGACAAAATCCCAGTATGACTTTATCTCCATACCGCCGATATATTTCAGATGCGTTTTTACCAGAAAAACTCCGATAATCACAAACGGAACGGTAGTAATTATCGGCAGATAGACGAGCGGGACACCGACAAAAATTTTCCAGAATGGTTGTTTAACATAGTTGCAGCCGACTCTTACTCGAAGCATGGTAATTCCTTTTGCATTTTCATTTATGGCCTATTTCGACGCGCCCATCATGACAACAATCCGATGCTTCACCATGCTCCGCTCAAGCGTTGCGGTTGGTGTCCAGAAACGCCCGTTTTCCTCATCGCGTATAATCTACGATGATCCCTGCGTCTCAAATACCTCAGCAAAATTTCCGGATATTTCCAGGAACGCTCTTAATACCTCCGGGTCAAAGTGCTGTGGGTAGGTTCTGCCGTCCCCCTCGGTGATGATTCGGGATGCCTTGTCATGGTCGAAAGCCGGTTTGTAGCATCTCTTGTTGCGCAAGGCATCATACTGGTCTGCCAGGTTCACGATGCGTCCCTCTATCGGTATCTGTTCGCCTGAGAGACCGTAGGGATAGCCACCACCGCAATAACGTTCGTGGTGACTGATAGCAATGTTGTGTGCCATACGCATCTGAGGCTGATCTCCGATAATTATTGAACCATACAGAGAGTGGTCTTTAATTTTATGCCACTCCTTATTGGTCAAATTTCCATATTTTTTCAGGATGGATGAAGAAATGTGGATCTTCCCCACGTCGTGCAATGCCGCTTGAATACGGATATCATGCACAAATTTTTCCGGCATGCCGAGCTCTTTAGCGAGCAACGCACAAAAATGGCCGACTCGCAGGACATGATCCCCGGTATCCTCATCATTTACCTCAGATGCCCTGGCAAGGGCAAAGACGGTGTATTCAAACGCAGATGCCGTATCCCTGAGTTGCACCGCTAGTTGTTTCAGAAATAGTGTCTGCATGACAACGCTGTTTAAGACTGTCGAATCATGCGCGGTAACGTCACGACCATAGTTGATCGCAATAACGCAGAGGCTGTCGTTAGAGTAGCGCACCATATTCGACACAGGGATCGTATGTTCTCTGAGTTTTTTGACAAGAGTTGATGTCGCTAAGTCCGGGGCATCTTCATTATAATATAACACTATCGGATTACCGCTATCGGAGAAGGCGAGTTTATGGTCAAGAGTCATTTTGATGGCACTCCTGTCTACACCATCTCGCGACGATTCATATCTAAACCACTCACAAATCCCCTGTTTAATCATCCCGATAACGACGATCTGTGGACTATCAATCAGATCAAATCGACTTCTAATGATCTGCTGCACAATGCTGTCGATTTTCTCCATAAAATTGAAATTGGCTGGATCAAAATTTACGATGTTCTGTTCGCCTAAAGCGCCCAGTTTGGCAATGTTATGGTATGCTGAATTAAGTCTGTCATTAAGCGACTTAACATGCAGAAGCATCTTTATCCTGGCCAGCACCTCAGCTTTGTCAAATGGCTTGGAGATAAAATCATCCGCACCGACCTCAATCCCACGGATGCGATTTGCCTGGTCAGTCAGCGAAGTAATCATCACTACCGGGATATTTCGATGACAATCGTCAGCTTTGATCAGGCGGCAGACCTCGAATCCACCCATTCCCGGCATCATGACATCCAAAAGACAAATGTCGATACGCCCCGTTCTGATCTCCTCCAGTGCCTCCAAGCCATTCGCAGCAGCTATGACATCGAATCCGCGAGGTAGCAGTATAGCCTTCAGCAGAGTGAGATTGCGCGGTTCATCATCCACGCAGAGGATTCGAGGTTTATTGTTATTCATATAATTACTTCCTTATTTGGTCTGTTTTCCCAGCACCGCTGTAAACCAGAATGTTGAACCTTCCCCAATCACACTCTCTACACCTATGCTGCCACCCATCAACTTCACGAGCTGCCGCGACAGGGTCAAGCCCGCACCTGCGCCATCGTAAGAGCGTGTCATGGAGCCGTCAGCCTGGGTGAACAGGTCGAAGATAATGTCCAGCTTCTCCCCTTCAATTCCGATGCCGGTGTCTCGTATGATGAAGCGCAGAGTGACACTATCGTCATCTTCACAATCTTTTTTAATGTGAACGGTTACGGAACCTTTCGGGGTAAACTTTATTGCATTACCGATCAGGCTAATTAATATATGACGTAGCCGTACGGGGTCACCTTTGAGTAGCAGTGGAACATCAGCATCAATCTGCGATTCATGCTCCAGCCCTTTTTCCTGTGCGAGAATGGAAAGGGTATTGACTGTGCTTATC
>CAIMXI010000115.1 GCA_903845365.1 uncultured Geobacteraceae bacterium | reverse complement strand
CAATAGATGTTGGTGAGATTGCTTTTCAATCTCCCACACATATTTTTGGTCGCCGTATTATCCAAAGTAAATTGAGAACATACTCAGGTATATTGGTCACTTATGGCACTTACTTTTGATAACGCATTACTTTTGATAAGGAGGCGTAATTTCTCCGTTACTGGCAAATATCTATCTTCACTACGCCCTTGACCTCTGGTTTGAGAAAGTCTATCGAAAGAGTTGCACCGGTTATGCACGACTCATCAGATATGCTGATGACTTCATTGCATGTTTCCAAAACAAAGCGGATGCGGATAGATTTCGTGACGAACTGGGAAACAGACTGGGTAAATTCAACCTTTAGGTAGAACCGTCGAAAACCCGAGTAATGGAGTTTGGACGATTCGCCGTAGAACATGCCGCCAGCAAAGGTGAGACAGCAGAGACATTTGATTTTCTGGGTTTTACCCACTACTGCGGCAGAAGCAGAGACGGCAAGAGATTTCGGATGAAACGTTTAACCGCCCGTAAGAAGTTTGTTGCTAAACTCCACGCCTTCAAAGAATGGCTGATGAAGTCAAGAACGATGAAGACGTCGGATCTATGGGAGACAGTTAAAGCAAAGCTGCGGGGTCACTTCGGCTATTATGGTGTAACGGACAATTTTCCGAGCATCAGCAGGTTTGGCTATAAAGTGCGTCAGTTGCTGTTCAAATGGCTTAATCGTCGCGGCAAGCGAGGCTGCTTAAACTGGGATAAAATTTCAGCAATGCTGAATCGTTTCCCACTTCCGAATCCAAGAATCATGGTCAGCATGTTCAAACCTCTGTAAACGACCATATGAGGAGCCGTGTGCGTTAATAGCGCAAGCACGGTTCTGAGAGGGGCTTGGTGACAACTTGTGCAATACTGTAAATAGTGCGACATCCCCTGCGAAATCAGGCGGCAACGTAAACACGAATCAGAGTATTACACAGGGAGAAACCGGTCTACTCGACATCCCTTCTTGCCAATCCAGAAAGGCCCTGAGAATGAATAAACTAACCGGTAGCATGAACGTTGAAAATGTAATTAACTCTGCATTGGCGTATTCTTTAAAGGTGATGGAAAAAGGGCATTCACCCTTTGAGAAAGCTATCAGAACGATGGAAGTGCCTGCCTGTGATGCTTTTTTAACGTTGGGCACGTTAGCACCGGTTACGTTTGTGCCGGGAACAAAAGTTCTTGAACCCAACCGCGAGATTGCTGATTCGTTCCCCAATTCTATTGCAGCATCAGAAAACCGTATTTTGTCAGCCGGAGATGCCATGACGGCAAAAGTTTCCCGGAAAAGAGTCGCCGTGCTGTTTTCCGGTGGTCCGGCAGCAGGAGGGCATAATGTGGTGACTGGTCTCAAACAGATTTTAGGATCAGATAACACCTTGCTGGGAGTCAAGGCCGGACCAAAAGGCTTACTTACAGGGAATATGTTTGAAATTACCGATGAACATGTACAGCAGATCATGAATACCGGTGGTTTTAACTTCATGGGGAGCGATAGAACAAAAATTGAAAAACCGGAGGATATAGACAAGGTTAAAACTGTCTGTAGGGAACATGGTATTGATGCAATTGTTATCATTGGCGGGGATGATTCCAATACCAACGCAGCATTGTTGGCTGAAAAACTTTTTTCCGGGGTAAAAGAAGATGGTAGCGGTGTTCAGGTGATTGGTGTGCCGAAAACGATTGATGGCGATTTACAGCATGGTGACGAACTGCCTATTTCATTCGGATTTGATACCGCCACCAAAATTTATGCCGAGGAGGTGGGCAACATCTTGCGCGATACCGCCTCATCCTTGAAGTATTGGCATTTCATACGTCTGATGGGACGCTCTGCTTCGCATGTGACTCTGGAGGTCGCTTTACAGACGCACCCGACAATAGCGTTGATATCCGAAGAGGTCCGGGAATGCAATATCACCCTGGCTGAGATAGTGGATTCTATTGCCAACACGGTTATCTGGCGCGCCAAAAAGGGCATGAACTATGGGGTTGTCCTTGTACCAGAAGGATTGATAGAGTTTATCCCGGGCTTTACAACAATGATTGATGATTTGAACGATAAGATGGCACAGTTCAAAGACGAGTTGGGCGGGAAGAATATTAGGGAACAGCTGTTATTCATGTACTCAAAATTAACTCAGAGCCATGGGGAATTGCTGGAATCGTTGCCTGATTCCATAAAATACAAGCTTATGGCAGACCGTGACGAACATGGAAATTTGCCTGTTTCACAGATTGAAACCGAGATAATGTTAAGTGATGCAGTAAAAGCAAAAATTATTGAATTGGATGCCACGGTGAAATTTGCGTCTTTAAATCACTTTTTTGGTTACGAAGCACGTTGCGGAGCGTCAACCGTTTTTGATTCGTCCTATACCTATAATCTGGGAGCAACTGCGGGTTCTTTGATTTTGGATGGCCGGACAGGCTATATGGCGAGCATGACCGATCTGGATAATGGCGCCAAGCCCCTGGGAATACCTATTGCCAGCCTGCTGGATATTGAAATACGTAAAGGGAAACCTGCTAAAGTCATCGAAAAAGCGTTAGTCAAGCTCGATTCTCCTGCCTTTATCTACTTTGAGTCCAGAAGAAGGCTCTGGGCGGAGAATGACCTCTCCAACTCTCCCGGGCCGATTCAGCTCTGGGGCCCAACCTCCAGGCAATTGCCAAAGACGGTCGCTCTCAACAGAGAGTATCAATCACTGGATTTTAAATTTAATACAGCTCTTGAGGGAAACCTTCCTTAACATCGTGCCGATAAAGCATTCTGAAGCATGAGTACTATTTCTGTATGCGATTCCTCCTCAGCATACATCAATGCACTCTTGCCATATTTATCAATGACATCCATGTCAATTCCCGGAACGTTCAGAAGGTGTTTAACCATCTCGATCTTGCCATTCTTGGAAGCATGTATTAATGCCGTCTTGCCGCCATGCGGTCGTCTGGCGTTCACCTCTATGCCTGCTATCTGTACCAGCTCTTTAACTATTCCGGTCCGGCCATTCCTCGCAGCAATGATCAACGCCGTATCCTCATATTCGTCCCGGGCATTTACATCTATTCCTGCTGTGAGTAGCAGTTCCCGTAACTGTGTGAGCTGGCCATATTTTGCGGCATGCATCACCATTTTCACGCTGTCTGATGTAGTCATAAT
>CAIMXI010000114.1 GCA_903845365.1 uncultured Geobacteraceae bacterium | reverse complement strand
ATTGACTCCTCAATAAGCAATAAAAAAACGACCCACCATTACCCCTAAAGGGTATCTGATGGGTCGAATAATCTGAACATTGCTACATGGATGGGTCAGTTTTATTGAGTAAACATGGGTCAATTCAGGTGAGCGTCAAAGGGCAGAACGTGACATTATTTGTTGACGACGTTATTTTTAAATATTTTGGCTTTTAATTGGTGTAATCAATACTTGATTCTTGTGCCGCAGTTGTGGCAAGTGCGGAAATATTTTCGGTGGTTGTTTTTTTTATTCCGGTAACGGGTCGCCTGATAACCTGCCATGTACCAGGTCGGAAACCTTGTAAGAGATGGTTGTTAACATAGATGAAAGCCCGTCACGGAAGGCGGTGTTGTCTGTACTGATTGCCAGAAGTGCGTTCCGGATGACGAACAATTCCTGTACGATTATTTTCAGCTCTTGACTTACGCCGCTAAGATCAAGCTGCTCCCTGGTCTCCCTCCAACACTCGATGACGGGTTTTTCCTCTGAGGTGCCTGTGTGATCTTTTTCACGCTCTGTCGCAGATTTTGTTGATTTGCTGGATGTTGTGGCATTTACACCGGCAAAGTTTCCGATTTCATCAGAATCGTAAATTGCTGAAGCAAGCTTGTGGTACACATCTTCAACAATATCGCAGAGACCAGAGATGGTAGGGTAATCCAGCAGCTCCCGGTGCTTACATTGTGCAGCGTAGTTCAGCTCTCCGCCAAGAACGGCCCGAGCAAGCGCAAGCCGAGCTATGATGTTTTCAGTTTCGCAAATATCTCCCATTACCTCACAAGCGGCCTCGAATCTGGGGTTAAAATCGTTACTGTTTTTCATGTTTTGTTCTCCTTTTTTGGTTGTGGCCTGGTGGCCTGGTTATTGTGGCGCTAATTGCCCGTTCATGTCGTAACACTTGGCATTTTCAACCTGCCAGAACCTAGGCTGTTCACCTGCGTCAGTGGCCCACGTTTCCAGCACAATTCTGAATCCATCCAGCAGAAACGCCAGCCGGTCAGCCTTCTCTTTGCGCCATGCGTCAATCCTCACTTGATATTCAGCTCTTTCTTCAGCGGAAGTTCTGAATGTTGGCCGGTCGGGAATATTCTTTTCCGTGCACACTGGCTCCATCAACCAATCTTCGGCCATTTCCCCGCACTCTTCCTCGGCTGATTCCGCCATAGATTCAAGTAGACTTTCAATGTGATGAATGTTCAGGTAGTGCCCTATTGTCCGCTGGTAAGCTTCGGCTACGTAGACAAAATCAGCATCAGCGTAATTGCTCAGAGCATCGGTAAGTGCCTCTTCGTGTGTGGCAAATCGGCCATGAAACATTTCCTCGTTGTCAGAATTGGAATATTCCATCTTCGTGCCTCCGCGCCATAACAAGCGCTCGCCATTTTTTCCCCCTTTTATGTTTTCCATCTGTTTGTTCTCCTTTTCTTGTTTGATTTCAGTTATTACGCGATGTTTTCAGAAGGCTTCAAAACGCCCATTTCACGCCCTAGCTTCTCAATTTCACAATGCCAAGCTACAGCTTGATTAATATCGTTTATGATGTACCACTCACCCAGCTCTGTTTTTGCTTTCAACCCCTTCGACTTTACCAGCCGTTCATTTTCTTTCGCCAGTTGCCTATTAATCCGTTTTTGCAATGCTCTTTCACTCACTAAAAATGACATTTTCTCCCCCTTTTCTGGTTGCGGCCTGGTGGCCTGGTTATTGTTCAACTGCTCTTTGGTCATTGTGTAACCTCCGTTATTATTAATTGACAACCACTTTAATGGTTAGCATAGTAACCACACTGGTGGTTAGTCTGTCAACCACAAAAATGGTTAAGGAGTAAAAAAGATGGTTGCAATGGGTAAAGGAAGTGGAAAAACACCTGCGCGAGTGGTGCAGGTAATAAATGATGAGGTTGCTAAAATTGGGCAAAACGCCACTTCAAGAGCAATCGGCATACCCTTGTACAGCATTCAAAAATACATGGCAGGGATTGCTGAGCCAACTAATACCACTCTTGAAAAACTTGCAGATTATTTTGAACGTCCGGTTGAATGGTTACGGGGGAAAGATGTTCAGGATTTTTGGGGTCAAGTTTATGGTGATAATCTCACAGAGGAAGAAGTTGAAGATCTGAAGCACACTTTTTGGAGTAATCGTGTTGAACATGCCATACACTCACCAATTCTTATTGAGGTGGTAAAGTGCCTGACAAAGGTTCCGTCAGGTGCCAGAGCCGCAGCCTTTGCCATAATCAGAAACAGTTGCCGATATATCGAATCACTGTCTGAAGAGGAGCTTGTAAAAGTGGGTAACGATCTTCTGAAAAAGATTCAAGAAACCTTTGAATGCCCTCCAGAAAGCAAAACAGCAGAGTAAGTGAGGTAGTCGGTAAAGCCGACATCCTTCGCATCACACTTGAGGTGTGGAAAAACAAGGGCGTTACATTTTTGTTTCCGGTGGAATTCATCACTTTCTACACTTGCTTCACTGAATTTGCTTTTCTGAGTGTAGAAAGTGAAGAAAGTGAACAATTCGCTATAAGTGAAAAAAACGTATTCTTTTTATGATTCAAATAGATTCATATCTGCTATCAAAACTTCTGACATCAGCTCATTGAAAAACAAGTGACTTTATGACGATGAAAGGGCTATGTCAAACATAGGGTGTCAAAGGGTGTCCATTAGGCGGACACCCTTTTCGACTTGATGACGATGAAAGACACCGACGTGGTGCCTGGACACAAATTGAAAAGGGTTTTAGCCGGTGGTCTCGATTATAGAGACCGATAGGGGGAGTGGTACACAACTGCGGTGGTTTTTTTGAGGGGGGGTATCCGTCGGGTGTGCGTCAAACAGCCTGCTCAATCCCGGTCATGCGTAGCAGCTCCGTTGTGATCCGCTCAATGGACGGGCGTAGCTGTTCAACCGATGGGGCTGTGTAGTGTTTGGCCGTCACTCCCTGTGGAACGTGACCTGTGAGAATGTCCACAATATCACCCTTGCAACATAATGAGGCTGCCGTGGTAAAGGTCTTACGCAAGTAGTGCGGATATACTTTGATTCCTTGCGCTACAACCTGATCGCTGATAAAAGCCGTTCCGGTTAAATGCCCTTTGCGGCTATTGCTTGGAAAAATCCATAGTGGGCTATTGATTCTGGCCTTTCGAGTTTGCAGGAGGTCAACCACAAAGCCTGAAATTGGAATATTAAGCGATTCGCCGTTCTTTGTATCAGCAATATACAGAGAACCCTTGTCCAGGTTCACATCTGTCCATTGTAGTTTTAACGCTTCTGATTTACGTAACCCGGTGAATAACAGCAGTTTGTAGAGGTCTCCACCTGAATCACCTTTGATCTTGTCGAGTGCTGCAATGAATGCCGGCATGGTTTCCGGTGGCATGGCTTCGCGCCGTGCATGTTCTTTATTCCATTTTATACCGGAAACCGGATTGACAGCGGGACGTTTCAATGTTTCAATGGAATGCTTCATAACGTATTTGAGCAATCCTATCGTTCTATTTGCTGCATAGCTGCCGTTGTCTAATGTGATCGCTTTGAAACGATCTTTGACCATATCCGGTGTAATATCTTCAACACGCTTGCCATGCCATGCAGCAAGATGTTTGAATTTGTAACGGCAGTCTTGCCTGGATTTGTCTTTCATGTCACTGGATGACAAATAGCTTTCAAAAACAGCAGAAAGTATGCCGCTCTTGTCCTTATTTGAGGCTGTACGGCTCTTCTTCTCCAGATTTGGGTTTATGCCCTTGCGTAACTGGTCAAAAGCATCATGGAAATCATCACGAGCCTTTAACACCGAAACATCAGGCCATGTTCCAAGACCAACCCGAATCAGAACACCGTGAACGCGCTTTTTGACAAAAAAGGTCTTTCTTCCGCCAGGTGATACCCTGACACCGAAAAGACGGTCTTTCTCATCGAAATATTCAACCTGCTTGCCGGGGGTGGGTTCCAGTTCTCTGATACGTTTTTCTGTGAAGATAATTTTTTCTGACATAAAGTTACCTATTTTTCTTGTAAAAGTCACCTTTTTGGAATTAGGTAACTCATAGGTAACAACAAAAAGAATAATCCGTCAATTACAAAATATATTAAAACAGATAACAGTGTAAAATCATTGATTTTTATATGGTTTAAAATGGACTGAAATGTAGTAGAGTCGTGATGGGCTACCATGATCATTAAAATAAAAGCAAATTTAACAAGAGAAGAGCAGATACCTTGATAACTAATACCGACTGCCAGATGTGCCACCGTTGGCAAAAAGAACCGGATCTGCAGATTATTGAACTGCCGCACTCATTTGTGACGCTGAATCGAGACCAGTTTTTTCCCGGCTATACGCTGCTGTTTACCAAGGATCATGTCACGGAACTGTTCCATCTTGAGCGCAAAGTGCGCTCATCCCTGATGGATGAGGTTTCCTCTGTGGCAGAAGCACTGTACGGCATATATAAACCGGCCAAGATCAATTATGAGCTTCTCGGCAATATGGTTCCACATATCCACTGGCACATCGTGCCGCGTTTCTCGTCAGAACCGCTCTGGCCCAGGCCGATTTGGGCGCAACAGCATGAGGAACGATTCCTTTTGCCAACCGAACAGCAACAACGCATTGAAACCATCCGGAGAGTTTTGACATGATCCGTCCCCACCTTCAAACACTTGGCAACGGCCTGCGGGTTGTATGTGTCGAAATGCCGCATCTGCACTCTGCCGAACTGGCAATATACCTGAAAGTCGGTGGGCGTAACGATCCTCCCGGAAGGGAAGGCTTATCGCATTTTCTGGAGCATACTATGTTTCGCGGCTCCGCCCAGTTCCCTTCGTCGCTGGCTATCGAATCGGCCTTTGAAGTAATCGGCGGGGCACCAAACGCCGCGACCGATGCCGAATCGACCTACTATTATTCACGTGTTCACCCGAACAGTGTCAAACGCGGTATGGAAATATTTGCGTCAATGCTTATGAAACCGCTGCTGGCCGGCATTGAGATTGAAAAGCGGATTGTCGCCGAGGAAGCGCGAGAGGATCTTAACGAACAGGGGGAGGAGGTCAATCCTGACACCATCGTCAGTCGCATGCTCTGGCCCAGACACCCACTCGGGATGCCGACGATCGGCACACTAGGCAGCATTGCCGCTATCCAAAAAACTGATCTTGAAGAGCACCTGAAAAAGTATTACGTCCCTTCAAATGCAGTTCTTGTCGTATCCGGGCCGGTTAAATTTAGTGCGGTACTTGACGCCGCCAGGGACTGTTTCGGAGAGTGGGCTGATACGGCTGTTCAGCCGGTATCGCTCGTAACCCTCCGCCAATTTTCTCCGCAGATCCGCTGTGTGCAGGACTCTGACAGCCAGATGAACCTGCAGTTGGCATTTCTTGGCTTTGCACGCGACGACCATCGCTTTATGGCACTCCGTTTTTTGCGGAGAATTCTTGCCGGTGGCGGCAGTTCACGCCTTCACTTGCGTTTGCGTGAGGAGTTGGGAATTATTTATTCCGTGGATGGGGCGATCGGGGCGTACGATGAAACCGGCTGCCTCGCATTTGATCTTTCAACGGCTCCTGACACCCTGATTCATGCGGTGGAGGCGACCTTTGAGGAGCTGCTGCGCATTTCGACAACAGCGGTTCCAGATGACGAACTGGAGCGCATTCGTAACTCCTATATTTTCGATCTTGAGTTCAGCCTGGACTCTGCATACGAAATGGGGGGGCGCTATGGTTGGGGCGAGCTGATGGGAGTCGTAAGAAGCATTGAAGAGGATCAGGCAGAAGCACGCCGGATTACCGCCGCCGAACTCCGGGAAACGGCTCGGGCACTTTTCCCGCCTGACAATCTGCGATTGGTGGCGGTAGGGCCGTGGAAACGCGGTATGAAGAAGAAATTACGAGAACTGGTGTCACAGTATCAGCTACGTTTTTAAACACGGCGTAATCAGCATGCGGAGTGCCCATCAGGGATGGAACTCGACACGGTTTCTGCCGTTGGCCTTCGCCCGATACAAGGCATCATCAGCCTGTTTTATAAAACCATCAACCGTAACGGACTGTTCCATGGAAAAGTGGGCAACTCCAAGGCTTGCGGTAAGACAGAGTGGCGCAAGCGGTCCATCGAACTTGAATGCCTGGATTGCCAGACGGATGCGATCAGCAACAAGAAGAGACTGCTGCAGTGATGAATCCGGCAGAATGGAGATAAACTCCTCTCCACCGTAACGAGCGGCACAGTCGTAGCTGCGCAACTCCTGCTTCAACTGCAGCGCTACCCGTTTCAGGATAACGTCTCCCTGAAGATGACCGTACCTGTCATTAACCTGCTTGAAATGGTCCACATCCAGCATGATGATCGATAGATCACTCCCCTTACGAACGCTGCGCTGTACCTCTTTTTCGAGTACCTCCATCATGTAGCGGCGATTAAAGAGTTCGGTCAGGTGATCTGTGTTGGAGAGCTTCTGCAGCTTTTCGTTGGAGCGTTTCAGCTCATCCTGAAGGGTTTTTATTTTGAGATGAATTTTGACCCGTGCAACCAGTTCCTCATGGTCAAATGGCTTGGTGATGTAATCGCTTGCGCCCTGTTCAAGCCCTTTGAGCTTGCGCTCCCGATCGTTCATTCCGGTCAGGATTATAACCGGGACATCTTGAAGTTCCGGTCGGTTTTTAAGCATATTCAGAAATTTAAAGCCATCAATGCGCGGCATCTCCAGATCACACAGAATGATATCTACCGGAGATGATGACAGTTTTTTAAAACCGTCAAGACCATCCTCCGCTTCGTAATAGCGGTCAAAGAGCTTAAATGGCTCAAGAGTTCGGATGATCTGCTCGCGGACGGTAACCGAATCATCTATGATTAGTACGCTTGTTGGCATGGCTTGGAGTTATAACCGAACTCAGACGAAAACTCCATCAATAAAAACGACTCTCTTTCCGGAAATCAAACAAAAATCAGAACAACGGTTCACGAGCCAGGCGCTTCATTTCCGCAATTGTCGCAGCATAATCAGTCGCTCCAAAAACGGCATTTCCGGCTACGAAAACGTCCGCCCCAGCGTGCGAGATCCGGGCTATATTTGCCGGTTTGACTCCGCCGTCGACTTCGAGTTCTGCTTCTGAACCGTGTTGGTCAAGGAGTACCCGCAGTGAACGGATTTTCGGAAGACAGGCTTCTATGAAACACTGGCCACCAAACCCCGGGTTGACTGTCATCAGCAGAACCAGATCAAGATCATCAACAATGTAATCAAGAACTTGCAGCGGCGTCGCCGGATTGAGAGACACGCCGGCTTTTTTGCCTAAAGATTTGATCAACTGTATGCTGCGATGGAGATGTTTTGTCGCTTCGGCATGAATGACTATAATATCGGAACCGGCCGCAGCAAAATCCGGGATGTAGAGGTCGGGATTCTCGATCATCAGGTGGACGTCCAGCGGAAGCGGAGTCACCTTGCGGGCGGCTGCAACAATCAGCGGACCGATCGTTATGTTTGGAACAAAGTGACCATCCATGACATCAATATGGATGTAGTCAGCTCCGGCTGCCTCAACGGCACGTATTTCATCACCAAGACAGGAAAAGTCGGCAGATAATATTGAAGGGGCGATTTTTTTCATAAAACACTCCAAAATTCATTAATAACACGGAGAAACGGAGTTCACGGAGAAGTCAAAAACTTTAGGTAAACCAATAAAATTTGTGTCTTTGTTCTTTGGAGCTACTCCGTGTTCTCAGTGTTCTCCGTGTTTAAAAAGGTTTACTTTAGCCGTTTTATTCGTGCAGCAAAGAAACCATCCATGCCATGACGGTGCGGCCAGACCCTGAACATGCCGTAAAACGCGATCAGGTCACTCCATTCAGGAAAAAGGTCGTTCAGGTTTTCTAACACGAACCCGGGGTTATGCAAAAGGAAATCCTCCACCACAAGTTCATTTTCCGCTTCAGAAGTTGAGCAGGTCGAGTAGAGAAGCGTTCCCCCAAACTTCAGCCTGGTGGCGGCATTCTTCAGAAAAATTTTCTGGACGGCGGCCAGTCGGGTAATATCGCCGGAAAAGAGCCGCCACTTGGCCTCCGGGTTGCGGCGGATAACACCAAGTCCGGAGCATGGCACGTCCAGCAGGATGCGGTCAAAGGAGCCGCCAGGAAACGTCTCTGGTTGATGCAGGTCGGCAACGACCGTTAAAACGGAGTTCAAGCCGAGCCGGCGGAGGTTCTCCTGAACTGTTGTCAATTTCGACCGGGATATATCGGTCGCGATCAGCTCTCCTAGGTCGTCCATCTGCCCGGCTATGTGGCAGGTTTTTCCGCCCGGGGCGGAGCAGGCGTCCCATATACGTTCTCCCGGCACGGCTCCAAGAAGTCGCCCCGCCAGTTGTGAAGCTTCATCCTGCACAGCGAACAGGCCGGCAGCAAATCCGGGCAGCGTATTGACAATATGGCGTCCAGCAAGAGTTATGCCGTCGGGTGAGTAGCGGCACGGGGTCGCAGCAATATCCTGCTCTGTAAACTCCCGCAGCAGTTCGTCGCGACTGGAGCGGAGCGTGTTGACGCGCAGAGTCAGCGGCGGCTGCCTTGAAGAAGCCTCTGCCAGTTGTTCGGCCTCGGCAACGCCGAGTTGATCAAGCCACTGCTCGACCAGCCATTCCGGCTGGGAATGTCTGGCTGCTATCGCTGCAGCCGGATGGGTACTGATATCAGGAAAAGTGATCGTGCCTCGCCGTCGCAGGTAGTTTCTCAGCACGGCATTGATCAGGCCGCTCGTGCCCGGCGTTATCAGCTTAGCCAGGTTGACCGATTCGTTCACCGCAGCCGATTCAGGAATACGATCAAGACAGGTAAGCTGATACAGGCCAATGCGAAGGATAACAAGTGCCAGCGGGTCAAGCTCAATCATCGGTTTTTCAAGGAGCTGTTGAAGTATGTGATCCAATGTACCCTGGCGGCGCAGTACGCCGAACACCAGTTCGGCATACAGCCCCCGATCCGGTCCGGTTAATACGCCTTTGGAGAGCTCAATGTCGATCAGGCGGTCGGCAAAACCGCCCTCTTTCCTGATGCGTAAAAGGGTTTCACAGGCAGCTTGGCGAGGATTGGCTGAGAAGGAGCAGCTTGCTGCACGTCTGATAATCATGCAGTGGTCATCATTTTACGTAAATTCATTCCGACCTCACATATTTATTGCACTGTGAATAATTTTCTCTGCAACATGATAAGCGACCAGCGGGAAAAGTGCAAGGGTGGTCGCTTTCTTCCCGCTATTTCGTCGGTAAATACGGCTATTTATCTTGCATCCATCCGGCTGATTTGCTATGTTTCAAAGCTTTCCCGATTTCGCATAAGAACTGAATTTCCTTAATGAATCTTCTCGCAGTTGAAAAACCGGCTCGCTATATGGGGGGCGAAATGGGCTCCATCCGCAAGGTTGATGCCTTAGTACGCTTTGCCCTCGCATTTCCTGACGTATATGAAGTCGGCATGAGCCACCTTGGCTTGCGGATTCTTTATCACATTCTGAATGAAGCTGAGGGAGTAGCCGCAGAGCGCGTTTTTGCCCCCTGGCCGGACATGGAAGCAGAGATGCTGGCGACACAAGCCGTCCTGTCGACGCTGGAAACGACCACGCCGCTGGCAGCTTGTGACATTATCGGCTTTACCCTGCAGTACGAACTTTCTTACACGAATATTCTCTCCATGCTCCGCTTGAGCGGCATTCCGCTCCTTGCCGCCGACCGTGGAGAATCGTTGCCGCTCATCATTGCCGGCGGCCCGTGCGCCTATAATCCGGAACCGCTGGCGCCTTTTTTTGACGCTGTACTGTTGGGGGATGGTGAAGAGGCTACCCTGGAAATAGCCCTGGCCGTGCGCGAATCCAAAAAATCGGGTGAGAACAAGGCGCGTCTGCTTGAGAGACTCTCAAAAATTGAAGGGGTCTATATTCCTTCGTTCTTTGAACCTAAGCACGCTTCCAACGGCATCCTTTCAGAAATGAGGCCTCTAAAGTCAGACTACACAACTGTCCGCCGCCGCTTCCTGGCCGATCTAAACTCGGCTCCCTATCCCGATTCCCCTGTTGTGCCGTTCATGAAGACAATCCATGACCGGGTCGCGGTGGAAATTGCGCGCGGCTGCACCCGTGGCTGCCGTTTCTGCCAGGCCGGCTATGTCTACCGTCCGCTTCGTGAACGCTCTCCGGAAACAATTCTGAATGTCATAGAAAAATCTCTCAAAGCCACCGGCTATGACGAAATATCGCTACTGTCACTCTCCACCGGCGACTATTCCTGCATCACCCCGCTGGTAACCGAATTGATGGCACGCTACGCCGAGGATCGGGTAGCGGTATCGCTCCCTTCCCTGCGTGTCGGCTCACTGCCTGATGAACTGATCGACGAAATCAAAAAAGTACGCAAGACCGGCTTCACTCTGGCGCCTGAGGCCGGCAGCGACCGGATGCGGCGCGTTATCAACAAAGGGATCAGCGAGGCCGACCTTATTACCGGAGCGGCGGCGATCTACCACGCCGGATGGCGCCTGATCAAGCTCTATTTCATGATCGGGTTGCCGGGCGAAACGGCTGACGATATTACCCAGATTGCAACCCTCGCCCGTAAGGTTAAAGATCAGGCCAAAGGGAGCGGCGTCTCCGGAGACGTTAACGTAGCCGTCAGCACTTTTGTGCCGAAGGCACATACGCCGTTCCAGTGGGAGCCGCAGATCTCCTCGCATGAGACAACCGATCTCCAGTATCAGCTTCACTGCGATCTCAAAAAGCGGAAGCTGAAGTTCAAATGGCAGGATGCCCCGCTCTCGTTTATGGAAGGTGTGTTTGCCCGTGGCGACCGACGTCTGGCTCCGGTGCTGATCCGTGCCGTGGAACTCGGCTGCCGCTTTGATGGCTGGCGCGAGCATTTTTCCCTGCAACGTTGGCAGCAGGCGTTTGTTGACTGCGGCGTCGAACCGGAATGGTATCTGCGTCGTCGTGAGCTGGATGAAGTTCTACCGTGGGATCATCTCGATTGCGGTGTGACAAAAACGTTTTTACTGGATGAGCGGGAGAAAGCTCTCGCGGAAGCTGCCACAAAAGATTGTCGTGACGGCAGTTGCAGCGCTTGCGGGGTCTGTGATTTTACTGTCGTGACGAACCGGATTTCTCCACAGGCTGACCTGCCGCAGCGACCGTACAGCAGAGCTGTTGAACCAGCCGCAGCCCGGATGCGCCTTAGATTTTCCAAAACAGGTGTTATGCGTTATTTAAGTCACCTTGAGTTGATAACCGTTTTCACCCGCGCCGTCAGTAGAGGTGACGTCCCAATCCTCTTTTCACTAGGCTTTCATCCGCATCCACGTTTCTCGTTTGGCACGGCAACGTCCGTCGGAGTCGAATCAGAGGCGGAGTATATGGATATGGTTGTTGCTGCCGGCATCACGGCCCTGGAAGTTCAAGAGCGTCTCAATGCCGTGCTGCCGCAAGGATTGCGAATTCTCGATGCAGAAGAGATTGACGTCAGATCACCATCGCTCTCGACTTTGATTGATGCCACCCGCTATCGAATCACCATAGCCTCTGCCGATCAGAGCGAGCTGGTCAAGCGGTGTGAGCAGTTTTTGTCACATAACACCTTTGTCATTCAGCGGACTAAAAAGGGAGAGACCCAAACGGTCGACCTGAGAGGTGAAACGGTATCTCTCACTGCTGATGGCCGGACGGTTGAGCTTGTCGCCAGACGCGGCAAGCCGGTCGAATTCGCCCGTGCAATTACCGGCAATGAGGCGCTTCAGGGGGACGACATCCAGGTAGTGAAGCTGGAAGTTATCTTTACTCCATAATTTCAGACATTTTTTTAGTTCATATATTTCAGATAAACGGAGAAAACCACCATGGGAGCTGAGTTAGTAATTAATGCCGCTTCCCACGAAACCCGCATTGCGCTGATTGAGAACGGCACCATTGCCGAACTGTATATTGAGCGCAGCCGCGAAAAGGGAATTGTGGGAAATATTTACAAAGGTCGAGTTGTTCGTGTGTTACCGGGGATGCAGGCAGCTTTTGTTGATATTGGCCTGGAAAAGGCCGCTTTTTTGTATGTCGCTGACGTGTTCGACGCTATTGAAGAGTACGAGTCGCTGCTGTATGCCGGGAGTAAAAAGGACGATGAGTCGACCGAAGAGCAGGAGAGCAGCGAACGGCCCGAATTCCGGCCGCTCCACCCTATCGAGGATCTGCTGCAGGAGGGGCAGGAGCTGCTGGTGCAGATTTCCAAGGAGCCGCTCGGCACCAAGGGAGCCCGAATTACCTCTCATATCTCCCTGCCGGGCCGACATCTGGTCTACATGCCTACTGTTGACCATATAGGTATTTCACGGCGCATAGAGGACGAAGTAGAGCGCGAACGGCTGCGGGAAATTGTCGAGCGCCTGAAAAAACCCGGTTCCGGCTATATCGTCAGAACCGTTTCAGAAGGAAAGAGCGAAGAAGATCTGATTGCCGACATGCTCTACCTGACGACTGTGTGGGAGGAGATAACCACTCGCCAGGCAAAAGGTTCCGTGCCGTCATTACTGCATTCAGACCTGGATGTTGTGCAGAAAGTGGTGCGGGATATTGTTACCGAGCAGGTCGATAAAATTATTGTCGACTCTCGGGTGGATTACGACCGGATCGTCCATTTCATTTCAACCTTTGCATCAAAAATGAAGTATTCGATTGAACTCTACGATGAAGACGAGCCGATTTTTGATCATTACGGCCTGGAAGTCGAAATCAGTCGCGCATTGGGGCGAAAGGTCTGGCTCAAATCGGGCGGCTATATCATTATCGAGCAGACTGAAGCATTGAGTGCCGTTGATGTCAACACCGGTCGTTATGTCGGTAAGCACAATCTGGAAGACACTATCTTGAAAACGAATCTGGAGGCGGTCAAAGAGATCGCCTATCAGCTCCGTTTGCGCAACATTGGTGGAATCATCATTATTGACTTTATCGATATGGAAAAAGAGGTCAATCGTGAAAAGGTCTATGGTGCTCTGGAAGAAGCCTTGAAGGTGGACAAGTCAAAGACAAATATTCTGAAGATTTCCGAACTTGGCCTTGTGGAGATGACCAGAAAGCGGGTTCGCGAGAATATCAGCCGGATGATGTGTGAACCGTGCAGTTACTGCGAAGGGCGAGGCTATATAAAATCAAAGACAACTGTATGTCATGAAATATTCCGCGAATTGCGGCGGGAAATGCTTGATATACGTGGCACCAAGGCGACGGTAACCGTAAATCCGCACGTTGCGGATCTTCTCTATGATGAGGAGCGCCGGGGACTTGAGGAGCTGGAAAAGAAATTTAAAAAGAGGATTACCGTGCGGGCGAAGCCTGGGTTCCATCAGGAGCAGTTTGAAATTACGATAAACTGAAACTTCTAACCCTACGGTGAAAAAAATTCTACAATCGCTTGACAGCCAAACTATTAAGGAATACGTTCCGATAAAGTTATACTTTTAGGGAGGTTACTCCGTAATGAACTTTAATCGAATTCTCGATATAGATCTGCCATCTGGTCAATCAGCATTTTTATGGGGAGCAAGAAAATCGGGTAAGACCACCTTTTTGAAGAATAAATTCCCCGAAAGTATTCGCTTTGATTTTCTGAAAACCGATACCTACTTGGATTTTCTGAAAACTCCGTCACTTCTGCGCGAGCGGATTCTGGCGAAGGATGAACACTCTCTGCACCAGCCAATCATTCTGGATGAAGTGCAAAAAGTCCCCCATATTCTTGATGAGGTACACTGGCTTATTGAAAACCGGGGACTGTCATTTGTGCTGTGCGGCTCCAGTGCCAGAAAACTGAAACGAGGACATGCCAACCTGCTGGGCGGAAGAGCCTGGCGTTACCAAATGCACCCGCTGACTTGTGCCGAGACAGGAGAAACCAACCTGCTCAGGATTCTCAATCAGGGGTTGATCCCTTCTCACTATGCAGCAACGGAATCGAATTGCCGAAGAAGCCTGAAGGCATACGTAAGTGATTATCTGATTGAAGAAATATTCCAGGAAGGGCTAACCCGCAATATTCAGGCGTTTTCCCGTTTTTTTGATGCGTTGGGGCATTGCCAGGGCGAGTTGATCAACTATACAAATATCGCCCGTGATTGCGGTGTGGATGCCAAAACGGTGCGGGAGTATTTTTACATTCTGGAGGATACGCTGGTCGGCTCAATGCTCTATCCGTACAGTAAGAGAAGATCGCGGGAGATTATCACGCAGATGCCGAAATTCTACCTGTTCGATGTCGGAGTGGGGGGCTATCTCTCCCGAAGGGTTATTCCGGAAGAAAAAGGGGAACAATTCGGGCGGGCGTTCGAGCATTTCATCTATATGGAACTCCAGGCGTATAACCACTATGCCGAAAAGGATATGGACATTTGCTACTGGCGGACGAAGGCGGGACATGAGGTCGATTTTGTACTTGGTGATGAAATATGTATTGAAATCAAAGGATCTGATATGGTCAAGTCGTCAGATCTGAAAGGAATTGTTGCCTTCAAAGAGGAATTAAAGCCGCGCAGAGCGATCATAGTCTGCAATGAAAAAGAACCTCGACTCTGTGGTGATATCAGCATTCTGCCGTGGCGGATATTTCTGGAAGAGCTGTGGAGCGGCGATATAATAAAGTAGCTATACCAGTAAATCCCCCGCATCAATAATAACCCGCTCACTGCCATCTGCCATAATTGCCGTCAGGGTCGGCTGATAGAAGACATAATCTTCATGAAACGGCGCGCTGACCGTGCCGCCAAAACCGCTGTTGTCGCCAAGGGCGATGTGGATCGTGCCGAGGATTTTCTCTGCTTCCAGCACATTGTCAGGGCGACTCGCCTTATCGTTGGTGCCGATACCTAGCTCAGCGATGTTGCGGCAGTTGGCGTTTTCGGCAAATTTGGCTTCCAGTCTGGCACGATGCGGATCATTGCCGGTGATCTGCACGACGACACCGTTCTCTACCGTCAGAATAACCGGTTCGTCCAGCTTGCGCGTCGGTCCCCACTCGATCACCATGGTACCGTGACTTTTTCCCTCCAGCGGCGCAAAATAGGCCTCGCCCGCCGGGAGATTGCCAAAACTTCCCGGCACAGTCAGCAAACCGTCGTCCCCACCGGCGTGTCGCCCCTGCTTGCAGATGTTCATATCGGTGCCGTTAGGTGTGGAAACCCGGATCCAATCTGTGCAGTTGACCGCTGCAACAAGGCGGGCGGTACGCGCAGCAAGAGCATTCCAGTCAACGGTCATAGACGTATGAAACATATCCGGATCAAAGTGCGGCAGGCTGGCAAAGCGGCACCCGGCAGCACAGGCCAATGCCCGATAGCGGGTGTGGCTGGTGGAGTTGTTGGATAATGCAATAATAATTCTAGCGACGTCATCTTGCCGCGCAAGCACAATTTCTCTGGCTATGCCTATCTCTTCGGGCGATGCCGTCTTGGCTAGAAGTTTTGTCAGCAGACCATCGGATGTTAAAGCTGAAATGATCGCTGCGCCGAAGGTAGCCAGCCACAACTCAATTGGCGGTTCAGCGCCGGAGGCGGGTGTGGCGGGAAATTCCACAAAAGAGCCGCTCCCGTACTCCTGCAGGGCAAATTCGGCAACTGCCCGCGCGGTGGCGTGCAGACGCGTCCGCCGATCAAGATCTGCAGCAGAGGGGGTTTCGTCCGGGCGGATGATGTCGCCGAATACCAGTACCCGCTCCCCCGGTTTAATCCCCATATTGGTTTCAAACAGCCGCCGAAAGGCAGCTTTACTGTTTTGAATATCTGGCATACGATCTGTTTCTCCTTGTTAATGGGGATCGGAACAGCAGTTATATGCGTATACCACAAATATACAGTATTGTAGCCAGCGTTTATTATTGACACTATTCAGATTAATAGGAGTATGGTCAACATTATTTTTCCCAAAAGAGGTCACCTGTGGCTACGATTTTCATAGATATGCGTACGACCCGGCCACCGCCAGAGCCAATTTACATTCAAGCCCATCCATCCATCCAGCCATCCAGCCAGACAGACAGAAAACTCTCCCTGACAAACAGCTTTTTCAACAATTATTCAAATGCAGATTTCCTGTTACAGCAGCGTGAAAACGGCTTGGCACATATTTTTTCTGGGATCACGGACATCCAAAGCAGCCAAAAGGAGTGTCAAGCCTCATGACTGAATCCGGAGATATATTATGGATGTAATCGTTACGAATGCAGATGTCCAATCACATCTTAAGAGCCTCACGGTATTGATAGTTGATGACGATGAATTTACACTCGATTTGAGCAGAGAGTTATTGTCACGCTTTGTTAAAGTTGTGATAACTGCAAATAACGGTGAAGAGGGATTGGAAGCCTACCGAAATCACACTCCGGATTTAGTAATCACAGACATCCAGATGCCGATCATGGACGGGTTAGAGATGATTCGCGAAATTCGCAGTTTTGATAATCATAAACAAGTTCCTATATTTCTCATGACTGGCTTTGATCATCCAGATTACCTTAAACATGCGATCAAACTTGGTGTGCATGAATATGTGCTAAAGCCGTTAAACGTAGACATGTTTATTGGATCACTTCAAGGGTGTGCTCGCCGCTTGCTTGCTGAAAAAATACATGAAAAAACGCGGGAAGAGCTTGTTATATCGCGAAATATGTACGCTGAACTCTTTGATTATGCGCCTATTGCCTATTTTATCTTTGATCCTCAGGGAATAATAAAGGAAGCAAATTCTATCGCTGTACGACTGCTGGGAATAGAAAAAGGGCTGCTAATAGACACCCCATTTGAAAGTTATATTGCCAGTGGCAACAATAAAGAGCTTTTTTCGCATCATCTTGAAAGTGTGCTGCAGAGTAAGGAGATGCAAAGATGCGTTATCAATCTTGTTGGAGCTGACGCAACGGAGATCTTTGGACAATTGCAGAGCGTTGCAGTGCGAACTGAAAAAAGTGGGAGTATACGAATACTTTCTTCCATCGTTGATGGAACGATTGGCGAACATTTGACAAATGAAGTCAAGGGCGCCCTCGAGTATGCCGAGAGCATAGTTGAAACCGTTCGCGAACCTTTAGTCGTACTGAATTCTGAGTTAAAGATTCTTACAGCCAACCATAGTTTCTACGAGACGTTCAAAGTTGTGCCTGAGGAAACAGTTGGAAATTTCATATACGACGTTGGCAACCGGCAATGGGACATTCCAGCGCTTCGAGTACTCTTCGAAGAAATCCTGCCTCATGATACCGTATTCAACGGTTACGAAGTCGAGCATAACTTCCCCGGTATTGGTCGTAAAACTATACTGCTCAACGCCAGAGAGGTATTTAGTAAAAATAAGGATTCACGAATAATTCTACTGGCCATGGAAGATATTACCGAGCGGAAAAAGTTGGAAACGGAAATCCAAGATGCCCTTGAATATGCTGAAAACATAGTAGAAGCCGTTCGTGAACCTCTGGTTGTATTGAATGCCGACCTGAAAATCTTGACAGCCAACCATAGTTTCTACGGTACGTTTAGAGTTGCGCCTGAGGAAACAGTCGGAAATTTCATCTACGACGTCGGCAACCGGCAATGGGACATTCCAGCGCTACGGATACTCTTTGAGGAGATACTCCCCCTTGATACCGTGATCAACGGTTATGAAGTAGAGCATGATTTTCTTGGTATTGGCCGCAAGATTATTCTGCTTAACGCTCGGCAAATATTCCGGAGTGAAGTCGGTTCACATATCATTCTGCTGGCCATGGAGGATATTACCGAGCGTAAACATACCGAGACGGTGCTGCACCAGCACCAGATACAGCTACAGGCTCTTAACGAAGATCTTGAAAAACGTGTCAACGAGGAAGTCACAAAGAACAGGGAAAAAGACATTATTTTGCTGCATGCCGACAAAATGTCATCGATCGGCCAGCTAGCAGCCGGCGTGGCCCATGAAATTAATAATCCGATTGCCTTTATAGTCAGTAATCTTGTGACACTTAAACGCTATGTGGGAACATTCCATGAGTTTTTTAAGAGTGTCGAGCGCCTGATCAAGATAGATGGTGGTGACGAAAGAGAACGCCTGTTCGGGGAAGCTATTGAGAATCAGAATATTCTGTCCATCTTGGATGATATCGACCCCCTCATTGCAGAATCGTCCGAAGGAGCGGACCGGGTCAAACAAATCGTTAAGGATTTAAAAAGCTTTGCCCGGATGGATGACGGCGTTTTTCAGTGGTACGATCTGAATGACTGTATCAGGAGTACCCTCAACCTCGTTCGCAATGAGATCAAGTATGATTCAGAGCTCACTCTGCAGTTGGGCGAGATTCCTGACGTCAATTGCTCCAGGCACCAAATAAGTCAGGTTATTCTTAATTTGTTGGTAAACGCAGCCCATTCCATCAAAAAGCAGGGTTCTATTACCGTGACTACAACTCAGGAGGGAGATTATGTACTGCTCACTGTTCGTGATAATGGCTGTGGTATGCCTGAAGAGGTGCGAAACCGGATCTTCGAACCATTTTACACAACAAAGGAAGTCGGTAAAGGTACCGGATTGGGACTTAGTATCAGCTACAGCATAATCCAGAAACATCATGGCGAAATTTTGGTTGAAAGCGAGCCCGGGGTTGGAACGATCTTTACCGTCAAACTTCCGATCAATAGCGGCAAGGAGTTACTACTGTGAATAATCAAGTCGATTCAAAATCTGAAGTGAATGCACTGTCTCAGTATACCGTTATCATGGTCGATGACGAACTCAATATACTTCAGACATTAAAACGGTGCTTCAGCCGTGAAAAATTCCGGGTTATATGCGCCAATTCCGGAGCAGAAGGGTTAAAGCTTGTGGCTGATACCGCCAATGTTGCCGTGATAGTTTCAGACCAGCGAATGCCGGGGATGAACGGCAGCGAGTTTTTGACCCGCAGTAGAGAGTTCGCCCCAGATGCAATCAGGATGTTGCTAACGGGTTACTCTGATATAGAAACCACGGTTGCCGCCATGAATGAGGGGGGGGCCACTCATTACATTGGTAAACCATGGGAAGAGACCATGCTGCTGCAAACAGTCGGTGGCTGTGTCATGCAGTACCATCTCAATATGGAAAACCGTCGTCAACAGGAGATTATCAACCAGCAAAATGCCGAATTACGGGAGTTGCTGAGCCAGCGCACCCAACAAAACTGTAAGCTTGAGCAGATGGCGTCAACCGATGCCCTTACCGGGCTCACCAATCGTCGTCGCTTCCTGGAGTCTCTTGAAAATGAGCGGAGCCGTACTGAGCGTAATGGCGGCGCGTTATCGCTGATCATGTTTGATATCGACCATTTTAAAAAGGTAAATGATACCTGGGGCCATGCAGTTGGCGATAAGGTACTGTGCGAAATTGCCCGCGAAATGCAGCTATTTCTGCGTAAGGCTGATAGCGCCGCGCGTTATGGCGGCGAGGAGTTCGTTATTCTTCTGCCTGAGACTGAACTGCCCGGAGCAGCCCTGATTGCGAACCGCCTGCGGCAAATGGTTGCCGATACGGTGATAACGCAGGATCAAGGCCCTCCGGTCGCGGTGACAATAAGCATTGGTATTGCCTCGCTTGAACTGGATGAAAGTGGAGAAAAGCTGCTGATCCGGGCGGATCAGGCGATGTACCGGGCCAAGAATAATGGCCGCAATCGAATGGAGCTGGCGAGTTAGGGAGAACAGGCATGAGTAACCCACTTGAAGAGGCAGGAAGTAGCATCTTGTCACAGTATACCGTTGTCCTGGTTGATGATGAGAAGAGCATCCTGCAGTCATTGAAGCGCTGCTTCAGCCGTGAGCCGTTTCAAATTGTATGCGCCGGTTCTGGTGCTGAAGGATTGAAACTGATAGCCCAAACTCCGCACGTCGCCGTAATTATTTCTGATCAGAGAATGCCAGAGATGAACGGCAGCGAGTTATTGACCCGCAGCAGAGAGTTTGCCCCTGATGCGATCAGGATTCTCCTCACCGGCTATTCCGATATGGATACTACCGTCACCGCCATGAATGAAGGGGGTGCCACCCACTACATTGCCAAGCAAAAGCCATGGGATGATGCAGAGCTGCTGCAAACGGTGAAGAAGTCTGTTCTGGACTACCATCAGATCATCAATGAGCGCCATTTACAATCGATCATCGAGCAGAAAAATGCAGAGTTGCGGGAGCTTCTTTGCCAACTGACAGAAAATAATGACAGACTTAAAGAAGCCAAGGAATACGCAGAGAACATAGTAGAAACCGTGCGGGAACCGATGCTGGTACTGGATTCAGAACTGAAAATTCTCACTGCCAACCATAACTTTTATGAGGCCTTCAAAGTATCGTCCGAGAATACTATCGGGCATTTCATCTATGATCTCGGCAACCATCAATGGGACATTCCCAAACTACGGCTGCTTCTTGAGGATATTATCCCCAAGAATTCGCTCTTCAACGATTACGAAGTCGATCATGTTTTTCAAAATATCGGACGCAAAACCCTCCTTCTCAACGCCCGGCAGATTTTCCGCAAAAATGTCGGATCACACATTATTCTGCTGGCCATAGAAGACATTACCGAGCGGAGGATGGCAGAGGATCTTCTGAATGCCCGTATCCGCCTGAGCGAATATGCACTTACCCATTCTCTGGACGAACTATTGACCAAAACTCTCGATGAGGCGGAGGCATTGACCGGAAGTTCAATAGGGTTCTTCCACTTTCTGGATGAGAGTCAGCAGACACTGCTTCCGAAAGCCTGGTCTTCAAACACCGTATCAAGCAAATGTGCCATCAAATGCGCAGCGAAGGATCGCTCTGTTGAGAAGGGAGGTGTGTGGGCAGACGCTATAAGATACAGGAAGGCGCTAATCAATAACTGCTATGCCGCACTACCGGATAGCAAGGGGTTGCCGGAGGGGCATGCGGAAGTGGTGCGTCAGATTTCGGTGCCGGTTTTCCGAGACAATTTGATAGTTGCTTTCATAGGTCTCGGCAATAAGCCAACCGATTATATAGAGCAGGATGTTGATGTGGTTACCAAACTGGCAAATCTGGCGTGGGATATTGTCGTGAGCAAGCAGGCTAAAGAGGCATTACAACTGGCCAAAATAGCTGCCGAATCCGCAAACATTGCCAAGACTCAATTCCTGCAGACCATGAGTCACGAAATCCGCACTCCCCTTAACGGAGTTTTCGGCATGGCCCAACTTCTGAAGATGACCGATCTGACAGAAGAGCAGCAGGAATACGCAGATGGACTTATGCTGCAGGGCAAAATTCTTCTCGCTCTCATCAGCGACATTCTTGACCTTGCCAAGATAGATGCAGGCAAGGTCAAGGTCGAATCGGCTCAATTTAATTTACATCGCTGCATCAAAGATATTCTTTTAGTAATGAAATTCCATGTACGTGAAAAAGAGCTGGTTTTGAATGTTGATTTTGCTAATGACGTTCCACCAATTTTGGTTGGAGACCAGTTGCGGGTCAAACAGATTCTCCTCAACCTGATCAGTAACGCGGTAAAGTTCACGGCAAAGGGAAGCATCACCATTGCGGTAAACCTCCTTGAACAGGACGATGAAACGGTGCTCGT
>CAIMXI010000113.1 GCA_903845365.1 uncultured Geobacteraceae bacterium | reverse complement strand
GAACTCAATGAAGTCGGCAGTACGACCGGCGTTTTCAAGCTGCTGGTTGAGTTCTGCTCCACTACCGGTAACCTTGACGTTCTTCCAGAACTCTTCACGCAGGGCAGGAATTTTCTTGAGGTTGGTTTCAAGAGATTCCTTAGTGCGGGCCATACCGCAATTTTCCCACATCAAGCCGCCAACTTCACGCATAAACTCAAAGACAGTCTTTTTACCATTGATGGAAATCATTTTTTTCAGCTCAGCGGTAACATCCTCTTCGCATTTCTTAAACTCGGGGTGGTCAGCCTTGACCTGACCCGGCTTAACCGTAGCCAGATAGCCGCCAATGGTGTATGGGATAACAAAGTAGCCGTCGGCGAGACCTTGCATGAGAGCAGAAGCCCCAAGGCGGTTGGCACCATGAACCGAGAAATTGGCCTCCCCAAGCACGAACAGACCAGGAATATTGCTCATCAGGTTGTAATCGACCCAGAGGCCGCCCATTGCATAGTGCGGTGCCGGATACATACGCATCGGACGTTTGTAGCCGTTTTCGTCGGTGATTTTTTCATACATCTCAAACAGGTTACCGTACCGTTCACGAATGGTATCTTCGCCAAGACGCTTGATGGAATCGGCAAAGTCAAGATATACACCGCGACCGCCAGGGCCAACTCCGCGACCATCGTCACACTGCTCTTTCGCAGCACGGGAAGCGATATCGCGAGGAGCCAGGTTACCATACGATGGATACTTACGTTCAAGGTAGTAGTCACGGGCATCTTCCGGAATTTCGTTTGGATGCTTGCCGCAATCTTCCTTTTTCTTTGGAACCCACACACGCCCATCGTTACGAAGCGATTCAGACATGAGCGTCAGCTTGGATTGGTAGTCGCCGGCCTGGGGAATACAGGTTGGATGAATCTGCGTATAGCAAGGGTTCGCAAAGTATGCACCCTTTTTGTGGGCCTTCCAGTTAGCGGTTACAGAGCATCCCATAGCGTTTGTAGATAGGTAGAAAACGTTGACATAACCGCCGGTAGCAAGGCAGACGGCATCGGCAGCGTAGCTCTCCATCTCGCCGGTTACCAGGTTTCGCACCGTGATACCACGGGCAACACCGTCAACAACAACCAGATCAAGCATCTCGCGACGGTCATACATTTTTACTGAACCAAGCTTGATCTGACGGGAAAGAGCTGAATAAGCGCCCAGCAGAAGCTGCTGACCGGTCTGACCGCGGGCGAAGAAGGTACGGGAGACCTGAGCACCACCGAACGAGCGGTTGTCAAGATAACCGGCATAGTCACGGGCAAAAGGAACTCCCTGAGCCACGCACTGGTCAATGATGTTGTTGGAGACCTGGGCAAGACGCCATACATCCGCTTCACGGGCGCGGAAGTCGCCACCTTTGATGGTGTCGTAGAAGAGACGGTAGATCGAGTCACCGTCGTTCGGGTAATTTTTGGCAGCGTTGATCCCACCCTGTGCAGCGATGGAGTGTGCACGCCGAGGACTGTCCTGATAGCAGAACGCCTGCACATTATAACCAAGCTCACCAAGAGAAGCGGCGGCTGCACCGCCGGCAAGGCCGGTACCGACCACGATTATGCTATATTTACGCTTATTTGCAGGATTGACCAGCTTCAGGTCGAAGCGGTGCTTGTCCCAGGTTTGTTCAATAGGTCCGGTTGGACATTTTCCATCAAGTATCACAATAACCCCCTTAACCTTTGAGAATGCCGGCAAAAATTGTCAGCGGAATGGTAACATAACCAAGGAACAGTCCGAGAGCGACCAGAGTGCCGAATTTAACGAGAAGCGTTTGACTCTTGTCACAGCTCCAGCCCATGGTCTGAAAAAAGCTCTGAATGCCGTGCGAAAGGTGCAGAAACAGTGCCACCATAGCAGCGACATAAATAAATGATACAAAGAAGTTCTTGAAGCCGGTGACGACCATTCCCAGAACATTCGGCACCATCTCGTTGTGCAGCGGCACCAGATTTTTTAGAGCAGCAGTTTCGGGGCTGAGCCACTGAAAGGTAAAGTGCGCCAGATGATACAGTAGAAAAAGACCAAGTAGCGAGCCGGTCCAGATCATGTTTTCGCTGGCAAAGGTGGCTTTCTGCGTGGACTTGACCGCGTACTGCTGTGGGCGTCCACCACGGTTTTCAATGGTCAACTGGATACCAAACCAGATATGAACACATACCATTGCTAACATGACCAGACGGAAACCGACGATTATTGGCAGCGGCATACTGTGTAGGTGTTCGGCATAGGCGTTGATACCACCGTTGAGCCATCCGAAGATGGAGCTGTTACCAAGCAGATGTACGACAGCGAACAGAACCATAGACTGGCCAGTGATCGCCATCAGGATCTTTCTGCCGATGGATGACGAGGTGAGTTGCATAGCATTCCTTCCTTTTTAGATAGTGATATTCTTCACAAAATGAGTGTTGCGAAACAACGGGGAAGCAGTGAAGTGATGTTCTAGTTACGTAGGGGGACCGCGCCAACAAAATCTGGAGACAACTTTCATTCGTAAACCTCCTTGAGAGTGTTATCTGGATGCGTCGATCAGGTGGTGGCGCACTCATATATGTTTGGAGCTTTTACAGCCGCAGCGATACTAAACATCGTTATGAGAAATTGCAACTCTTTTATGTATACAAAAGGCTTTTTATGCGGCCTAGAAAAGTTATTCCTGATCAGCAGGAAACGATGATGGCATCTAGGCTGTAAAAATATACGTTCCGGGAAGCATTTATTTTACTTAGCTTGTAAAAAATTTAGATTTCCTCCGAGAGCAGTGTAACCATCCAACACGCGTCGAAAAGCCTTTACTTCGTCTTCGGTTAAGTCACGGGACACCTTTTTGCCCTTCATTCCGCTAACACTCAGAACGGTCTTTTTAGCTTTCATTATAGCCTGGACAGCCTTATAAGTGTCTTTATCGAGGGGGATGTCGTACCATTCTGCTACACCATTTTTGATGTTCTCCGATTGATAGGTGGGTACATTGAAACTCATCGTTTTTGAGTCTGCTTTTATTGTCAATTCCACCATCTGTAGATGCTGCTTTAATGCTATCTGTACGCAGAAACGTGGAATAAGAATACCTGACACGTCAACAAAATAAATATATGCAGCATCTGAAGTCCTGTCACGGGGAGTAGACTCGTCTATATATCGTAATATTTTTTTTGAATTAGTAGATTCTTTACGAACGCCGCCAACTTTACGTTTTTTTGTTTCATCCTCAAATATATTCTTCAACTCTTTATGTTCAGATGAATCTTTGTTCACATTATTAATTTGAATATATGCAGTTGAAGAGTTGCTTTTTTTTATCGCATCTCTGACCGAACTAACTACAGTCTGCCGAGCGTTTGTTTGAGGTGCTTGCTCTTTTTTAGCTTGCGTTATAACCACAGTACTCTGATTATCTTTCTCGCCATTAGCCGCTGGACTCTCCAGAAAAAAATAGTTGATCCCTGCCATAACCAGAACTAATAACAATATACTCAGGAAAAATAAAAATGCAAATTTGGCATCCTCAGTAAATACTATTTTTTTACCCATAATTGATACCCACACTAAGCCTAAAATGATACATAGTACATCGCTTAAATAAACCGTCTAAAATCATTGAGTTCGCTCCGATGGTAGCAGTTTTGGTAGCAACTGCATTATCGAATAAAAACCTCTATGAATCAAATAGTTGGTGGAGATGGACGGGATCTAACCGACGAACCCGCAAAATTACAACCGCCTGAAAATATTGAATTATTTTTTGTCGATTACAGCCGAATTCTATCCAATCCTAGCAGTTTTCGTAGCAGTTAGACAAGCTTTTTATCTTGATTTTAATAGCTCGGAGCACGAAAGAGCGGTTTGCGGCTTCATCGTAAATCGATCTTGAGTGAGGGACATGTCTTTAGGACTTTTAAGAGAGAGTTACCATGCGAAAAACACGAGAAATACTTCGCCTTGTCTGGTTTTGCAACCAGAGTAGACGAGACACAGCCAGAACCTGCGGTGTCGGTAAAAGCACCGTAAAGGGATTGAAAAAAGAAATTTAGAAGTTGCCATTGAGATGATAAGGGATGGTGGATCAAATAATAAGATAAGGAAATACACTGGGTTGATGGATAATGAAATTGAAAAGCTTCAGGGAGCTGTTTAGATGAGGTAAACGTATGATTTTGTGGTCTATGATTAACCCCAAAAAGCTTTACAGGTTTATATTACATCTGTATACATCTGAGGCTATAGAAAAGTATTTTAAGGTCTATAGTTCTCAGAATTTCCTACTAAAGGAAGTCCTTTATGCAAGTAAGTGTCGATTCCACCATTTATGAAAAAGGGGAACTGTACGAGGTTAGCCGGAGTTGATATAGAACTGTTGCGTAGCAGGTTTTAATTTTGACTGCTTTGGGTGTTAACAGAAAAGTGAGGTAATATCGATGAAAGAGCGCCTTGTAAGATTTGACTGGGCAATGAAGAAACTGCTTCGCAACAAAGCTAATTTTGGGTAGTGGCATTCGCCGGGCAATCACTGATTGGCCAAATATTTTTTTTGTTGATGATAGGGAAGGCAATCAGTTCAAGGTCACCGTTTATAGGTCACATGACCCTGAAATAGCTAGATTGACCCAAATAAAGGGAGTGTCAGAATCGGTTTGCCCAAAAACATCAATAGTCAAGCTCTTGGGATCTGACCCTAAAGCAAGTTATGAAAATTTGGCGAAACAGATGGATGTGAGCGCTTCAACCATAAAACGCCTGCTGCAAGAGTTAAAGAACGATGGTAAAATTGAGAGAATCGGATCAAAACGCGGCGGGGCATGGAAGGTGCTTCCATGAAAATCTTTAAATGTTGACGCTTCGCTGAATATCGGCGGTCGCTGTTGCGACGCACCGATCGGCAATTGCGCGTAAAGCTTTTCAATATGCCTGAGATTTATTACGTCATAAACTTGTAATGTGTTGTTAAACTGGTTGATGATTTCCAAGACAGGCCAAGGATTCCCAAATGAGGCTTAAAATTTTTGAACATAATGCAATCGTATCCACTATAAAACTTCTCGATAATGATGCCACTATTTATCTGTTTGGTTCGCGTGTTGATGACTCCAAAAAAGGCGGGGATATTGATCTGCTTGTCTTGTCAAGCAGTTTGACTAGCAACGACAAAAGAACTATAAAAATGAGATTAT
>CAIMXI010000112.1 GCA_903845365.1 uncultured Geobacteraceae bacterium | reverse complement strand
ATTGACTCCTCAATAAGCAATAAAAAAACGACCCACCATTACCCCTAAAGGGTATCTGATGGGTCGAATAATCTGAACATTGCTACATGGATGGGTCAGTTTTATTGAGTAAACATGGGTCAATTCAGGTGAGCGTCAAAGTTTATGCAACAACCGGCAACATCTAACGGACCGTCTTTGAAAAAGAGAATTGCTCATTTACGCACAATTTATCAAGTGCTTGTTTGCATGTTTACGGGGTTTAGGGCGCAGACATTAGGGCAGCTTACCACTTCATGTTTCGACTTTGAGTCGGCTGTACCCATTGTGAGTGTCAAAAATGAACTCATAGAAGTTAACGGCAGGCTAGAAAACACGAACAAGACGGCAAAAAGCATGAAATTACCGATAATGTCACAGCTAGAAAAATTGCATCTGAGGCGCTTTGTCAATCTCATAATTCACGACAATCAATCCATTTTTTCATACCAAGGCACTCTTGAATACCGGTTGAGGGCACAATTACAACAAGTCGGCATGTCTGGCTATAGGCAGCTGTTGCATTCTTTGTATTCCTGTTGTTTGTGGCAGGTCATGGTATTACCGACGAAAAGGAAGGGGCTTACTACTTCCTGCCGGTTGATTTCCGTTATACCGACGAGAGTGCGGTTAAGAAGCAAGGTGTATCCATGACTGATTTTCGCAACATGCTAGCCAACGTGCAGGCAATGAAGTCGCTTATTTTACTGGACACTTGCAATAGCGGGTCATTTGCCGAAGCAATCGCCAGCCGTGGCATGACCGAAAAAACTGCAATTACCAAACTCTCCCGCGCGGTGGGACGAGCTACCATAGTTGCCAGTAGCAAGAACCAAGCGGCCTTGGAGGGATACAATGGGCATGGAGCCTTCACTTGGACTATTCTGGAAGGAATGAAAGGCAAGGCCGCCGACCAAGGGGGCAAAATCACCATCAATACCTTGGCAACCTTTATCGAAGAGGAACTGCCCAAGTTGACTTACCAAAAATGGGGCTATGAACAGGTGCCGCAGAAAACATTGCAGGGGATGGATTTTCAAATCGGAGCGCAGTAGGAGAAGGTAGTCGATCCAGTCCTGAAAGAATGAATGATGCTGAAAGATGACAACCAGAAAGTTAGAATAATACAGAATTTCAAAAACCCGATAAGTCATTTACACAATCAGATTGGCAGGCTCAGTTCAACTGTCGAAGTTGCTGATTTGATCAATCCTGATACGTTAATATTCTGAGATGTGTCCTTTGATATAATTGTACCATTCAAACTGTCGATAGTTTCAATCGTGCTGTTGTAACTACCACCAAGTAAATATGTGCTACCTGTCTGCCGTAAACGCTACTACTCCCTACTACTCACAAGATACGCTGATTTTATTGAGATTATTGTATTGAGAGTGCTTGTAGAGAGTGATACTGTTTTTTGACTCGCTACCAACTCACTACTTGAGCAAAGCCTTATTACTTGGCTGTTTATGGGTATAGTAGGGAGTGGTAGGGAGTTGCAGTGATATATCCCAACTGCGAACAAATCCGATTGACATCCCCCAGCAATCGTGGCAGTTTGTGTCAGATAGTTATCTTGAAAATAGTCAGAAGGCTCGATAATTTTTTACTAATATTTTTCTGGAGGTAGTTGATGAGTTACTTAAAAATGTGTGTTTTGCTTTTTGCAATAATTAGTCTCAATGGTTGTGCTCGCTTTAACACCAACACAAAGGGAAACGAAATTAATATTGATGATGTTGAAGGAATTCCAATGGAAGTCGACGTAAAGGTCGGCGATAAAATTTCAGGAACCTGTTCATACAAGTCGCTATTTGGATTTGCGCTCGAACACCCAGAGAAGCTCGCTTATGGAGTTGAGCTCGAACATGATGTTACACCAAACGCTTCTGAATGTGTTCAGGGTGCCGTTTACCAGGCAATTTCTAGCTCAAATGCCGATGTCATAATTGCTCCACGCTATTTCTCTGATGAGGTTAATTTATTTTGCTTACCTTTTTTTAACGCATGCATCTGGAGATCTCAGGAAATGAAAGTTGTTGGCTATAAAGGTACTTATGGTAATTTCAAAGCACTTGACCAAGACATCAGGAAATACAGAGCGATATCTAAATCACGCAACAAGACCGTTGGTGATAAAACTATCGTAGAAACATTTATTAATAAAGCAACCAATCTTTTTTCTAAATAATTCTCTAAATAGTGAACACTATTAGTATTAAAAAAACGCTGGTGCTCATACTAACTACAATCTGCGCACTGCACAGCACCCTGTTAACGGTATTTGCTCTCTATTCTGACGAAAACCTGCTACGAACTGGCTGGACAGATAATGCCCGTAACATCTCTTCATCTAATCTTGCTGAAATCAGAGATCGAGCAGCTTCAGGTGACATCAATTCACTCATGATCTTGACGTATGGCCTATTAGGCGACTCCCCACTTCCAGAAAACCCAGCACAAGCATTAGAATATTCGATCATGGCTGCCGAGCAAGGCAACGCATTCGCTCAAGCCTTAATTTCGTATATTTCTAACAAATATCAAACAACTCGTGTTTCAAAGGAGTACGCTTTTGAAATGGCGTTGAAAAGCTCGATTCAAGGTAATTCAATTGGAAGCATTAATGCTGGATCAGCCTATATGTTTGGTGTAGGTGTTGATCAGAACCTTGAATCTGCATTCAAATTATTGGAACAAGCCCGTAAATATGGACATCCAGATGCTATATCCAGATTATGTACATTGTCTGATATCAGTGATGAAAAAAAGAACGTCACTATTCTATTTAAGCTTTTAGAGCACCAGCAGCTTTGGAATTACGAATGTGGACCAAATATTCCATTAGCTGGGAAACAACCAAAAATAAATAGTAACAAAGATGATGTTGTTACTCCTGATAATAATGCGAAAGAAGTTGCTGTGTCTGTCAGTGCCGCACCTTTGCACGAGAAGAGTAAAACCGAAGAGAAATCTGGACAGAACAGACTTGCCAATATAAACGGTGAACTGGAACAAACTGTTGCCTCCGCATCAAGCCATGAAACCGATCAACGTGAACAAGAACACTTGGTTGCCCTGAAACAGGCAGAGAAGGAACGTGATCTGGCCGAAAAAACCGAGCAGGATCGTTTAGCAAAGATCAAGCATCACGTGGGACAACTTGCTACGGCAAAGCAGGATTCTAAACAACTGACAGTAGTAAAATTGCAACATAAAAATAAGACGGTTAAAGGTGATGACGTAAAGCGTAATGCATCACCCAATAATGACGTACAAAATTCCGACAACCTAGCAGGAAGCCCCTTATTATCACTACCAGAGACTCCTGTTGAAAGAACATTACGCGATTCAAAGGCCATAAGTGATATTGGCGGTACCGTTAACAATAAGAACGATAAAAAAGTCACAGCAGAAGCAAAGAAATATTTTAAATATGTTGATAGAAATGGAATCATATTTTGGCTCGATGATAAGAGCAAAATTCCTCCTCCAATGCCAGAATATTTCAACTACGTAGATGATAACGGAATTATCTTCTGGGTTGATGACGTTAGCAAAGTACCGAACCAATACCGGATCAATGCTTCACAAGGCAAAAACAGATCTGACAAACCTGAACATAAGGCAGAGGGAAAACTTCAGCACGTTACCAAAATAAACATACTAAATGATAAAATTATCGTGCCGGTTGTGTTTAAAAATAATGGGCACATTGTAAAAGCAAAAATGGCTCTTGATGATAGAACGCCGGTAACAACATTATCCCCGGATTTAGCAGCAAAACTAAAATTTAAAAAAAGCAAAAAAACTTCCCTCAAGAACCATAACGTTGACAATAATAATCACGCAAAGTCAACTAAAGTTGATTCTATTGAATTAGATGGTAAAATTCAGGCTAATTCTGAAGTGCTTATAACGCCTTTAACCGCCACTAGAGGGGTAGATGGTCTGCTAGGAAATTCTTTTTTACGTTTATTTAATTTCACAATAGATTACGAAAATAAGCTTCTAAAATGGAATTAGTGATAATTATGAGGCAAATCATCAATGATCCTGCGTAAAATTTTAGTTATTGTGCCTCACCCAATATAAACTCGATGTTCAAGTTTTTTGATCTTCATAAAATGAGCCTAAGTCGTATAATAGCGCTTGGCTAGAATTGTTTGTAGGTGATCATCCTGTTCTGTTCCGTATTATTCTGTTCCGTATGAGGTGACCGATTTCAGTGTGGCGTACGATT
>CAIMXI010000111.1 GCA_903845365.1 uncultured Geobacteraceae bacterium | reverse complement strand
ACCCGGCGGCGAATATTTCAGACTGTTCTCCAGCAGGTTGACCAGCACCTGGATCATCAGTACCAGATCCATCGGCACCAGCGGCATCTCCTCAGGCATCCGGAATGACACCCTACTTGTATCCCCCCGTGTATCCATAACTGCCAGGGCACATCCTGCAAGTTCCTGCACATCGCATGGTTCTAGGTTAAGCTTGACAGCGCCAGCCTCGATGCGGGTCATGTCCAGCAGATTGCCGACAAAGCGGTTCAGGCGTTCGGCCTCACCACAGGCAGTATCCAATAGCTCCCGACGAGCGGCATCACCCAGATGCTCACCCTCCTCCTTCAGGCTTGTCAGGACGCCTGTGACTGTGGAGAGCGGTGAACGCAGG
Organism: uncultured Geobacteraceae bacterium; assembly: GCA_903845365.1. Lineage (GTDB taxonomy): Bacteria > Desulfobacterota > Desulfuromonadia > Geobacterales > Pseudopelobacteraceae > JACRCG01. The sequence goes on along the minus strand of CAIMXI010000111.1, from coordinate 37,785 downwards.
TCGTGGGAGATGGAGTTGAGCAACGCTCGTTCCAGATTTTCCCGTGCCTGCAAAATCTGGGTCTGTTCCGCCTGATGGGAGTACTGGATCCGTTCCATGGCCATTGCGGCCTGGGTAGCGAAAGCATCGAGCAGACGGCGGTTCTCCTGAGAGTGATAGGCTTGCTCACTTTCCAGCTTGACTCCCATGACCCCCAGCAGACTGGCCGGGGTTTGCAGGGGAAGATAGATCAGCTCGGCAGATACAAGCGTATCAGTCGCGCGTCCGGCCTGGTGGTTGTTGCGGAAAGCCCAGTCGGCCACGGCCTGTTCCTTGATGTCCAGCAGCAGTCCATCACTTGCATCCTGAATACTGAGCCGTTCCCCTTCCGGCAGGAGAATCACCACCTTGGCATTAAGAGCTTCCTCAACGTTTCTGACTACAGCATTCAGCACTGCAGTGATATCAACGGAAGCTGCCAGGTCGCGGCTCAGGTAGTACAAGCTGGCTGTCTGCACTTCGCGGATTCGCATCACCTCAGTGCGCTCTTTTGAGCGAACCACAAGGGTGCTGATGACAACGCCCACAACGAGCAGTCCCAGAAAGGTAAGGAGGTATTGGGGATCTGCCACAGCAAACGTCATGCGGGGGGGGACAAAGAAAAAATCAAAGGCCAGTACGCCGAGGAAGGCGGTGGCGATGGCCGGTTTGCGGCTGAGTCGCAGCGCGGCAACAACGACGGCCAGCAGGTAGATCATGACCATGTTGGTTGGAGCCAGGAACGGGCGCAGCAGTTCGCACAGTACCGTGGCCGCTGAAACAAGAGCAAGGCTGGCCGTATAACCACGCAGTTCAAGCGGGGAATGGTGCCTTTGCTCGGTAGCGGCTCCGGCGGACTTATCCGCCTCAAAGCTGACGATAACGACATCAATGGCACCGCTTCTGCGGATGATGCGGTCTACTATGGGTGTTTGCAGGATTTTGCGCCAGTGGCGCCTGGTTGGTTTGCCCATTACGATCTTGGTGATATTGTGCCGTGTGGCGTACTCCATAACCGCATCTGTTATATCGGTGGCGGTGACGGACGCAACTTGGCCTCCCAGGCTCTCAGCCAGCCGCAGGTCGCGCCAGATATGCTCCCTGTTCTCCCGAACATGACGACTGTCTGCAGGTGTCTCAATGTAAACCGTAAACCATTGTCCCTTAAGCTCTTCGGCCAGTCTACAGGTGGCGCGGATCAGTTTTTCACTGTAGGGAGACCCGCTGACGCAGACCAGCAGACGTTCCGCTGTTGGCCATGGCCCGGCGATGGACTTGGTCTCCATGTAGGCTCGCATCTGGTCATCAACCCTTGCAGCGGTGCGGCGCAGGGAGAGTTCCCGAAGAGCCATCAGATTACCGGGACGGAAGAATTTTTCGATCGCCTTGGCGGCCTGGTCGGCGATATATATTTTCCCTTCGTGCAGACGCTGCAGCAGGTCTTCCGGGGGGATATCAATCAGCTTGATCTCAAAGGCGAGATCCAGCAGGCGGTCCGGTACGGTCTCGCGGACGGTAATGCCGGTGATCTGAGCCACCACGTCGTTCAGGCTCTCAAAATGCTGGATGTTGACGGTGGTATAGACATCGATCCCGACTTCCAGGATCTCCTCTACATCCTGCCACCGTTTCTCGTGGCGCGATCCGGGGGCGTTGGTGTGGGCCAGTTCATCTGCCAGGACGATCTGGGGCTTGCGGGTCAGAATCGCGTCAATGTCCATCTCGGGAAGTGTGACCCCCAGATAGTGAATTTCCTTACGCGGCACCAGTTCCAGGCCGTCCAGAAGCTCCTCGGTTTCGGAACGACCATGCGATTCGACGTAGCCGACAACCACATCACGGCCATCATTCTTGCGCTTGCGCGCAGCCTCCAGCATGGCGTAGGTTTTGCCGACGCCGGCCGCATAACCGAGGAAGATCTTCAGCTTGCCCAACTCGGCGGTAACTTCTTCAGCCTGGGCCAGTTTCAGCATCGCCTCCGGAGAGGGGCGTATGTCGTCGCCGTTAGTGGTCATCATTTCTCTTGGTGACAGTCATTTTCCCGGAATTTTATAGAAGGTATAGTGAAAATTTCTTTTTCATTCGTTCATATCACATTCTGGAGTAGAAATCATGATGGATGATCTGCCCCGCTGATATTGAGCAACTGCCTGGCAATGGAGACAGGAATTACTGCCCATTCATTCATCCTGCGGTCGAAAACCGGAACTTGTCCCTGTTCAAAGTCAGGCGGAGGTACCGGTGTAAGGCCATCTTCATACTGAATGATATCCGGCTCTTCAAAAACCTCACCTACATACAGGCCATTTTCAAATTTGCTGTTTACACGATGAGTAAAACTGATAGACTCCAACCCGATTGCATGACAGCCGCCAGGCAACAAAACCCAGAAGAGGAATTATATTCAGTGATTTACCGCTATTTCAAGGTCGCTCATCGCGATATGGTATTTCTCAAATTTGTCCTGGAGGGGTATGAGGGGATGAATGTTATGAGCACCGTAGATAACAAGGCCGGAATTATTCGCATCGCCATAATGCCAGGCTTTGTTGATGATATGGATGAACTGCTGGCTGATCTTGGGAAACAGGTGGTGATGGAACCGACCGGGTGGCGTGATGAACTCTACTCCTTCTGAACAGAACAACCGTGGCGCACGTTATGCGCTCGCCCTGCTGCTCGCCGTCAACCTGCTGAACTACGTTGATCGGCAGGCGCTCTATGCCGTTTTTCCGTTGATTAAAGCGGAGCTGAATCTCTCTGATACCGGACTCGGCTTCCTTGGCAGTGCCTTCATGCTCTGCTATATGCTGGCCGCCCCAATTTTCGGTCGGCTGGGTGACCGCTACAACCGCGCCCGCCTCGCCGCCGCTGGCCTTGCGCTCTGGAGTCTGGCGACGATGCTGTCCGGTTTGGCCGGTTCTTATCGGATGCTGCTGGCGGCACGCTCGCTGGTTGGAGTGGGGGAGGCCAGTTTCGGCACGGTCTCGCCAGGCCTGCTCTCGGACTATTTTCCTCGCGAGAGTCGTGGGCGGATGTTATCGCTCTTCTTTCTTGCCATCCCGGTCGGGAGTGCTCTAGGCTATATTCTGGGGGGACAGCTTGGACAGGCGTTTGGCTGGCAAATGGCCTTTTTGCTGGTCGGTCTTCCGGGGATTGTTCTGGCACTGCCGCTCTATTTTCTGAACGATCTGCGTCAGGGCACCTCTCAGGTGGAGTCACACCGCTCCGAACCACTATTTTATGAACTCTGCCGATTCTGGCAGAACCGTACTTACGTTCTTGCGACAATATCCATGGCTTCGATGACCTTCGCGCTGGGGGGGCTGGCGCAGTGGGCTCCTTCTTTTCTCAACCGTTCCTTTGGCTTGGAAGTCGCCCGCGGCAATACCCTGTTCGGTATGATCACAGTCGTAGCCGGCATTGTTGGCACTATCTCCGGTGGCTGGCTTGGCGATTATTTTCAGCGGCGCAGTGCCACCGGTTACCTGTACGTTTCGGCGGTCGGTTTTCTGCTTGGAGCACCGTTGATGGTTCTGGCTCTGACAACATCTGATCTTACCATCTGCCTGGCAGCTATATTCGGCGCCGAGTTGTTCCTGTTCCTGAATACCGGCCCTCTCAATACCGTGCTGGTTAATGTCGTGATGCCGGGGCGGCGCGCCATGGCTTTTGCCATCAACATTTTTGCAATCCATGCGCTTGGTGATGCCATATCACCAGCTATCATCGGTTCCATCTCCGACCGGTGGGGGTTGTCGCGGGCGCTGCTGATTACGCCGCTGGCGGTAGTGATCGCTGCCGGTTTTGCGTTTTGGGGCGGGCGGTATGTTGAGAGGGATGAGGTGAAGGTTGAAGGTTGAAGGTTGAAGTTAAAGCGTCAGTATTCTGAGGCCACGTCCTGCGCCTGATACGTAGATAAACGTGATAACGGTCGGTTCTGTACTTTCCTGCCCTGTTAGATAATCACTCATAAATTCATAGCGGAATGACTTGATCCGGCTGTTTAGTGGCAATTCAAGGTTGTTTGGAAGATCCTTGAGTCCGGGCCAGGAACAGCGCAGTTGCTGTTCGGCGATAAAGGTGGGGAGCTTCCCCATCAGCGGCATCTCGGCGTTACAGTAATCGAAAAAGAGGGCATCGTGCAGTATCTCCCTATTTGCCACCGGCTCTGCAAGGCGGGCAAAAAGCTCGAAAACCTTGCGGCAGGAGAGGCTGGAGAGGTTTTCATTACCCGCCTTACGCGCCATCTGGTCAAGAACTCTGGAGAGCGGGGCATGGCGCTCCAACACAGTAAACGCTGCCCCAAAGCCACCATGCCTGCTGAACAGATCGAGTAATCGTCCGATCGTTTCAATCCTGCAGATATCTTCATATAAAAGCCACCGGTTGCCAAGAATAGTGTAGGGGGGGAATTCGGAAAAGGCATATCCTTCACGGGCGGCAATTGTCCGCATGGGAACCCCTTTGAGCAGTTTAAGCGCTTCGATCTGGATCATATCAGGCTTCAGATCAGCAACTGCCTGCAGGGAGTCCAGAAACCGGCTGTAATCCTCTCCCGGCAGACCAGCAACCAGGTCCAGATGCAGTTCGATCCGGGTCTCACTCTTGAGTCGTCGCACATTCGCAAATATACGTTCCGGATCTGCTGTGCGCCCAACCTGTTCAAGTGTTGCTGCCGACGACGATTGGACGCCGATTTCAAAATGAAAGGTGTTTTCCGGAACGCGCGACAGAGTCAGCAGATTCTTCTCTGTCAGAAGGTCGGCAGCTATTTCAAAATGAAAGCGGCTGCACCGGTTATGTTCGAGTATAAACGCCCAGATGGTCTCCGCACGTTCGGCATCATAATTAAAAGTGCGGTCTACCAGTTTTATCTGGGCAACATCTCTGCTCATCAAAAACAGCAGATCCTTTTTGATCCTCTCCTGGCTGAATGATCGCACAGTCCCTTCAACTGAAGAGAGGCAGAACGCGCAGGAAAACGGACAGCCGCGCGACGTTTCATAATATATGAGCGGCTTTGAAAGCTCAACCAGTCCCGCTTCAAACGGTGAGGGGAGCGAGTCGAGTATAAGCTGCTTTCGACTTGACGGCCCTGCTGCCGTATCATCTCCATCCCGGAAAAAAAGGTTATCGATCTCTCCCAGACTTTCCTGCCGCAGCGCTACCGGTTCCTGCAGCAACTTTACGATCAACCGCCTGAAAGATTCTTCCCCTTCACCCTTGATCACGAAATCAATCGCCCGGTTGTCATGCATGAGATCGAATATGCTGAACGAAACCTCCGGCCCACCCAGAACGATCATCGTTTCCGGCGCTATCTTCTTTATATCAGAAACGATTTTCAGCGTCTGTTCGATATTCCAGATATAACAGGAGAAGGCGATCAGATCAGCCTGCTCGGCGACGATCAGCCTCAAGAGATGTTCGCGCGGTTCGTTAATGGTCCATTCTCGGGTTACGATATCGGTATCAGGGATGTCACGGCAGTAAGCGGCAAGACAGGGGAGCGCCAGCGAAGCGTGCGAGTATTTGGAGTGCAGGGTTGTGAGAAGTATTTTCATGGGTAAAAGGTTAATCCTTCTAAAACAGTTGAAACACAGAGCAACAGAGCAACTGAGAAAGTCAAAAGAAAAAAGAGGGTACAAACAAAAACGGAAAAGATTCTGATTTATACCCAAAAAAGTAGTGGCTCTCTCTGTTGCTCTGTTGCTCTGTGGTTGAAAAGCAGTTGTAAGTTAGAACGGTATGGTGTGTCTGCCTTCGCTACTCTGAATCCTGGTATTGAACGTTTCTGAAAGTCGGTTCAGCTTTTCGATAACGGCAGCGCCCTTAGCTCCGGTCAATAACTGTGTCTGGAAATTGACCCGTCGGTTCAGGACATCGAGAGGAAGAATCTCGGCTTCCCGGCGGTTGTCGTCTAATGTAAAGCGGACAATGGCGCTGACGTCTGCAACAGAACTTTTGCTGGCAAAGGCGAAGTTGCCGAGACTGTAAAAAATGATGCCGTTTCTGTAACACTCGATCCCCTGAAGTATGTGCGGATGATGGCCGATAATGACATCCGCTCCGGCTTCGATGGCGCTGTGAGCTGTGTAGCGCTGGAACTGCAGCACCGTTTCGGTTGCCTCTCTTCCCCAGTGAAATGAGACTATAACGTAATCAGCCTGGCTGCGGGCGCCGACAATATCGGCCGTCACCAGTTTTTCATAACCGGGAGCCGTTCCGGGTCGATCCCGCCGGGCAAAAAACTCTATCGGTTGAGTCAATGAGTAAGCGAGAAAGGCGATTTTTTTGCCTTTAATGGTATATAACGCCATTTTTCGTGCTTCGGAGAGATTTTCTCCCGCTCCGATCCAGGTGATTCCATTGTCGCTCAGATGCTGCAGCGTTTCTGCCAGCGCCTCCCCGCCAAAATCCATGCTGTGGTTGTTGGCGAGTGTCACCAGATTAAAACCGGCAGAACTGATAGCTCTTGCCACCTGCGGTTCAGCACGGAAACGATATTTTTTCTCGGAATATTCTTTTCCCCCTGTTGCGATGGGTGATTCAAGGTTCGCAATATTGATATCGCCCGCTGCAAGCTCTTTTCTGACACCATTGAACGGGTAGTCATACCCTTTCTGTCGCAGCAGTGGCGCCCATTTTCCGGCAAGCATGATATCGCCAACGGCATTAATAATAATCTCCTCCGCACGCAGTTGCAGCGGCTGGCAGAGGAGTGTGGTGAACATGAAAATGTACGTCAGGATTGATTTCATAGGGCTCTTTTGCATTGACGTCTACCGGCGCAAGTGCTACAAAATACACGCTTACTATCTAAAAATAAAGGTGTTTACCAATGCTTGATATGAAATATATTCGTGAAAATCTGGATGAAACCGAACTAAGCCTCTGCAGTCGCGGCGGTTTGTCCTATCTGGGCGGCTTCCGTGACCTTGATGAGCGGCGGCGTGCGCTGTTGAAGGATGGCGAGGCGCTAAAAGCGCTGCGCAACTCCGTCTCTGACGAGATCGGTCGCACAAAGGACAAAAGTCTGGTTCAGGACAAGATTCTGGAGATGCGTGAAGTCTCCCAGAAGATAAAGGGGTTGGATGAGGAGCTGACTCAGGTTGATGACCAGCTTAATTCATTTCTATTGACGGTGCCAAACATTCCTCACACAGCAACTCCGATTGGCGCATCTGAAAGCAACAATGTCCTGGTCAGAACTTGGGGAGAGCCTATAACATTGCCATTTGATGCGTTGGCACATTGGGATCTCGGCGAAAATCTCGGCATCCTTGATTTCGAGCGCGGTGCCAAGATAACCGGCGCGCGCTTTACACTCTATCGTGGTGCCGGTGCCAGGCTGGAGCGAGCTTTGCTTAATTTCATGCTCGATCTGCATACCGACAAGCATGGCTATCAGGAGGTGCTGCCCCCTTTTATGGTCAACCGTGATTCGATGCAGGGAACCGGGCAGCTCCCCAAATTTGAGGAGGATCTGTTCAAGCTGGTCGATCCCGAGTTTTATCTGATTCCGACTGCGGAGGTGCCGGTAACCAATATCCATCGTGGCGAGATTCTGAAGAAGAGCGATCTGCCGATCAGCTATTGTGCCTATACTCCCTGTTTCCGCCGCGAAGCCGGTTCGTACGGAAAAGATACCCGTGGCTTGATCCGACAGCATCAGTTTAACAAAGTAGAGCTGGTAAAATTCGTCCATCCGTCAGAATCGGACGCCGCCTTGGAAACTTTGACCGGGCATGCCGAAAAGGTTCTGCAGTTGCTCGGTCTGCCGTACCGCGTTATGGCGCTATGCAGCGGAGATATCGGCTTCTCTGCGGCAAAAACCTATGACATCGAAGTTTGGCTGCCGGGACAGAGTTGTTATCGTGAAATATCATCCTGCAGTACCTTCGGTGATTTCCAGGCTCGCCGCGCTTCGATCCGTTTCCGCGAAGACGAAAAAGCCAAACCTGAATTTGTCCATACCTTGAATGGCTCAGGTCTTGCTGTGGGGCGTACAGTAGTGGCAATTCTGGAAAATTATCAGCAGGAAGACGGCTCAGTCTCTATTCCGTCAATTTTGCAGCCGTATATGGGGGGGCTGGAGAGGATTACACGCCAGTAGTCGAATCAAAAAGAGTGCTTGCCCAACGCCCTCTTCTAATGGTACCTGATGCGCTCAGATTTTATGGCTGTAAATTTGTAATTAGCTGTCTTCAACCTTCAACCTTCAACCTGCATCTCCTCAACCTTCAGCCTTACCTGCTCAGGAAGGTACACTTTAACGGTTGTGCCTTCATCCGGTTTGCTGGAAAGCTGTAGTGCCCCGCTACTGGATGTGACTATACCTAGCACTGCTGACATTCCCAGACCACGTCCGGTAAACTTCGTGCTGTAGAACGGCTCGAAGATTCTGTTATAGACATCATCGCTCATGCCGCAGCCGTTGTCTGCTACTTCCAGGCAGGCGTACCAGCCTGAAGGAATTATCTTGCCAAGGTAATCCTTTTCATGCCCAGCTTTTATTTCCGCCTTTGTCAGTGATACCCTGATCTTGCCCTGAAGTTCGCCTATGGCTTCCACTGCATTGATGATCAGATTCTTGGTTATCTGGCTGATTTGGCTGGTATCGGCTTTGATAAGCGGGATGTCGTCGGACAGTTGAGCTGTTATCTCCACATTCTGCTTTACAGTGGGCGACAGTGCCCTAATCACTTCATCAACAAGCGACCTAATATTCACCTGCGACTGGACAAACTGGGCCTTTCCTGCGTAAGCCAGCATCTGGCGGCAGAGCTCGGAAGCTCGGGCGACGGCGATCTGGATCTCGCGCAGGTGCTTGCCAGCTTGCTCACTCTTCATTTCAGCCAACGAACAATGCCCCATAATTGCCGTTAGAATGTTGTTGAAATCGTGGGCAATGCCGCCAGCCAGCACGCCGAGGCTCTCAAGTCTTTGAGACTGGTGGAGCTGCAGTTCAAGTTGTTTGCGTTCAGTGATGTCGACAACAGTGCCGGCAATTTCAGTAATGGTGCCTTGACTATCCTTTATCGGTACCCCGCGAACTTTCAACCAGCGCCAATCGCCGTCCCGACTGCGAACACGGTATTCGGCGGCGGTCGACTTACCTGAGGTCAGGATATTCTGCCAATTGTTCAGGGCCACCTGTTGATCTTCATCATGTACCGCATCCAACCACCCCATGCCGTTGTCGGCTGTCCTCTGGAATTCTGTCTGTCCTGTAAACTCTCACCACCATGAGGCGTTGGCCTTATCAATCTGCTCAATTTCAGTCAAACCGCCAGGGCGGAAACTCCAGACCGATTGGCTGGACGCCGAAACAAGTGTCCGGAACAACTGCTCGCTTTCCTTCAATACTTTTTCGGTTTTTTTGGGTTTGGTAATGTCTCTGATAAAGGAAAATAACGTGCCGCCATGATCGGGAAAATAGTGTGTACTGATTTCCACATCTATGTTGGTGCCATCTTTATGCCGGTGTTTTGTTTCAAACCGCAGCGAACCGGCCTGGATGATTTCAGAAGTACGTTTCGCCACATCTTCGACACTATCTATCGGATCGATCTCGGAGATATGCATGTTCAGAATTTCATCCCGTGAATAGCCAAACAAGCGGCAGTAGCTGACATTGGCTTCAATGATGTAGCCTTTTATGTCAACCATAAGAAAGCCATCCATCGATCTGGCGATTATGGTGCGGAATTCATCTGCATTTACTTCTCTACGGCGCTTGGTATCCATTTGATTTCCTTCTGTAGGCGGTGTTTCTTGAGCAGAGCAAGAGTTGAGTATACCTATGGAGTTTTTGATCCATTCCCGTTTGATGACGCCCTCCTTAACAGGAATGATTCCTGATAAGGTGGCAGAATGTAACCGAGAGGGTACCGTTGTCAAGCTATTATCCCCCTCTTGCCGCTATGGCCGCCGAACTTGACAAAAACAAAATTCATCTCCCTTTTATGCTTGCTCAATACCCCATCCTTATGGTATCTAGGGCGACCAGATTTTATGGCTGTAAATTTGTAATTAGCCGCGTTATTAGCTAAGCAGACTGTTTGCAGATGGATATGATAGCCGGGCCTCGCGCAACGGCACGCCGTGAACCCCGCCAGGTCCGGAAGGAAGCAACGGCAGCGGCTCCTGCTGTGTGCCGCGGGTAAACCCGGCTATCATATACGTCTGCAAGCTTTTTCCCACGTCTTCCGGAACCACACCTGCTCCCCCGTTCATCGAGTGGAGAACCAGACCACCTGTGAGGTTGAATCTCTTGTCCACCGGCACGCACTACGAAGTCCTGGCAAGGAAATATCGCCCCCAAAGCTTTTCCGAGTTGGTGGGTCAGGAGCATGTCAGCCGTACTCTTCAAAATGCCATAGACTCGGGTCGGGTCGCCCACGCGTTTCTCTTCACCGGCGCACGGGGTGTCGGCAAAACCAGCACCGCCAGAATCATGGCCAAGACCCTCAACTGTGAAACAGGGGTGTCACACGAACCGTGCAATAATTGCCCTCAATGCCTCGAAATAACCAAGGGGACCTCAACCGATGTCTTCGAGATCGACGGCGCTTCCAATAACGGCGTAGACGATGTCCGCGACCTGCGCGACAATATCAAGTATCTACCCTCCCACAGCCGCTACCGCATTATCATCATCGACGAAGTCCACATGCTCTCTACTAATGCCTTCAATGCGCTTCTGAAGACGCTGGAGGAGCCGCCGGAGCATGTAAAATTCATCTTCGCCACGACTGAACCACACAAGCTGCCGGTGACAATCCTCTCCCGCTGCCAGAGGTTTGATTTTAAGCGTGTGACCCTGACAAAAATTATCGCTCGGCTCCGTTTTATTGCCGGAGAGGAAAAAGTCGCTATCAGCGACTCAGCCCTTGGGCTGATCGCCCGCAAAGGCGACGGCAGCATGCGTGATTCTCTGACCGCTTTCGACCAGGTGCTTGCTTTCTGTAGTGACACTGTCAGCGATGAAGATGTTGCCACACTGCTCGGAACAATCGACCGGCGTCTGCTGGCAGAAATATCGGCGGCAGTTTTCGAAGGGAACTCGCAAGGTGTACTTGCAGGAATAAAGCAGGTTGATCTGGTTGGCTATAATATGCGGCAGTTCTGTCAGGAACTGATTGAGCATTTCCGTAATCTGCTGGTGATCCGTTCCGTCAAAAAGCCTGAAGAAATCCTCGACTTAACCGCAGCAGAGCTTGATGAGCTCCAGAAACAGTCCCTTCACGTCTCCGCACTCGATGTCCAGCGCCGCTTGACCCTGTTTTTAAAAGCCGAGACCGAACTGGCGTACGCCAGTTTTCCCCGTCTGATTGTAGAGATGGCGCTTCTAAAAGCCACCCTGCTCGCTCCACTGGTGCCGATACAGGAACTTATCGAGAAGATAAAACTGCTGGAGACGGCTGCGGTTCATACGCCGTCACTGCCGTGGGACTCTGCCGGGGTCGCCTCAGTGCCGAACCCGAAAGCAGAATCACGCACCTCAACGAACGAGCAGCCGGGGCAGTTTTACGCGGAGTCTGCAGTATCACCCAGGCCGACCGGGAGTCAGACCGACTGGGGATGTTTTGTGCTTTTTGTCAATGGTAAAGATCTCCAGCATGGAGCCGTACTTGAACACGGCAGTCCGCTCAAACAGGAACCGGGCCTTATCGAAATCGGTTTTCCCGCCGGTAGTTACTATCTGACAGCCGCCCAGGATGCAGAATTTATCGCTGACGTCCAGAAGCTGGCCTGCACGTTTACCGATAGAGATACTGTTATCCGGATAAAGTCCATTGAATCAGGTTTCGCTGAAGCGCCTTTGTCATTGGCTGAAAAAAAAAAGAGTGATGCCGAGCAGCTCCTGGAAGAGCTGAAGCGGGAGGTTGAAAATCATCCGGTGATTAAAGAGGCTGAACGGGTGTTTGGCTGCACAGTTACTGACGTACAGAGCTTTTAAGACAAATAATCGAGGAGGAAAAATGTCAAAAGGATTAGCTAATATAATGAAGCAGGCTCAGATGATTCAGCACAAGATGGCAAAATTGCAGGAAGAGGCCAGCCTGAAAACAGCCACGGCAACGTCCGGAGGTGGAGCCGTTACCATTACCGTCAACGGTAAAAATGAAATCGTTTCTCTTGAGATAAAAAAAGAAGCGGTTGACCCGAATGACGTTGAAATGCTGCAGGATCTTGTAATCACTGCGGCTAATGAGGCTCTAAAAAAAGTTCATGCCGAGATGGGTGACGAAATGTCTAAAATTACCGGCGGTATGAGCATACCGGGGCTTTTTTAATATAACTCCCTAAAAAATGTTTTATTTGTTGCGGAATTTATGTTAACAAAATCATCTTCATTGATGCGCCTGGTTGGCGAGCTGAAAAAATTGCCCGGTATCGGGGAGCGAACCGCACTCCGTCTGGCTTTTCATCTTCTTAAGTCCCCCCGGAATCTGACGGCGTTATCAGATACGCTCTGTGAAGTGAGAGACCGGGTTCGACCCTGCTCAACCTGTTTCGCCATTACGGAGACCGATCCCTGTTCTCTCTGCTCAGGCAACAGGGATTCAACTATTATCTGTGTCGTCGAAAACTCGCAGGATCTTATGGCTCTGGAACGAAGTAACGCCTATCATGGCACTTACCACGTTCTGGAAGGAGCCATCTCGCCGCTTTCGGGTATCGGGCCGGCAAACCTGAGGATAAGGGAGCTTGTGGAGCGAATCGGAGCGGGGGCGGTTCACGAAGTGGTACTTGCCACAAATTTCACTGTTGAGGGCGAAGCGACGGCGCTTTACCTGACCAAAACATTGAAACCGACCGGTGTCAAGATAAGTCGCCTGGCACATGGCATCCCGCTCGGCAGCGATATTGAATTTGTAGATGCGGCCACGGTGCAGTGGGCATTACAGGGACGCAACGAATTATAACAGCGGCATATTTGACGTAATCCAAAAAAAGAGGAGGTAGTACATGAGCAAAAAAATGGTAACAATCGACGGTAACACCGCCGCCGCACACGTGGCTCACGCCACCAACGAAGTCATCGCAATTTACCCGATCACCCCTTCCTCGGTCATGGGGGAGATTTCAGATGCCAAGAGCGCCGCCGGCGAGAAAAACATCTGGGGCACCATCCCGCTGGTATCTGAACTGCAGTCCGAAGGTGGAGCGGCCGGAACCGTGCATGGCGCCCTGCAGGCCGGCGCTCTGACGACAACCTTCACCGCCAGCCAGGGTCTGCTACTGATGATTCCCAACATGTACAAGATCGCCGGCGAGTTAACCTCCACGGTCTTCCATGTTTCCGCCCGTGCCATCTCTGCCGCTGCACTCAACATCTTCGGCGACCACTCCGACGTCATGTCCTGCCGTTCAACAGGCTGGGCGATGCTCTGTTCCAACAATGTCCAGGAAGTCATGGATTTTGCCCTGATCTCCCAGGCGTCAACGCTCCGCTCGCGCATCCCGTTCCTGCACTTCTTCGACGGTTTCCGCACCTCGCACGAAGTCCAGAAAGTCGAAGAATTGTCCTTTGACGACATGCGCTCCATGATAAATGACGACCTCGTCAACGCCCACCGTCTGCGGGGACTCTCCCCTGACCGACCTGAGATGCGCGGCACCGCCCAGAACCCGGACGTCTACTTCCAGGGGCGTGAAACCGTTAACCAGTTTTACGCACCCTGTGTCAAAACCGTTCAGGAAGAGATGGACAAATTCGGTAAACTCACCGGACGCAAGTATAAACTGGTAGATTACCACGGTGCCAAAGATGCCGATCGTGTTGTCGTTATGATGGGCTCCGGGGCTGACACCGTTCAGGAAGTCGTAGATGCCTTGAATAAGAATGGCGAAAAAGTCGGCGTCGTCAAGATCCGCCTTTTCCGCCCCTTCCCGCTTGATGCCTTCATCAAGGCTCTGCCAAAAACCGTTAAAGGCATCGCCGTACTTGACCGCACCAAGGAGCCCGGATCCCTCGGCGAACCGCTCTACCTCGACGTACGCACCGCCATCGGTGAAGCGATGTCTGATGGCAAATTAAGTTTCAAAGGCTACCCGGCAATAGTCGGCGGTCGTTACGGGCTCGGCTCCAAGGAGTTCACCCCGGCAATGGCCAAAGCCGTACTCGACAACCTCAAAAAAGCTAAACCGAAAAATCACTACGTTGTCGGCATTAAAGAGGATGTCACCAACTGCAGCCTAGATTACAACCCCGACTTCCGCACCGCCATGGACGGCACATATGAAGCGATGTTCTTCGGACTCGGATCGGACGGCACCGTCGGCGCAAATAAAAACACGATTAAGATAATCGGCGAGACCACCAAAAACTTTGCCCAGGCCTATTTCGTCTATGACTCCAAAAAGGCCGGAACCGTTACCGTGTCGCACCTCCGTTTTGGTAAAAAAGCCATCAACGCCCCTTACCTGATTGATAACGCCGATTTTATCGCCTGTCACAACTTCTCCTTCCTGGAGAAGTACGATATGGTCAGCAAAGCCAAGCCGGGCGGTACCTTCCTGCTCTGCGCTCCCTTTGAGCATGCCGAAGTGTGGGACAAGATGCCAAAAGAGGTTCAGCAGCAAATCATCGACAAGAAACTGAAGTTCTATGTGATCAATGCCATCAAGCTGGGCGAAGATCTCGGCCTTGGCGCCCGCATCAACGTTATCATGCAGACCGCCTTCTTCAAGATTTCCAACATCATTCCTCTTGAGCAGGCGATCAATGAAATCAAGGACGCCATCAAGAAGAGCTACGGTAAATCCGGCGACAAAGTTGTTGCCATGAATAACGCCGCCGTGGATGAAGCACTGAAGAGCATCTACGAAGTCAAAGTACCGGCTAAGGCAACCAGCAAGTTCAAGATGCCTCCTGCCGTTTCCAAGAATGCTCCCAAATTTGTCAAGGAGGTCACCGGCCGGATCATCGCCGGCTTCGGCGACGAGCTGCCTGTTTCGCTAATGCCGGCAGACGGCACCTTCCCTACTGCTACCTCTCAGTACGAGAAGCGCAACATCGCCGTAGACATCCCTGTTTGGGACGAAAAGCTCTGTATCCAGTGCGCCATCTGTTCATTTGTCTGCCCGCATTCAACCATCCGTATGAAGGCATATGACGGTAAACTGCTTAAAAACGCGCCCGAAAGTTTCAAGTCAACCGACTGCAAGCTCCCTGAATTTAAGGGGATGAAATACACGTTACAGGTAGCTCCGGAGGATTGTACCGGTTGTGGCGCCTGCGTTCACAACTGTCCCGCAAAGAGTAAGGATGACCCGAACCGGAAGGCGATAAACATGCAGTTCCAGGCACCGTTGCGAGCTGCCGAAGCCGCCAACTTTGACTTTTTCCTGTCACTCCCCGATGTTGATCCGACCCAGGTCAAGCTGGACACCCTGCGCGGCAGCCAACTGGTACGTCCGACCTTTGAATTTTCCGGTGCCTGTGCCGGCTGCGGAGAGACGCCATACCTTAAACTCCTCTCGCAGTTGTTCGGCGACCGCGCCATGATTGCCAATGCCACCGGCTGCACCTCTATCTACGGCGGCAACCTCCCGACCACTCCGTGGGCCAAACGTGCTGACGGCCGTGGACCGGCGTGGTCCAACTCGCTATTCGAAGACAACGCCGAATTCGGTTTCGGTATGCGCCTGGCGGTGGATAAATTCACTGAATCTGCCCTGGAACTGCTTACTCAGTTGACTACCTGCAGTTGCAAATCCTGCAAGCCGATAATTCCGTTGATGAAAGAGATCCTGGCCGCCAACCAGTCTGACCAGACCGGCATTGAGAAACAGCGGGAACGTATCGTTACATTGAAGAAAGGACTGAAAGGGTGCAAGGAGCAGGCAGCGGTACAACTGCTGCCGCTGGCTGATTATCTGGTAAAAAAATCAGTCTGGTGCGTCGGTGGCGATGGCTGGGCATATGACATTGGTTACGGGGGGCTCGACCACGTCATTGCCTCCGGCAAGAACGTCAACCTGCTGGTGCTTGATACCGAGGTATACTCCAACACCGGTGGCCAGGCATCCAAAGCAACCCCTACCGGAGCTGTGGCTCAGTTCGCCGCCGGCGGCAAAGCAATGGCCAAGAAGGATCTTGGCATGATGGCGATGGCCTATGGCAATGTGTATGTCGCCAACG
This sequence comes from uncultured Geobacteraceae bacterium, assembly GCA_903845365.1. GTDB lineage: Bacteria > Desulfobacterota > Desulfuromonadia > Geobacterales > Pseudopelobacteraceae > JACRCG01. The sequence goes on along the minus strand of CAIMXI010000111.1, from coordinate 21,608 downwards.
TGGCGCTTTCCAATCCTGGACAGGTTGTCAAGGCCTTTATTGAGGCCGAGGCGTACGACGGCCCCTCACTCATCGTTGCCTACTCGCACTGCATCGCCCACGGCATTGATATGACGAAAGGTGTAGATCAGAACAGGAAAGCGGTCTCCTCCGGCTACTGGCCGCTCTACCGCTATAATCCTGCCCTGGTTGCTGAAGGCAAAAACCCTCTGCAGCTCGACAGCAAGCCCCCGACTACAACATTCGAGGAGTACGCTTACAGCGAAAACCGCTACAAAGTGCTGCAGAAGGCCAACCCGGAGGCGGCGGCCGTACTGATGAAGAAAGCATCCGCCTGGACCGCCAGTCGCTTCGAGTATTATCAGAAGCTCGCCGCACTAACGTTCGAGAAAAAGTAGTTTACTGCCGTAAGAAGTGATAGTATCCAGCCCCGCAGAGAAATCTGCGGGGCTTTATTAATTTTATCTTTTGGAGAAAAATATGCTTAACAATACCAATGACCTGGGGGCAGCCCTGTTCAAAACCTGGACGGAAAAACAGCGCTGTGACGAGATTGAAAAACTGGTGCAGGGGTACCGCAACGGTGTGCCGATCGGGATTCTGTGCAAGATGGCTGAAACAGTTGCAGGGGATCAGAAGAAGGCAAAAAAATATCTCAAATTGTTTATGAACGCAGCCGAGCGCAAAGCTGCCGTGGCTGCGGCTGGTGATGCGATGCTGCCGATTGTCAAATCATTTCTGGCATAATCACATTGTGGAGAATGTCATGATGAAAATATTCGTTGCCGGATGTGGCTACATCGGAGAGCGGATAGCGCGTCTGTATATGAAATCCGGAGCAGAGGTAATCTGTACGGTGAGATCTCCGGAACAGGCATATCGACTTGACTCAGCCGGTTTTACGACCGTCGTATCGACCTTTGATGAACAGGCCGCTATTCCGCCACTTGATTTCTCTAGCGCGATCCTTTTCTATCTCGTGCCACCACCGGGAGGGGGCGTTGCCGACAGCCGTGCCAGAAATTTTATCGAACGAATTACAGGCACCGAAAGACCGGCAAAGATCATCTATATGAGCGCGACTTCGGTTTATAGCGATGTCGGCTCAGGCGTTGTTACCGAAGAATCGGCAACGTCTCCTGACTCGGCTATGGGCAAACGCCGTCTGGATGCCGAAAACGCTTTTCGGGAATATGGCGGCGCCAATGATGTGCCGGTCATTATCCTCCGTGTCAGCGGCATTTATGGCCCTGGTCGCTTGCCGTTGATGCAGATCAGTCAGGGTCAGCCGCTGCTGAATGAAGATGAGTCTGGTCCCAGTAACCGAATCCATGCTGATGACCTTGCTGCAGTCTGCATTGCTGCCGCCGAGCGTGGGAGCGGTGTCGACATATTTAATGTCTCTGACGGGAATCCCTCAAGTATGACATCCTATTTCAATTCTTGTGCGGATGCTCTGGGGTTGCCGCGCCAACATCAGGTGACTCTTGACGAAGCCCGACAGGTCATGTCACCACTGATGTTTTCCTACGTCCGGCAGTCACGGATTGTAGACAACCGCAAGATGCTGAGCCTTCTTGGCATACGGCTCCGCTATGAGAACCTTGCTGAAGGGCTTGCGGCCTCAGTTATGACTTGTTATCATCAGTGAATAAGTATATATCTGAAGGCAACGAAATGATTGCGAGGATTCCAACGAATCCTCATCTGCCCTGGCAACTTACCCTCCTGGTTGCCGGGGTTTTTTTCAGTCAACGGCGGGGTTACGGTTGACGCACCGGGACGGTTATGTTTTAATCGCGCCGTGGAAACAGTCGCATACATAGCCCTTGGCTCCAACCTTGGAGACCGGGAACTCAATCTGTTGCGTGCCGTAGCAGAACTCGGAAAACTGCCGGAGAGCAGGATAAAGGCTCTCTCTTCGTTTTATGAGACTTCACCGGTCAGCGCCGTATCACAGAATACCTTTTACAATGCGGTACTTAGTCTCTCGACACGGTTTGACGCCCGTACCCTGCTGCGCCGAATGCTTCAGATTGAAGATGAAACGTTCAGGCGCGTTCGGACAGTCTCTCAAGGACCACGCAGCATTGATCTGGATCTTCTGCTCTATGGTGACAGTATAATTAACGGGGAATCTATTATCGTTCCTCACCCTCGTCTCACGGAACGCCGCTTCGTCCTGCAACCGCTCTGTGACATAGCGCCGGAAGTGATGCATCCGCTGACCGGAAAAAGGGTCTGCGAACATCTTGCCGCGCTCAATTCAACGGAGACGGTCATTAAATTGTAATCGGGGAGTGAACATGATCAGATTTTTAGTTATAGGTCTGCTGCTATACATCGGATACCGCATCATTCTCTCGCTTACCTCGGCAAAAAAACCTCTGGAAAAACCGGACGAAAGCCTCGGCTCCGCCGGTATAGAAACCTACAAGGATCCGGTATGCGGAGTGTATGTATCAGAGGAGAGCGCCGTCATCGGCAGGCATGACGGCCAGCGCCACTATTTTTGTTCTATGAACTGCCTTGAAAAATATCGTGAACAGCTCGACCACTCTTCACCATCATAACCTGGAGGCAACAATGAAATTTTTTATCGACACAGCAGATGTAACTGAAATTCGTGAAGCACACGCTCTCGGCCTGGTTGACGGTGTAACCACCAACCCGTCGCTGATTGCAAAATCGGGGCGTAAATTCAAGGATGTCATCAAAGAGATCGTCTCGATCGTTGACGGCCCGATTTCCGCCGAAGTGATTTCGCTGGATGCTCCCGGAATGATCAAAGAGGGGAAAGAACTTGCAAAGATCCACAAGAACATCGTTGTCAAGCTGCCGATGACCCCTGAAGGACTAAAAGCGTGTAAGGCTCTTACCGACAAAGGGATTAAGACCAACGTAACGCTTATTTTCACCGCAATGCAGGCGTTATTGGCGGCCAAAGCGGGTGCAACATATGTATCGCCGTTCGTTGGTCGCCTCGATGATATTTCGCAGGACGGCATGGGCATCATAGAAGATATCCGCACCATCTTTGACAATTATGGCTATATGGCCGAAATCATCGTTGCCAGTGTACGCAATCCGATTCATGTCCTTGATTCGGCGTTGATCGGCGCCGACATCGCGACAATTCCCTACTCCGTCATGATTCAACTGGCCAAACACCCATTGACGGATGCAGGTATCGAGAAGTTTCTGAAAGACTGGGAGAACGTTCCAAAATAAAGTATGAAAAACCATGATGAGTAAGGCTTCGTAACACTTGCAACATAGCGGGAGCTTATATGAAAAAACCGAACTATCTTATAGGGCGTCAGCCGATTCTGAGCCGTAGTGGGGAGATTGTAGCCTACGAGCTTTTGTTCCGTTCTGCCGGTTCGCTGGAGATGGCAACCGTCCTTGACTCTTCTCAGGCATCGGCACAAGTGATTCTTAACACCTTGTCTTCTTTCGGGCTGGAAACCATTCTGGGACCACACCGTGGATTCATCAACCTGGAGCTTGAACTGTTGATGAGTGATGCCATCTCGCTTCTGCCCAAAGATCGGGTCGTTCTGGAGCTGCTTGAAACCTTGGAGGTGACACCCGAACTGGTCGAGCGTTGCCGGGTTCTTAAAGCAGAGGGATTCACCATCGCCCTGGACGACCACGAATTTGATCCGATCTACGAAGAGTTGTATTCCATCGTCGAAATTGTAAAGGTCGATCTGGTTCAGTCGCCGGTTGCACGCCTGGCAGAAATGGTCGAGCGCTTCAGCCCTTATAAGGTTAGATTGCTAGCCGAAAAAGTAGAGACACTCGAAGACTTCCTCCGCTGCCGCGACATGGGATTCGAACTGTTTCAGGGATATTACTTTGCGAAGCCTTCCGTGATGGAGAAAAAAAGCTTCGATGATACCGGTGCTAATATGCTCAAGCTGATGAAGCTTTTGAATGATGATGCCGAAATTGATCCCATCGAACAGGCCTTTCGCGGTAGCCCGGGGCTTACTTACAAGCTGCTCTTGCTGGTCAACTCGGTATCGCTCGGTATGCGGATGAAGATCCAGAATGTCCGCCATGCCTTGACAACTCTGGGGAGGAAGCAGATCCAGCGTTGGGTTCAGTTGGCCCTGTTTGCCTCAGATACTGAAGGTGGCCCGGAGAATCCGCTGATTGAAATGGCCGCAGTACGTGCGGCATTCATGGAGCATTTGGCAGGTTGCCTGCCAGAGTTGAAAAGCAATAAGGATGCGGTCGATGAAGCATTCATGGTCGGGATTCTTTCGCTTCTGGAAGCGATATACGATATTTCAATGACTGAAGTTATTAAAACGCTTGATCTTTCCGATGAAGTCAGTGATGCCTTACTCGCACGGGGTGGTATCTATGGTAAACTGCTGAACCTCGCGGAGCTCTTTGAACAGATGAATTTCACTGCGGCTGCACCAGAGTATTTAGCAATGGGGCTTTCGCCTGAAGATGTTATGGCTGCCCTTGTGAGTGCCTACAACTGGCGAGGTGGACATAAGTGAAAAAACAATGTACTCCGCTCTCCATACTCTTTTCCGCCTCCGAGGCCGCACCCTTTGCCAAAGAGGGGGGCCTCGGTGATGTTGTCGGCGCACTCCCCAAATACCTCGCACGTATGGGTCATGACGTTCGCGTTGTCCTGCCGCGCTACTACAGTGTGCTGCCGGAAAAATACGGGTTAAAACTGTTGCCAGGCACGCTGGTCGTGCCGATGGGAATTATCGGCTATCAGTACTGTGGCGTCTGGGAAGGACGGCTGCCGGGATGTGACGTGCCGATCTATTTTCTGGAGCACGAAGCCTATTATGGCCGCTCAGGTCTCTATCAGCAAGATGGCGAGGGATACCTAGACAACGACAACCGTTTCGTCTTTCTCTCCAAGGCGACGCTCGAACTCTGCAAGATGCTTAACTTCACACCGGATATGATCCATGCCCACGATTGGCACACCGGCGTAATTCCCGTACTGCTCAACACCTCGTACCTGCATGACCGCTTCGTCGGCAATGCCGCGTCACTGCTGACCCTGCACAACATGCAGTATCAGGGGAACTTCTACCCCGGTCTGATGGATGTGCTCGGCGTCGGCTGGAAACATTTCAACTACCTTGAACTGGAAATGAACGACGAGGTCAACCTGCTGAAAGGGGGAATTTATCACGCGACTCTGCTCAATACGGTCAGCGAGGAGTACTCCAGGGAGATTCAGACTGCGGTGTACGGGTGGGGACTTGAAGGGGCGATACAGGATCGGGCTGCAGATTTGAGCGGCATCCTGAACGGAGTTGATTACGAGGAGTGGGATCCGGCAACTGATCCATTCATCGCCGCCAATTATACATCACGCACCGTAAAAAAGGGGAAAGCGGCCTGCAAGCGCGACCTTCAGGCGGCTATGGGACTCCCCCAGCGGGACGATGTACCGCTGTTCGGGATTGTTTCCCGCATGGTCAAGCAGAAAGGGACCGATATCCTGGCGGAGGCCATTCATCGCATCATGGAGATTGATTGCCAGTTTGTGGTGGTCGGCAACGGCGAGCCGTGGGCGCATTTCTATTTTGGTGATATTGCGGTCCTCTACCCGGAAAAGTTTGCCTGTTTTATCGGTTACAACGAAGCGTTGGCTCATAAGGTTGAAGCTGGCGCCGATTTTTTTGTTATGCCATCCGCGTTCGAACCGTGTGGTTTGAATCAGATGTATTCCCTCGCCTACGGTACTCCTCCGATCGTGCGCGCGACCGGCGGCCTTGCCGACAGCGTCGAAAACTTTAACGAAGCGGTCATGAGCGGCGACGGTTTCAAATTTTGGAATCACAGCGCCACGGCACTGTTTGATACGATCGGCTGGGCCTCCTGGACTTTTTTCAACAACCCGAAGGGGCTGGCTGCGCTGCGCAAAAACGGCATGAAGAAGCGTTTCACCTGGGAGGCTGCGGCTCATAAATACGACGAACTCTACCGCCTGGCCATTTTGCGCCGTAGGGGTGGGGAATATTATCGGAATCGGTTTGAATAAACCATGGAGTGAAGTAACAAGCATAATTCGTTTTTGAGGAGTAATTGGTGTCGGAAACAGGGGAACTAAAAAAAATCAGCATTTTCCTGGAGATGATCAAATTCTCCCACACGGTCTTTGCTTTGCCGTTTGCACTAACAGGGGCGCTGCTCGCTGCCGGAGGAGTCCCTACGCTTCGCCAGGCTTTTTGGATCATCATGGCAATGGTCGGCGCCCGTACCGCCGCCATGGCGATGAACCGGCTGATTGATGCCGAAATTGATGCCCGAAATCCACGGACGGCGACCAGAGCAATTCCGGCCGGTCTTGTCAGCCGGGGTTTGACGCTCTGCTTCATCGTTGCTGCTACAACCATGATGTTCTTTTCTGCCTATATGCTTAACCCGCTCTGTCTGAAGCTTGCTCCGGTCGCCCTGTTTTTTCTGCTGCTCTACTCCTATTGCAAGCGCTTCACCGCTCTGGCCCATGTTGTCCTCGGCATCTGTCTGGCGGCAGCGCCAATCGGTGCCTGGGTGGCAATTCGCGGCACGATTGATCCACCGGCGCTGGTTCTGGGTGCGGTGGTGCTGTTCTGGGTTGCCGGGTTTGATATCCTCTATGCACTCCAGGATCTCGACTTTGACCGGTTGGCAGGATTGCACTCCATCCCGGTTCTGCTTGGCGTTAATGGATCAATCCGGACGGCCCGGATTTTTCACACGATCATGATCGCACTTCTTTTTGCTCTCTACAATTTCATGCATCTTGGGACGTTTTTTTTACTCGGCATCCTTGCCGTGATAGCAATGTTGACGTACGAGCACTGGCTGCTGCGTAACGGTGATCTGACCAAGCTGGACGCGGCGTTTTTTAACATGAATGGCTACATCAGCGTTACCATTGTGATGTTTACAGCCGCTGATGTTCTGATGAGGTGATTTAGAATGGTACAGAAACATATTTTTGTCGCACTGACCGGAGCTTCCGGCTCGATGTATGGACTTCGCCTGGCAGAACAGCTCTGCCTGGCCGGCGTTCAGGTCACATTCAGTGCCAGTTGCAGCGGCACCGCTGTCTGCCGGGAAGAGACCGGTCTCGATCTTTCCGGTGATCTGGATAAAGCGCTTCAACGTCTGTATAACCATCTTGAAATCGATTCCGGCATTCGCCTGGTGCACCCTGATGATCTCTTCTGCGCCGCCGCCAGCGGCTCTTCAGCTCCGGATGCAATGGTAGTCTCTCCCTGCAGCATGGGGACACTGGCTCGTATCGCCGCAGGCACGTCAGGCAACCTGATTGAGCGGTGTGCCGATGTCATGCTTAAAGAGCGGCTGCCGCTGCTGCTGGTGCCGCGCGAAACACCACTCTCCGATATCCATCTGGAGAATATGCTGAAGCTTTCCCGCGCCGGGGCACGGATAATACCTGCGATGCCGGCCTTCTACGGAAGACCTGAATCAGTGCTGGATCTGGTTGACTTTATGGTAGGAAAAATAATGGATCAACTCGGAATTGAGAACGACATCTATACGCGCTGGGGAACGGAATAAACCTAAAAAACATTTGAAACACGGAGCAACTGCCAAAAGTAGGTGCCTCTAGGCAAGCAACGGAGTAAAAACAAAGAAGAATCTTCTTGAAAAAACCTTTTTGAGACTCACCTTTATGATGAATGCAGTTTCTCGTGTAAGATATTGATTTCTCCGTTGCTCCGTTGCTCCGTGTTATTCAGAACTGCCGTTTCTAGGATAAATAAAGGGCGAAGTGGATTGACCCCACATCGCCCATAAGAAAACCGCATTTTTACGCTGTTTACAGCGCCCCTTTGTTTTCAGGCGTTGCCGGTTTTGGCCCGTTCAGCTTTCTTAAGCAGCGCCGAAGCGAGCGGGTGACAGTTATTCTCAGCGTACCGGTTGGCAGTATTGCCGGCTGGGGTTTTTATCGTCGGACTTGCTCCGCCTTCGAGCAGTGCCTGTACGGTCTGGTTGCAGCCGTAAATTGCCGCCATCATCAGCGGGGTATGCCCTTCGCGGTCACGGGCATCAGGATCGGCTCCATTTTCCAACAGCATTTTTACAATATCGGTGTGACCGTTTGCTGCGGCATAGTGAAGCGCGGTTTTACCTTTATCGCTACTTGTGGTTATATCGGCGCCACGGTGCAGCAGGTCCTTGACAAAGTCCTTGAGCCCCTCTTTAGAAGCACTGATCAGTGGGGTGTGGCCATGACGGTCTTTAGAGTTTACGCTTTCCATGTGTGACTCCTCCCATAGGCTTTTGATCGGGCATTGGTGCCCGTAACTCACTCTGTTGCAACACAAAATCAGACAAAAAACAGCCTTTCCCGTATACCATATATTCATAATGAACGCCACGTACTATTTGCAAAAAAACAAAAAAACTTGGTGATGATTAAGCGCTTGAATCTACACGATGCTGAACCGTATAATGTCCGCCCCAAGGAGAGAGTTTCAATTGAATGTAATTCAGGCTGAATTCGTAAAAAGTGCTGCTAAACCTAATGACTACCCGCCTCCGGGGTTGCCGGAGGTCGCGTTTGTCGGTCGCTCTAACGTCGGTAAATCATCGCTTATCAACGTTCTGTCCGGACGTAAAGGGTTGGTTAAGACCAGCTCAACGCCAGGTCGAACCCAGCTTATTAATTTTTTTGATATCAACAGCATTCTGACTCTGGTGGATCTTCCAGGCTATGGTTATGCGAAAGCTCCTCCGGCGCTACGGAAGCAGTGGGGGCCGATGATCGAATCGTACCTGTCCATTCGTGAGTCGCTTAAAGCGGTGGTGCTGATCCTTGATATCAGGCGGGTACCGTCTGATGGCGACCTGCAGATGCTTCGCTGGCTGGAAATGTACAATATCCCGCCTATTCTGGTTGTTACCAAATGCGACAAGCTCTCTAAAAACGAACAAGCCAAACAAAAAGTGATTATCGCCGCAGCGATCAGGCGTGACAAGGGGATGCTGCTGCCGTTTTCAGCTCTTTCCAAAGAGGGGCGCGACGCTATCTGGTGCGAAATACTCCGCGTTCTGGACATCAACCCCAAGGTGGAATCTAGCAGATGAAAAAAAGTTCGCCGCCACTTACCCACGCAGCAATGCCGGACATGCAAAAACGCCTCGACACCCGCCGTATTCCGATCGCCAAGGTCGGAGTCAAGGATATTACCTATCCTATCGTCGTAATGGATAAGAACCGTATCCTGCAGCATACCGTCGCCAATATTAACATGTACGTCGATCTGCCGCATCAGTTCAAGGGTACCCACATGAGCCGTTTTGTGGAAATCCTTAACAAGTACCGCGAGCAGATAGCGCTCGACAAACTTGAGACGATTCTCGAAGAGATGAAATTGAAACTCGGCTCAAAAAGCGCCCACCTTGAAATCCAGTTCCCCTATTTTATCGATAAGGCCGCGCCGGTTTCGGGAGCCAAAAGCCTCATGGAGTACAGGTGCGAATTCAGTGCTTCGATGACAGACACACTTGATTTCGTACTTGGCATCAAGGTTCCGCTTACCTCACTCTGCCCCTGCAGCCGTGAGCTGTCCCGGTTCGGGGCTCATAACCAGCGGAGCATCATGACCGTGCGGATTCGCTATCGTGACTTCATCTGGATTGAGGACTTGGTTGAGCTTATCGAGCAGTGCGGCTCCAGTCCGCTCTACTCTCTGCTAAAGCGTGCTGACGAAAAGTTTGTCACCGAACAGGCCTATGAAAATCCCCGCTTTGTTGAGGATATGGTGCGTGAAGCGCATAGTCGGCTATCAGCTCTCGACAACATCAGTTGGTTTTCGGTTGAAGCAGAGAATTTTGAATCTATCCACAACCATTCCGCATATGCTGCAGTAGAGTTGGACCGTCGATAAATAAAGGAAGCGGATGAAACCAATAGTTGTCATCACGGCAGTGCCGCAGGAAATTGAACTGCTGGAAAAAGCGCTTGAACATTCTTGCAGAATTACAGCCGGCGGTTACAGTTATCTGGAAGGATCAATCGGTGATACGCCGATCGTTCTCTGCGCCGGAGGGGTCGGCAAGATCAATGCCGCAGCCGCTACTGCAGTCATGATTGAGCGCTGCAAGCCACGCCTTGTCATCAACACCGGTTCCGCAGGAGCTTATCTTGGCAGCGGTCTTGCTGTCGGGGATCTGGTTGTTGCGGACGAAGAAGTACTAGCCGACGATGGCGTCATCGTAAGGGATGGCTGGCGAGATTTACGGTACATGAATCTCCACTCGGTTAAGCAGGGGGGGGTAAGCTGCTACAATATCCTGCCACTTTCCCGCTCTGCTTCTGATAAAGCTATGCATCTGGCAGGTCTTTACGGCATCTTTCTTATACGCGGTCGTTCGGCAACGGTCTCGACCTGTAGCGGCACCCGCCGTTATGCGGATGAACTTATGCAGCGCTGGCATGCGCTGATTGAAAATATGGAAGGGGCGGCAGTCGCACAGGTCTGTCTCCGCAGTGGCATTGATTGCCTTGAAATCCGAGGGATCAGCAATATGGTTGAGGAGCGTGATCTGAAATCGTGGGACATGTCAAGAGCCGTTGAGGCAGCCCAGCGCTTTGTTTTGAAATATATTGAGGATGTCGATAAACCGGATAATTCGTCGATTCCCAAGGCGATTCCCGAAATGACCTGAAGGAGCAACTTATGGAGAGTAACGTAATGTCAAATGTTAATATCAAAAAGATTAAGCGAACGCTGATGCTGAACCGGATTGTACAAACCGTACTGACAGCCCTGCTTGTTTGTGTTGCGATTTATCTCCAGAGTGGCTTTGCACAGCAGGGGAAGCCTGAGCAGTTCTTTAAGAGTGTTTTGGTTGCGGTAGTGGTTCAACTCCTGCTGATTTATCCGGTCTATAAACTCGCCTGCCGCGATGTCAGTATTGAAATAGACAGCAATGTAGTCGGCATTACGCCGGAACAGACAGCAGCTCTGCGAAAAAAGAGGTTGCTGGGTGAAATGTGGAAGGTGTGCGGAGTCGCTTTTTATTTGGTATTTGTTTTTATGATGCCTGATGCGAAAACGGCCGCAGGTGCTAGACCGGTTCTTGCTTCGACATTATTCTCATTTTTACTGAACTGCCTGATGTACTTTCAGTGTTTCAGCTTCGCCTACCGAAAGCGCATACAGTAAAAGGCCCGGCAAAACGGTTATAAACATTAAGTCCCCTCCTTCAGGATCAAAGGAGAGGACTAAGTGTTTTTGTTGCAAAGAATTAGCCGACTGAAATCGGAATTACATTTTGCTCAAAAGCGGAACTATCAGCAGCGATACGATGTTGATGATCTTGATCATCGGATTAATGGCCGGTCCGGCGGTGTCCTTATAAGGGTCGCCGACCGTGTCGCCGGTGACTGCCGCCTTGTGGGCTTCACCACCTTTGCCGCCGTGATGGCCGTCTTCAATGTACTTCTTGGCGTTGTCCCAGGCGCCGCCACCTGTGGTCATCGAGATGGCTACAAAAATCCCGGTCACGATGGTGCCTACGATTACACCGCCCAGCGCCTTGGGGCCGAGGGTGAAGCCGACTATAACCGGCGCAAGGATCGGTATCAGGCCAGGGATGACCATTTCTTTAAGCGCAGTCTTGGTGACGATATCGACACAGGCGGCGTAGTCAGGTTTCCCAGTCCCTTCCATGATCCCCTTGATCTCGCGGAACTGGCGGCGCACTTCGACGACAACGGCTCCGCCGGCCTTGCCAACCGCATCCATACACTGGGCGGCAAAGTAGTACGGGAGCATGCCGCCGATGAAAAGTCCGACGATGATATAGGGGTCAGAAAGGTCAAATTTAATGATCTCTTTTCCGGCGAGGTGCAGTGCATGGTTCAATTCATCTACGTATGAAGTAAAAAGGATAACGGCAGCAAGTCCTGCAGAACCTATGGCATACCCTTTCGTAACAGCCTTTGTCGTATTGCCTACGGCATCAAGCGGGTCGGTGACGGCGCGAACCGAATCGTCCAGTTCAGCCATTTCGGCGATACCACCGGCGTTATCCGTGATCGGGCCGTACGCGTCCATAGCTACTACGATGCCGGTCAGAGAGAGCATCGAAACTGCGGCAATGGCTATGCCATATACGCCGGCACACTGAAATGAGACAATAATGCCGGCGGCAATCACAATGACCGGCGCGGCTGTAGACTTCATCGAGATACCAAGGCCTGCGATAACATTAGTGCCGTGACCGGTGGTAGATGCCTGTGCGATGTGCTGAACCGGGCCGTACTCTGTCGCAGTGTAGTATTCGGTAATCCAGAAGATAGCGCCGGTAACGATCAGGCCGACAATTGCCGAGATGAAAATATTCGCCGCGCTGAATGTTACGCCTGCCGAGTTGGTAAGTCCGGCGGGAAACATCTGTACAGTGACGAAATAAAAGGCGACACAGGCAAGCAGCGCTGAAGAAATCAGTCCCTTGTAAAGAGCGGGCATAATTTTCTGGCTTGCTCCCAGCTTTACAAAGTAGGTGCCGATGATGGAGGTGATTATCGAGATGCCGCCCAGTATCAGCGGATAGCTGACGGCGCTGGCGTTGGCGGTAAAGGTGATAGCGCCGAGCAGCATGGCGGCGATCAGTGTCACGGCATAGGTTTCAAACAGGTCGGCAGCCATTCCAGCGCAGTCGCCGACGTTATCGCCAACGTTGTCGGCGATAACAGCCGGGTTGCGGGGATCATCCTCTGGGATACCAGCCTCAACCTTGCCAACGAGGTCGGCGCCGACATCAGCCCCTTTGGTAAAGATGCCGCCACCCAGCCGTGCAAAAATAGAGATCAGTGAGCCGCCGAAACCAAGACCGACCAACTGTGTGACTACATCCTTGACCGGAGCCCCAGGCATGAGTTTCAGAAGGATCATGTAGTAACCGGCAACACCCAGAAGGCCGAGCCCGACTACCAGCATGCCGGTAATGGCACCCCCCTTGAAAGCGACGTTGAGAGCCGTTTTTATACCACTTTTGGCGGCCTCAGTCGTACGCACATTCGCACGTACTGAGACGAACATTCCGATAAATCCGGTCAGGCCGGAGAAAAGGGCACCAACCGCGAAGCCAATTGCTGTTTTGGCACCGAGCGTTACAAAAAGAGCAATGAACATGACGACGCCAACCATGGCGATAATCGTGTACTGGCGTTTCATGTAAGCACCGGCACCTTCCTGAATAGCTGCGGCAATCTGCTTCATCCGGTCGTTGCCCTGCGGCAGGCCAAGAATCCAGTTTGCTGTAAATAGACCATATCCTACGGCTGCTGCAGCACAAACTAAAGCAAAAACAACTGCATACTGTTCCATTTGTTACTTCCTCCTGTTAGATCATCTCATTTTATTTATTTCATCCAGACAGCAAAAACTATAACGCTCGCTTATATGACAAGTTGAATGCGGATGGCAACATATTTTTTAGCCGTCACAATCGCTAAACAGTATTTTGTTTTACTCCAACTATAAAATCAGAAATAGATTTTCTATTGATTACGGCAAAACTAAACAAGATAATTCACAACTTAAATGTCCAGTTTAAAAGAAAAAAACAGCAATAATAAAAAGTACAATAATTTATGTTGACTTGTTATAGAACATCATATTAGTATCCCGCCGAAAGTTTCTCACTTTGTATACAGGTTTGGATCGCTATGAAAAGAGAAAGCAATGAATATACGGTGCAGGCGGTTGTTAATGCTTTTGACCTACTGGAAGCACTTACCGATGAAAATGCTAACCCGACAGCTTCTCTTTTAGCTCAGAAACTCAAGATCAGCAGTAACAAGCTGTTCCGTATTCTGGTGACACTTGAGCAAAAAGGGCTTGTCGAGCATGACAAGATTACCGGCAATTATCGTCTTGGTATGAGCGCCTTCGGGATGGCTCAGCATATAATGAATAGTGCCAGCATCATCAGGATAGCGCAGCCGATTATGGAAGAGTTGGCCAGGAAGCACGACGAGGCGGTTTACATTACTATAGTAAATAATGACGAAGTCCTTTTTCTTGACATGGTGGATTCGTTTCAGCAGGTCAAGGCGATTCCTTTTGTCGGCAAACGTTTTCCCTTCTTTACGAATGCAGCCGGCAAGGTTATCAAGGCCATGAGTTCATCTGGCGCCCTGGAAAATGTGAGTAAACGCCAGGCTTCCAAATCCGGGATCACTGATATGCAAAGACTTGAGTCAGAGCTGAAGACAATTCGCAAAAATGGAGTCGCTGTTGATATTAACGGCTTGGGTGAAGGCATCTGCTCCGTTGCAGTTGCCATAAAAGATTACGCGGGTAAGGTTATCGGGGCGCTTACCCTTCTGGGTCCTTCTTTCCGTATGTTGCAGGTGCGGTTGGAGCAGGAAATTATTCCGTCGATGCTTGAAGTGTCTGAAGAGCTGTCAATGAAGTTCGGTTATGCCAAGATACACGTCTGAGCAGTATGCAGCCCATTTTACGAAAGGAGATTGATGGCAGAGAGACGAACAATTGCCGCAGTATGAACAACTATTTCAAAGTGAAAGGAGTAACTAATGGCAGAAAAACAGTATGACTGGGCAGCAATTGCCAAGAACCCGAAATTTGTCGAGCTTCACCATAAAAAACAGGCGTTCCTCTTTGGCTGGTGGATTTTCTCCACCGCGTATTACTTCCTGCTTCCAATCGGAGCAGCATATGCCCCAGGTTTGTTCAAGATTAAAATCATCAGTGTCATCAACTTTGGTTACATCTTCGCCCTTTCCCAGTTTTTTGTCTCCTGGGGATTAGCCCATTATTATGCCCATGTAGCCAACAAGGATTTTGACCGTATGACCAAAGAACTTATCACCGAACTTCATCTTTAGAAAAGGAGGATACGACATGACTTTAAAGAATCTTATTATTGCCGCCAGCTTGACCCTTACCGTTGCCGCAGCCGCCTTTGCTGAAGAGCCGAAAAAAGCTCCTGATGCAGGTGGTGCCGCTCCCGCCGCCACCGCTCCTGCAGCAGCTCCTGCCGCCGCCACAGCACCTGCAGCACCCGGTGCCGCCGCCGTTGCCGCTCCCGGTGCTGCTGCTCCAGCTCCTGCCGCTGCACCTGCCCCGGTTGAGAAGCCTAAGAAAGTGCTGAAGGCCAACAAGGCGATCACCCTTACCATGTTCGGCATCATCATTTCCATCACCCTGGGCGTCGTTATCTGGGCTGCCAAGCGTACCAAAACCACTGCCGACTTCTACGCCGCCGGTGGTGGTATCACCGGAACCCAGAACGGGTGGGCTATTGCCGGTGACTATATGTCTGCGGCTTCGTTCCTCGGTATTTCCGGGATGATCTCGCTCTATGGCTATGACGGGTTCATGTATTCGGTCGGCTGGCTGGTAGCATATATTACCGTTCTGCTGATTGTTGCCGAGCCGTGCCGTAACGCCGGCAAGTACACTATGGGAGACATCCTCTCCTTCCGTACCGATCCGAAACCGGTGCGCGCCATTGCCGCCATTGCTACCGTAGCCGTTTCAACCTTCTACCTGACCGCCCAGATGGTCGGCGCCGGTAAACTCATGTCGCTGCTGGTTGGCGTCCCCTATCAGACCGCCATTATCGGCGTTGGTATCTTGATGGTAGGCTACGTTGTTTTCGGCGGCATGACCGCCACTACATGGGTTCAGATCATCAAGGCCGGCCTGCTTGTAGCCGGTGCGCTTCTGCTTTCGGTACTGGTTATGGCCAAGGCTGGCTTCAACCCGATCGCATTCTTCGAGCAGGTTGTCAACAGTCCTGACATTCAGAAACACGTGGAAGTGATGCTGCTGAGAGACGGAATCACCATATCCGGTGAAGCTGCCGGACAGCGCTTCCTTGAGCCGGCACTCTTCATGAAGGCGCCTCTTGACCAGATTTCCCTCGGTATGGCTCTTGTTTTGGGTACTGCCGGTATGCCGCACATCCTGATGCGCTTCTTCACCGTGCCTACTGCACAGGCTGCACGTAAATCCGTTATCATCGCAATGTGGATCATCGGCGGTTTCTACGTTCTGACCACCCTGCTCGGTTTCGGCGCAGCTATCCACGTAACTCCACAGGGCATCATGCAGGTCGACCCGGGCGGCAACATGGCAACACTGCTGCTTGCTCAGCAGTTGGGCTCCGACATCGCTCCCATCATTGGCGATATCTTCCTCGCCTTCCTCTGCTCGGTTGCTTTCGCCACGATCCTGGCGGTTGTTTCCGGTCTGGTTCTGGCAGCTTCGGCCGCTATCGCCCACGATATCTATGTTAACGTCATTAAAGACGGTCATGCCGATCAGCATGAGCAGGTTATGGCTGCCCGCATCACCTCACTTGTTGTTGGTGCCGCTGGTATCATCATCGGTATCATCGCCGAGAAGGCCAACGTTGCCCACCTGGTTGCTCTGGCGTTTGCCGTTGCTTCTTCTGGTAACCTCCCGGTTGTCGTGCTGTCGCTCTTCTGGCGCAAGTTCAATACCGCCGGCGTTATCTCCGGTCTGGTCATCGGCACGGTCGCCTCAATCGGCCTCGTTATGGTTTCCCCTAACATGACCTATCCGAAACTGGTTGCCGCCGGCGCAGCAAAAGTCGTCACCGCCATGGAGAAAAAGCAGGCTGCGCTTGCTCCTGGCGCGACTCTGAGCGAGAAAGACACCAAGGCTCTTGAAAAGGCAAAGAAAGATGTCCTGGGTAAAGACGGCAAGTCGATCATGGGACTCAGCGAGCCGATCCTGAAGCTGAAGAACCCTGGCATCATCTCCATCCCGCTCGGCTTCCTCGCCGCTATTTTCGGAGCATTGATGTTCCCGAACAAGCGCTCTGAAGATATGTTCGACGAAGTCTATGTCCGCCAGAACACCGGTCTCGGCATGGCTAAGGCGATCGATCACTGATGTTTTGTTGTAACAATTGGCTGTAATAAGATGGGGAGGTGGAGAGAATCCACCTCCCCATTCTAATTTATTTTTGTTTGACTTATAAATTGGTATAGTGGTACTTGTTTGCGTAAATAGACGAGGCGGCTGTTCTGCAAAATGTATTATACAAAGATCAGGAGAATGTATATAGTACCGCGTCGCGAACGCCAGAGGAAACGTCAGGGAAGTGTGCCGTTTCAACATTGCAGGAGAGTGATACATGCTGATAGTAGTCTGCATTAAACAGGTTCCGGACACGACCCAGGTCCAGATCGATCCGGTCACCAATACCCTGGTTCGCGACGGTATTCCGTTCATCGTCAACCCCTACGACACTCACGCCCTTGAAGAGGCACTGCGCCTGAAAGATCGCTTTGGCTGCAAAGTCGCTGCTATTTCCATGGGGCCCCCCAACGCCGAGGGGACACTGAAAAAAGCGCTGGCGCTCGGAGTTGATTACGCAATCCTTCTTTCTGACCGTGTATTTGGAGGGGCGGACACCCTTGCAACCAGTAATGTCCTGGCCGCAGCGATCACCAAGCTGCATACGGAGGTAGATGAAGTTGCCATGGTACTCTGCGGCAAGCAGACCATTGACGGAGACACCGCCCAGGTCGGTCCCGGCATCGCGAGTCGCCTTGACTATCAGCAGTTGACGCTGGTGGACAAAATTATCAACCTCGATTTTTCGGCCAAAAAAATCCGCGTCAGCCGCAAACTGGAAGGGCGTCATGAAATCGTAGAGGCTCCGCTGCCGGCCATGCTGACGGTTGTCCGGGAACTGAACCGGCCGCGCTACCCGAAAGTGCAGATGCGCCTTGCTGCTGCTGATGCCGTTGTCGAAGTATGGGACAATAAAACCCTGCGGCTTGATGAACAAAAAATCGGCCTTAAAGGCTCACCGACCTGGGTCTCCAAAATTTTCTCTCCGGAACGTGACAAGGGAGAAATAATTGGCGACGGCTACGCCGACCCGAACGGAACCGCAGCGCTGCTGATAGAAAAATTGATGGCGAAGGATATGCTCCCGTTATGAGTGAGATTAAACCCAAAATAAAGAAACCTCGCGGCGTCGCCCGCCTGCTCGACGGCAAGTGCATCGCCTGTGGTGCCCGCTGTCAAAGCTCCTGTCCGGTCAACTGCATCGAAATGACTGAAAGCGGCGAACCGATCGTCGAAACAGCAAAATGTATTGGCTGTCAGAAATGCATTAAAATCTGTCCGACCGTAGCCCTGGAGATGTACTTTACCGCTGAGGAACTACAGATCCTCGCGGAACTGGCCGCATCCGGCGCACCGGTCAAAGAGGAGCTTGACCCCGAAGCTGCCGCTCTCGCCAAAAAGCTCGCAGAATACTGCGGCGTCTGGGTTTTTGTCGAACAGACCGAAGGTGAACCGGCCAGGGTTTCCTGGGAGCTGCTTGGCGTTGGCGCCGGACTTGCGACGACGTTGGGCGTTGAACTATGCGCCATCGTTATTGGTGAAAATGTTGAACACCTCTGCCACGAAGCATTTGCCTACGGTGCAACCAAAGCCTATCTGATGGACGCCCCGGTCTATTACCATTATCGGACCGAAGCATATGTTGAAGCCTGCTGCCACCTGATCGACACGTACAAGCCGGAAGTTATCCTCATGGGTGCCACCGGCATGGGGCGCGATCTGGCCGGAGCCATTGCCACACGGGTCGGCACCGGTCTCACAGCCGACTGCACCGGCCTCAGCATCGACGACAAGCGCAACCTGATGCAGACCCGTCCCGCTTTTGGCGGCAACATAATGGCAACGATCATGTGCGACAAATATCGCCCACAGATGTCCACGGTGCGTCCCAACGTCATGCCGATGACGGAGAGGCGCGACGGCGCAGTCGGCACAATCATCCGCGACCAGTTCACCGTGGCTGAAGAGAGCGTACTGACCAAAGTCATCGAAATCATCCGTGACGGTCATGGCAAAAGTGCCGTTGACATCACCGGCGCCGAGTTCATCGTATCAGGCGGTCGCGGCATGATGGGACCGGAAAACTTTGCTCTGCTGAAGGAACTGGCCGACGAACTGGGAGGCGTCGTGGGCGCCTCCCGCAGCGCTGTCGACGCTGGCTGGATGCCGGGTGACCGCCAGGTCGGCCAGACAGGCAAAACGGTACGCCCAAAAATCTACATCGCCTGCGGCATATCGGGAGCGATCCAGCACCTCGTTGGCATGCAGGACTCCGATATGGTCATCGCCATCAACCGCGACAGCAGTGCGCCGATCTTCGAAGTTGCCACTTACGGTATTGTAGGTGACCTGTTCCAGGTTGTCCCGGCGATTACAGCCAAGATACGAGAATTGAAACAACAAACTTGAGGTTTTAACATGACACCAAATCCGTACCTATTCGCTCCGCTGCTGCTCGCCTCTCTGGCCATTTTTCTCTTCTCCTGCTGGAGACGCCTGAGCCTGATTTCGTTGGGTAAGCCTGAAAAACGCTGCGACAACTTAGGTGTTCGCTTCACTGAGATGCTGCTGTACGCATTTGGCCAGAAACGGGTGCTTGCAAAACCATTCGGCATTAATCACTTCATCATTTTCTGGTCTTTTCTGATATTGCTCGTAGCAAACACCGAGTTTATCCTGAACGGCCTTTTCCCGCACTCGATCAAACTTATCAAGCTCCCTTTTGAACTGTACGTACCGCTTGCCTTCATGATCGATATTGCCTCTCTGCTGGCTCTGACGGCAGTCACCATAGCAGCAGTGAGGCGGCTTTTTGCCCCCCCCTACCCGGAAGCACGCACTCTGCAAGCCTTTTTCATCCTGAGTCTGATCGCCACCCTGATGCTCGCCTCCTTTGCTCTCAATGCCACGGAGCTTGCTGTATACATGCTTAAATCCGGAGCGGATCCAGCCTCTTTTCATGCGCAAGCACGCAAAATAATGCCGGTATCGGCGACTCTTTCCGTACTACTGCCGCCACTGCAACTCGGCACAATTCACACCATAGCCTGGTGGGCCCACGCGTTTGCACTGCTCGCATTTATCTGCTATCTGCCGAACAGTAAACATATGCACATCCTCACCGCCATCCCGAACTGTTTTTTTCATCGTCTGGAAACGCCAAATACCCAGCCGCGTGAAGATTTCGTCATAGGCAATACCTTCGGAGTCGATCGGGTAGACCACTATAGCTGGAAGGATCTGCTGGACTCTTTTTCCTGTACGGAATGCGGTCGCTGCCAGAAGGTCTGCCCCGCCAGCATCACCGGTAAGCCGCTCAATCCGCGTGCGGTAATCCATTATATCAAGGTAAACCTGCTGGAAAACGGGACCTCTCTCAAAAGTGGTGGTACTCCGCAGATGCCGCTGATCGGTGATAATGGTGAAGGGACTGTTTCGGAAGAAGCGATCTGGAGCTGTACAACCTGCGGTGCCTGCATGGAAGCTTGCCCGGTCTTTATCGAGCAGATGCCTAAAATCATTGAACTGCGCCGACACCTGGTCGAGAGTGAAGCAAAATTTCCAGAAGAACTGCTGAACCTGTTTGAAAACATGGAAGGTCGCAGTAACCCCTGGGGCATTGCTCCATCAGAGCGCACCAAGTGGTGCAACCGGCTCGATGTAAAGCCATTCGACAAGGATACGACGGAATATCTGTTTTATGTCGGCTGTGCCGGATCCTTCGATTCACGCGCGAAGCATGTCAGCATCGCATTAGCGCAACTACTTGATAAGGCGGGCATTTCCTGGGGCATTTTCGGCAAGGATGAAAAATGCTGCGGCGACAGTGCCCGCAGACTGGGTAACGAGTACGTCTTCGACAAGATGGCTAAGGAAAACGTCGCCACGTTCATCGAACGAGGAGTCACCAAAGTTATCACCCAATGCCCGCACTGCTTTACGACGTTAAAAAACGATTATCGCCAGTACGGCCTGGAGCTTGAAGTCATCCATCACAGCGAGCTGCTACGTAATCTTGTTCGGGATGGTCGCCTGACCGTCAATAAAACAACAGAGGAGATGGGATCAACTGTTTTCCATGACTCCTGCTATCTGGGACGGCATAACGACGTCTACGAGGCGCCGCGCGAAGTAATAGCGGCTGCCACCGGAACGGCTCCGGCCGAGATGGAGCGTAACCGTAACAACGCGTTCTGCTGTGGTGCCGGCGGTGGCAGAATGTGGATGGAAGAGCATGTCGGCGAGCGGATCAATATAACGCGAGTTAAAGAGGCGCTTGAGCAAAAGCCGGATACCATCTGTGTCGCCTGCCCGTACTGCATGACCATGTTCGAAGATGGCCTTAAAGATGCCAAAGCAGATACTGTAAAAGTGCGAGATGTCGCAGAGGTCATGGCGGAAGCGATACTGCGTTGAGCGGTTGTTTGTCGTAAACCAACTTTTTTCTCTTCACTGAACTCCTGAGTTATCTCCTTCCCTTCCAGCCACACAGGTCCGAATGGTATTTTTGATATTCCTAAAATTTTATATCGTTGTACTAATCGTTGCCTGTTGTACATCTTTTGAGTAAATAATCTATGTATTTCAAGTTTTATTTATGTTATACCGCTTAACCGCAACGGAAATTTGATCACTGATGCTGATCTGATTTTATTTTAACTAAATGGATACCCGCGTGAAAAAGAAAAAAATGATCATCTCGCAGGAAACGATGGACGTCAACTTTGT
>CAIMXI010000110.1 GCA_903845365.1 uncultured Geobacteraceae bacterium | reverse complement strand
GAGTTTACCCCATTGGCGATCTATTTCGGCTGCCAGCGAAATGCGGTCAACCGAATGGATCAGCACAACCTGACCGGCGATATATTTAACCTTGTTGCTCTGCAGATGGCCGATAACGTGCCACTGGACAGGCTCTTTCACCTCTGCCAGCTTCGGCACCAGTTCCTGGATATAGTTTTCTCCGAAAACAGCCTGACCGGCATGGAATGCCTCTATGATATCCGCCGCTGGACGGGTTTTTGACACTGCGACCAGACGGATCGTGGCAGGATCACGCCCGGCATTATGCGCCGCCTCATGAATTCGCAGTTTGATCTGAGCCAGATTGGAGGAGATGCTCATACGGGTTACTCCACTGCCTGCATGGTCTGAAGCGCTTCATATAGCTCGGTCATCGGCAGGCCGATCACATTGCTGTACGAGCCGCTGATTGAACGGACAAAATGAACCGCTCCCCCTTGGATCGCATATCCACCGGCTTTATCCATCGGACAGCCGGTGGCAATATAAGCAGCGATTTCTCTCTCTGTCAATTTTTTGAAAGTCACTTCAGTATGGACGCTTCTGCTGATACGGTTGCCACTGATCTTATCAAAAACCGTGAAACCGGTGATTACCTCGTGATCCATGCCGGATAGTCGGGACAACATTCGGACTGCGTCGTCTGTATCAACCGGTTTGCCGAGGATTGCGCCGTCGAGCAGCACGATCGTATCAGCCCCGATAAAGAAGCGGCCAGCCGTTTTCTTGGCAACTGCAACGGCTTTTTCGTGTGAAAGCCGCAAAACATGATCGGCGGGGAGTTCATCCGGCAGTACATCTTCACAAATATCTGCCGGAACCACTCGGCATGCTATTCCTGCAAGCGCCATCAGCTCACTGCGGCGAGGCGAGGCCGATGCCAGAACAATCTCACTCTGCTTATTTTCGCTCATCAGCAGCCTTCCGCGCTTCTTCAGCGGCACTCCTGCGCAGTGCCGCGCGTTCAATAGCCTGCTTCTGCTCCGCCTCCATCTCCTGCCAGTGTTTTGTCCAGTCCGTCTTGCGCACATAGTGGAGTATAAACACACCGGGTACAATGACGCAGCCCCAGAAAATACTCATGGTCAGTTCATTTACGATGCCATATATCAGTGATAAAATCCCCATCAGCAGTAGAAAAATCTCCGATGGTACGATGCCGCTCAGGTAGCTTTTCCGAATTTCATGTTCTGTCTCTTGTGACATAATTTTCTCCTGCGAGTTGAATAAACCTGTATGACAATTGGGTCGCCATCATAGCTTTGTACTGCCAATTTGGCAACATGTTGTTATTTTATCCCAAAAAACGGCAGTTAGAATAACACGGAGCAACGGAGCAACAGAGTATAAACAAAGAAAATTCGGGTTAAAATCAGAAAAAACATACACCGTTTTGGTTACGCCTGTTGTTGATCTAACCGTCTGATTTCTCTGTTGCTCCGTTGCTCCGTGTTATAAATGCACACTTTTCAGGTATATAGGGCATACTTTTCATTGTTTTCATACCTCATGTGTAATTTTTTTTTAGCCATGCTGTTTTCCTTTTACTTTTGTCAACAAATTTGCTAATCAAACATAGTCTTATGAATCCGTCTATCCATAACCAAGACGTAGCACAAATCCAAAGGAGGAATACCGTATGAATTTCAATCGTTGTCTCAAAAGTCTTGCAATCGCTGCAGCCGCAGCGCTTGCTCTCCCGCTGTCAGCCATGGCAGCCCCCCCTGCTGGCGGCCCCATCGTCATCAAGTTCAGCCACGTCGTCGCCCAGCACACCCCAAAAGGTCAGGCTGCCGATTATTTTAAGAAAATCGCTGAAGAGCGGACAAAGGGAGCGGTAAAAATCGAAGTATATCCGAACAGCCAGTTGTATAAAGATAAAGAGGAGATGGAAGCGCTGCAGCTTGGCGCTGTTCAGATGCTGGCGCCATCTCTGGCCAAATTTGCCCCGCTCGGCGTCAAAGAGTTTGAAGTATTTGACCTCCCCTTCATTTTTGATAACTATCAGGAACTGCACAAAGTAACCCAGGGTCCGGTTGGCGCAAAGCTGTTGGCCAAGCTGGAGCCAAAAGGGATTCACGGTCTCGCCTACTGGGATAATGGCTTCAAGGTTATGAGCGCCAACAAACCGCTTAAAACCCCGGAAGATTTTAAAGGGCAAAAAATGCGCATTCAGTCCTCCAAAGTTCTTGACACTCAGATGCGCTCCATGGGAGCAAATCCGCAGTCTCTTGCCTTCTCTGAAGTCTATCAGGCACTTCAGACCGGCGTAGTCAGCGGCACTGAGAATCCGCCATCAAACCTCTACACCCAGAAGATGCATGAAGTACAAAAATACGTGACACTCTCCGATCATGGCTACCTTGGCTATGCGGTTATTGTGAACAAGAAATTCTGGGCAGGTCTCCCCGCAGACATCCGCACCGCTCTCGAAAGCTCCATGGTTGACGCCACTAAATATGCCAACGATATCGCTAAAAAAGATAACGAGGAGGCACTGGCAGCGGTAAAAAAATCAGGGAAATCCCAGTTCATTACCCTCACGCCGCAAGAGCGGGCTGCATGGAGAAAGGTCATGGATAAAGCACACAAAGAGCATACCAGCCGCATCGGCGCCGACCTGGTTAATGAGGTCTACAAGGCAACCGGATATAGTCCCAACTGACCCTGGCTCTACATCTCGTTTTCACCGGCCGCTGCGGCCACTCCGCAGCGGCTTTTTAACGACCGCCCTCAGGAGATACCAATATGATGAAATATCTCGACCATTTAGAGGAAATAATTATCACCTTCCTCATCGGAGCCGCGACGGTAATTATTTTTGTCGCCGTAGTCCATCGCTACCTCTCCGGCTTTGCGATTCCGGGGCTGCAGGATTGGCTGCTGACTGTCAACATGAGCTGGGCCCAGGAACTCTGTATTTACATGTTTGTCTGGATGGCCAAGTTCGGTGCCGCCTACGGCGTCCGCAGCGGTATTCATGTCGGTGTTGACGTGCTTGTCAACCGCCTGCCGGATACCTGGCGGGTAAAATGCGTTATGATCGGCATTGCCGGCGGAGCGCTTTTTACCAGCCTTATCGGTACGCTGGGGGCACGCTTCGTATGGGAAAACGGCATGCACTATGCCCTGTTTACACTGCTGGGCATGAATGTCGGTGACGTACCGCAAGGCCCTACAACTCCTGACCTCGAATGGCCGACCTGGATCATCTATGCCGCTGTGCCGCTTGGGTCGTATCTGATGTGTTTCCGCTTCCTGCAGGTAGGGTGGAACTTCTTCCGCACCGGTGAATTGCCGCATCATGACCATGCCGTCGTTGACGGCCTTGATGAAGTTGTCGATGCCACGGAAGCTCTTGAAGAGTACGAAGAACACCGTTTTGACAAAAAGGTAAAAGATGGGGGTGCCAAATGAGTACAGCCGTTGCAGGTTGGGATCAATTTTCCAAACAAAAAGCCACCAAATGGCTCCTTTGTATCGCCGCTGCTCTCGGGGCAATCGCCATGCTCGGCAGTGTCGGTATCGTGTTTGCGCTGTTGCTGCTGCTGATGCTGACCGGCATGCCGATTTCCATCGCCCTCGGCCTCACCGTACTGTCGTTCCTGTTCTTTTTTACCGAGATCCCGACTGAAGCGGTGGCGATGAAGCTCTTTACCGGTATCGAGAAGTTTGAGATCATGGCGATTCCGTTTTTTATTCTCGCCGGTAACTTTCTGACTCATGGCGGCGTTGCCAAGCGGATGATCAATTTTGCCACTTCCATGGTCGGACATCTTTACGGTGGTCTGGCGCTGTCAGGTGTTATCGCCTGCGCACTCTTCGCCGCCGTGTCCGGGTCAAGCCCGGCAACCGTTGTCGCCATCGGCTCTATCCTGCTGCCGGCCATGGTGAAAGCCGGATTTCCCAAACGATTCGGCGCCGGTGTCATCACCACCTCCGGATCACTCGGTATCCTCATACCCCCTTCAATCCCGATGGTTATCTACTGCGTTGCCACCAACTCCTCGGTCGGCGGCATGTTCATGGGGGGGGTTATACCAGGTCTGATGCTGGCAACGCTGCTGGGAGTCGTTTCCTGGTGGATCGCCCGCAAGAATGATTTCCCTCGCATGCCAAAAGCAACCTGGGCGGCGCGTGGTAGGGCGTTCCGCGAAAGCGTCTGGGGCTTGATGCTGATTGTCATTGTCCTCGGGGGAATTTACAGCGGTCTTTTTACACCGACAGAAGCGGCGGCCATGAGCGCCGTCTATGCCTTTATTGTTGCCGTATTCGTCTATAAAGATATCACCTTTGCCAAAATCCCGAAGGTTCTGCTCGATTCCGCCAGTATGTCAGCCATGTTGCTCTATATCATCACTAATGCGGTGCTGTTCTCATTTCTTATGACCCATGAGCAGATTCCGCAGATAATGGCAGACTGGATTCTCGGCCACAACCTCGGCATTGTCTCGTTCCTGCTGGTTACCAATGTGCTGCTGCTGCTGGCCGGTAACGTCATGGAACCATCCTCGATCATCCTGATTCTCGCGCCGATCCTCTTCCCGGTTGCCATGAAACTTGGCATAGACCCGATCCACTTTGGTGTCCTGATCACCGTCAACATGGAAGTCGGTATGTGCCATCCGCCGGTCGGACTTAATCTCTACGTCGCCAGCGGCATTACCAAGATGGGTATTTCTGAACTCTCGGTGGCGGTCATGCCGTGGTTGATTGCCATGATCGGCTTCATGCTGCTGATAACCTACGTACCGATTATTTCTCTCTGGCTGCCACGGTTACTCGGGTATTGAAAGTAGCCACATTACTGCAAAAAGGGCGTGCCACTTGCGGCACGCCCTTTTTGTTTTAGAGATCAATTAGGCCGACGGCAGGTCAAAAACTTTCCGATTGGTTCTCTGTTTCACCTGAAATCCAGTCAGTTCCTCAGAAATTGCATTGACACTCCTCAGATCACGGAGTACTTTCCGCTTGCTCGAGAAGCAAATTCCTATCACCCTAAAAACGGTAGTTCATTGCCACAAAAAGGCACAAAAGTCACAAAAAGCAGGATGTTATAGTGAGTGAATATTTAACCTGCTTGGTTAGTAGGCAGCAGAATAACCACCAGTATTTCTTGTGCTTTTTGTGCTTTTTTGCGGCTAAATGCTTTTTCCAGGATCACTAGTTACGGATAGCGAGAGACAATTTAGCAGGGATAATCAGCAAACTCCACAGCCCCGATAAGTTGCGGAAAGTGTTGAAAAAAGGTTTCCATGAGCGATACTGATCAACATTCATCACTACCCCGCATTCATCTTCAAGCCGAAAAAGTCTCTGGAAAATTGCTTCAACAGAGATACCGCCTATCCCTCATTCTGAGTGGCATTTTGCTCCTTGCTACGACAACGATTATTGTTTGGATATCTGCGCTTACCCATCACAAGACCATGTTGAATAGTGTGATGGTTCAGGGACAGCAACTTCAATTTTCCCTCGAAGATACTATTAACAGAGTGCAGTCA
This sequence comes from uncultured Geobacteraceae bacterium, assembly GCA_903845365.1. Classification (GTDB taxonomy): domain Bacteria; phylum Desulfobacterota; class Desulfuromonadia; order Geobacterales; family Pseudopelobacteraceae; genus JACRCG01. Next base: position 423 of record CAIMXI010000110.1, on the reverse strand, counting down.
CATATATTCAGTATGCGTCGCTCGATGGAAAACCGCTTGACCCATCCAGAACTGATTGATACCGGGTTAAGCAAACGTCTCGGTAAAGCGACGAAAGAATCTGAGTGGGAAAAGCTTGGCATTGGATCGCTGTTTATTAATCCTAACGCTGTGCTCGATACTCAGGTATTTCAGCGGGATTTATCAATTTCCATTACCATGCTCTCAGAAACAAGCCATTCACACACATGGAACAAGATATTTCCGTTTTCCTATTATTACGACGCCGGAGAGCGTTGGACGATAAGCACTCCGTTTCTGTCGCGTGCAAAACTTTTTGAAGTAACGCAGTCGCGGGATATGCTCACGGCTATAACAGAGCTATTTGATGCAAACGGCACGCGGCCAGTGGCATTGGTTGGTCCGCAAGCGAACCCTAAGCGT
>CAIMXI010000109.1 GCA_903845365.1 uncultured Geobacteraceae bacterium | reverse complement strand
TACTGGTTGTGCAGATAAGGGTCTGACACGCCGGTCATATTCAAACTGTAATTCAGCCAAATTAGGCAGGAACTCAATATAACTAATAGTCGCACACCGATTGCACCACGCTGTTGTGTGGTCGTACGTCGCTATTTCATCACCAATCGTACATTTGATAGTTTTTGGGGCAAATACTTCAAGGTGCCTATAATCGCAGCCGTTGCAGTGGATAAAGATTGAATCAGTTGACATGGCATTCCCTCCCTCCCTTAAATATAATGCAGCATCTCCAGTAAAGCACAGCTAAACGTCATTTCATGTCGCGCGTGATGAGCTCCAAACATCACGACGCGTTTTGTCGTGCAAGTCTGGGATACAGGGAAGAAATTGTTTCAGGTAAATTTAGAATCCAAAGGACACTGGCATGTCAACAGAACAGAGCACCAACAAGAAAACAGCACATACAAAAGCGCTTCAACAATCAACCTGTCCAGTAACCGGAATGAAATTCATTCAGGTCCCTGGAGGTGTCTTTCAGATGGGTAATGTTTTTGCCTCAGAAAACCCCAAAGATGATTATTTTTATTTTGATGATCCGGTGCATTCAGAGGAAGTGGAGGATTTTTACATGGCGAAATATCAGGTCACACAGGCAGTGTGGCTGAAAATAATGGGCAATAATTCTTCGGAAGATATTATTGCGGACAATCATCCGGTAACTAGTGTCAGTTGGTTCAAAGCACATGATTTCATAGCATGCTTGAATAGCCAGGCTGGATTAACCTTTCGGTTGCCGTCAGAGGCAGAATGGGAGTATGCGGCTCGTAGTGGAGGAAAGATGGAGCGTTGGGCCGGCACAAGTAACGAAGAGGAGTTGGATCAGTATGTATGGCATAGTCGACCATATGACGAGACTCCTCTAGTAGGTATGTTAAAGCCGAATGGACTTGGTTTATACGATATGAGCGGCAACGGATGGGAGTGGTGCGAAGACCGGCATTTGCCCTATTACGCAAAAAATCCACAGGGACCAGGGCGCGGAGTGCAGCGGGTTCTGCGCGGCTGTTCCAGCAGGGATGAGCCCATGAATATGCAGTTGGCTTATCGTTTTAAAGCAGATCCTTATACAACCTATGGACTAGGGCCAGGGTTTCGTCTGGCACTATCGGTAACTGAAGTCGGAAAAACGGGGCACGCACCTTCACACATAGCTTGTCCGGTCACCGGTATGGAGTTTGTCTTGGTCAAGGGTGGTGAGTTTTTGATGGGGGATGTCTTTGCTGAAGGAGATGGCCGAGAACTTTATGGAGAAAGCTATTGTAGTGACAACGAGTTGCCTGTCCATGAAGTCGAACTGGCTGATTTCTCGATTGGCATGTATCCGGTAACGCAAGAAGAATGGATCAAAATAATGGGGAAAAATCCTTCTCGTTTTAATAGGGAGTCTTGTTATCCGGTAACCGATGTTAGTTGGCGCGATACACAAAAATTCATAAAGCGTCTCAATAGTCAGACCGGACGCATATACAGACTGCCGACCGAAGCGGAATGGGAATATGCGGCCCGCAGTGGCGGAAGAAATGAGCGTTGGGCTGGCACAAGTGACGAAGAGCAATTGGGTGAATATGCGTGGCATAATGGAAATCTACGTGAAAAAGTGCATCCTGTTGGTATGTTAAAGCCGAATGGCCTTGGTTTGTACGATATGTGCGGCAATGTGTTGGAATGGTGCCAGGATATTTATGATTCGGCTTATTATGCGGTGAGTCCGCGCTGCAATCCACAGGGGCCGAGTCGCAAAAAAAGTGAACATAAGATACGGGTGGTGCGGGGCGGTGACAATTCATTTACGCCAAGAAGAATGCGCGTAGCATCCCGATTATCAGAACACTACGGTTTCGGTAATTCCAGCAACGGATTTCGGCTGGTACTATCTTTGCACTAAAATTGATTCCGTTACTCACCAAGCAGCCGTTCAATTTATCGCTGAACGGCTGCTATTCCAACAGAGCTCTCTTTACTTTACATCACTGCTCGATAAGCCCACGATCCGTCAGATTTTTAAAGCTCAAGGTTTCGTCAATATAGGCAAGGGAAATAGTACCAATTGCTCCGCTCCTCTGTTTAGCAACGATAATCTCTGCACTATTTTCATGGCCACGCATGCAGGTGCCATCACGCCTCCGGCACTTCCTACAATATACCGATTCACGGTAGATGAACAGTATGGCATCAGCATCATTCTCAAGTGAGCCAGCATCTCTCAAATCGGTCAATTCAGGTCGTAGTGCATTTTTTTTAAGTTTTTTAACAGTTCTATGCAATTTGGAAAGCACAATTATCGTGATATTTAGCTCCCGTGCCAAAGTTTTCAGCGAACGTGAAACTATTGATATTTCAACCGGGCTTATTGCTGACTTGGATTCATCTCTCATAAGTTGCAGATAGTCTATGATGATCAGCCCGACATTATGGTTCGTTTTCAAGCGTCTCACTTTTGTCATCAACTCATTGATGTCAATGCCTGAAGTATCATCAATATAGATTTCGCTCAGCCGCAACATCTCTTTAGCTCCATTCAGCTTTAGCAAATCTGAATCATTGAGAGCCCCGGTTCTCATTCTTCCATGACTGATGCTGGCAGTTGCCGACAGCAAGCGCATAACGAGCTGTGTTTTTGGTATTTCCAGAGAGAAGATTGCAGTTGCGACTTTTGGGATTCTTTTCACACTCAGGTATTTTGCGATATTCAACGCTAGAGTGCTCTTTCCCATTGATGCCTGTGATGCAATAACTATCAACTCTCCAGGCTTGAGCCCACCTATCAAACCGTCTAAATCAACAAAGCCGGTCGAGTAACCTGTGACAAGCCCTGGTCTCGAACGCAGTGTATGAATGGTCTCATAGGTGTCATCTATAAGTTCGTGCAACGGATAATATCCACGATTATTTGTCATCATCAATCTCCTGCTCGGCGTCGTCAACTACCAACGCTTTATCAGTAACAGCTAAATACGATTCAACAATGCGTGCGGGCACCTTCCGTTTCCGACGATAATCTGTTTCCTTACACACTAGCAAAAAGTTGTCAAAAGGTATGAGAGCATACCCAGAATCAAGCATACGTTTGCCGACGTTGGTAATAATGTCGTCGGTCAACCGCTCGACACCGGCAATCCCTCTGAGTTGTTCCCACCCTATTTGGAAGGGTTCACATTCGTCACCACCAAATTCCTCATCGTAAAGATCCCTGAGAATACTTGCTGTGTCTGCCGTTGCTCGTGCCATGGTTGGCCTCCTTGAATTTGAATTAAGGCCATTATGGCATATCAGCACGACAGATCATGACGCGCAATTTTTATTTGTATTTCTTTTTTGTGCATTTCGATGGTCAGTATTTCGATTCGTTGGCTTACGCCCGTTACACCGTTACATTTGTAACACCGTAACGCCTGTAACGGGTATGTTGATAGCACATTGCCTTTCAACTGTTATTCAACTGTGACCATTCCCCGCTAATTCTCTGCGTTGTTCATACACCCCACTCGTTCTATTCAATAGAACCACTTAAGCGTCCCATCACAATCCGGAGTCCTCTCAATTTAACCCCCAATTCAATCCCCGCTCGGCTTGCTGAGTCCGAGCTTACCATGAAGGCTCACTGCACCACTCAGAGGCACAAAAAACATTTGAAAGATATAGAAACTAGCACAAAATAATTTGCTTTCTTGCTAATTATATGGTAATTTATTTTCAGAGAGTGGTACTGAATTCCGATCAGCAGCATGGAGAAGTTACCATAACTCCTGTTATTAAAGATAAACAGTAGGAGTTAAGCGCATATAAGGCCGTTGAAAGAGTGTCGCAAACGAATATAATGTCCTTTGGAAAATCAATAGGAAACTAAGTAAGAAAATAGAAATATATACAGGCAAGGTGGCACGTTTATGAAACATACGTCGACCGTACTGGCGGCACAGGAGGAGGAGGTGATGAGAACATGATGCAGCAAAATGTTACAATTTAATACACATATTATCTTTCACTTTTAGTGGGATAACACGCTGCGCAGCATAATGCTGCTGCAATTTTTAGTAGTCAATTAGGTGTCGCAACGATACGACACAGATTACTAACCCGGTAGGAAAAAATATTTAGTTGTGAATCAAGCTTCGGTTACCCGGAGTTAAGTACAAGCAGATTGGAGGAAAGAACAGATGCATAAAGAAAATATTCTAGATGAATTGAATGAAAAGTTTAAGAAGTTAAAAATACCGATGCCTGAGATAACTGCTATCGACAACAAGTACCATGCATCCAAAATTGATGGCTCAACCTACTGGTATGCGGTAGATCGCTATTGGCCTGCCGTTGCACTCTGCGGTTGCTTGGATACCGATAAGACATACAGGTGCTCTACACTTGACTATGATAGTTTGCCCGACTTTCAAAAGGCAAATTATGACGATGCGTTAGCTAGAATAAAATCGCTTCGTAAGGTAGGTCATGCCGCTGTTAAAGAGGACCCTGCTTATGCGGATCCATCAGTATTAAATTATGAGTACGTTCTCGATTTAGAAGGCTGCCCCGAACCGGAATCAAAACCTCCATATCCTGACGCTGATTTGGGAATACCATTAGAGCGAACTACGCGGGAAATATGCAAATATGTCGATCTTGATCCTCTTGCAGCGGTTGTATTATCACTTTGGATCTTTTTTACTTACATGTCGAACCAATTTTTTACTCGCCCGATATTGGTTGTCAGTGCGGATGATGAGCACCACGACAACATGTCCATGTTATTCTCGCTTCTCCTGAGGTTTTCACATCAGGCTGAAAAAGTTTCAGCAATGAGCAGACAATATCTCATGCGAGATGATAGCCGCACTTCTATCAGTACGCTTCTATTTGACGACCCGATGATTATAAAAAATCGTGACATGTATAATTTCTTGATTAATAGCTATCGTCACCATGAAGCCTATATGCGGACGGGAAGAGACTCTAAAAGCTGTAACTATGGAGCAAAAGCGCTTGCCAGCTATGGTGGCCTCCCATATGCAATCAAGTGTAGGAGCATAGTACTGGATCTGACCCAGCGGAATAGTTCTCACAGGGCTGCTAGATTTACTAATGATTACCTAAACACGATTTCTGAATTAAGAGATATTATCTGGCATTATGCGAAGCTTTTACATGCTGTGGTGAGAGACGCAGAACCGGTGATGCCAAACTGGCTCAGTAACTCTGAGCAAGACAACTGGGAACCGTTTTTCAAGATTGCCATGGTAGCTGGCGGAGATTGGCTTGAAAAAGTAACTCAAGCGGCTGCCCTGCTATCAACCGTTCAGGATCAGGGCGGCAAAGTTAATGGGCTGCTGTTGGCAGACATGTATGAAATTGTTAATGCAATTGGATCTGACCGGATACGGACTGTTACTCTTATTAACGGACTTTGCGAAAAGAATGCCGAACTCTGGGGCAGATTCGATAGGGGCGGGAAGATATCTGCCACACAGATCGCTGACCTTATGAGGCCATTTGGTTTAAAAAGCCAATTGATGCGCTTTGAAGGGCTTGAACAGCCTATAAAGCGTGGATTTTTGAAAAGCAAGATTGTGAATGCTTATAAGCGTCACGTGGAGGCCATGAAGAAGGCACAGCCTTGATTCTGCGGCACTTACGTGATAGTTGGCAGACTTCCAGCAGTCAACAGTTGCTGGCAATACGGGGGGCCCAGATCGGGTCCCCCGTGTTATTAAGATTACGCTCGGAAAAGCTTCGTAACTTTCCTCACTATCCGTAAACCACCAACTGTAGGTACCCGTGTTCATTCCCATCTGGACGTCCTCGCAATGGCCATTAACTACTCCCGTTCCTTTCATTAAAAACAATGCTATTACTTTTAGTTATGGCACTTAATCACAGTTTGCTTCTGCTACGCATTCGCTGTATAGTTGTGCCGCTTGATCGAAGGCGAACAGATATGACCCTGCTAAAATCCACCAACCTCGGTCTCAGTAGCGCCCCTGAAGTGCGTGAAGCCCTGCTGCGTCAGGCGGTGCAACCAAATCCACTCAAGTGTCAGTAACAAGGTTGGCTATCTGATAGTGCAACACTGAAAAAAACAGGAGCAAAACTCAGACTTAATCAAATATTCAAGGCAATGAAAGGCTCAATAATGCCTCCTTCTAACATACTTGCACCCGGTGCCAGGGTGCTTATCCGTGACGCGGAATGGCTTATACGTCGAGTAGATCGCACTTCAACTGGAAGGCAGGCTGTATCTGTTGTTGGCCTTTCAGAATTGGTCAAGGACAAGGAAGCCATCTTTCTTGAGGAAATTGACCAGATTGAAGTGCTTGATCCTGCGGACACAAAGCTTGTTGCCGATACGTCTACCTGCTATCGGGATTCCATCCTTTTCATGGAGAGCCTTCTCCGTCAAACCCCACCCACTGACGAACATCTCTATATCGGACACCAGGGGGCGAGCGACGAAGTACCCTATCAGCTTGATCCCGCAATACTTGCCTTGAGACAACCCCGCCAACGCATCCTGATCGCTGATGCTGTTGGCCTTGGCAAGACTATTGAGGCTGGTGTCCTCATCACAGAGTTGATTAAACGTGGCAAGGGCAAACGCATTCTGGTACTGACGGTCAAGAGTATGATGACCCAGTTCCAGAAAGAACTCTGGAGCCGTTTTACCATTCCATTGGTAAGACTCGATTCGATTGGCATTCAACGTGTCCGTTCCCGTATTCCGACCAATCACAATCCCTTTTATTACTTCGACAAGTCCATCATCTCCATAGATACCCTCAAGCAGGACAATGAATATCGTGCATACCTGGAAAAGTGTTATTGGGACATCATCGTCATTGATGAATGTCACAACGTAGCGGAGCGTGGTAATGACGGAGGTCATTCCCAAAGGGCCAAGTTAGCCAAGCTTCTTTCAGGTCGTTCAGATACTCTGATCATGCTCTCAGCCACTCCTCACGACGGTAGGCCAAAATCTTTCGCCAGCTTGATGAATATGCTCAACCCCACGGCCATTGCTAATCCTGAACAATACGGGCCTGATGATATTCAGGGGCTTTTTATCCGACGCTTCAAGAAGGATATTAAAGAGCAGGTAGCGATGTCTTTCCGTGAAAGGAAAGTGGCCGTGGCAAAGTGTGCTGCCACCCCGGTGGAAGAGGATGCTTTTGAAGCGTTTGCAAAGCTGACGTTCACCAAGATTGACCAGCGCCGCACAGCAGGAAAGCTCTTTAAGACCACATTGGAAAAGGGGCTGTTTTCAAGTCCTAACGCCTGTCAGCAGACAATTGGTCAACGTATCCGAAGGATGAAGCAAGAGGACGAAGCAGCCTACTCAGCCGATATCGAAGCTATGGAAAATCTGGCTGGTTTGCTTGACGCCATCACCCCGAAAGATTTTTCCAAGTATCAGAAGCTCCTTGAGGTTATCCAGGACTCGAAGCAGGGCTTTGGCTGGAACGGCAAGAATACCCGTGACCGCCTGGTTATTTTCAGTGAACGTATAGAGACGCTTAAATTCCTTTTGACCAATCTCATCAAGGATCTTGGGTTGAAAGAAGAGCAGATTTGCATACTGCACGGTAGTCTGTCTGATATTGACCAGCAGCATATAGTTGAAGAGTTCGGCAGGGATGAATCGAAGCTTCGCCTGGTTCTGGCATCAGATGTAGCCTCGGAAGGTATTAACCTTCACTTCCTCTGTCACAGGATGATTCATTTCGATATTCCGTGGTCACTGATGGTCTTCCAGCAGCGTAACGGGCGTATAGACCGCTACGGGCAGGAACGCGAACCTCAGATTGTCTATATGATTACTGAAAGTGACACCGAAAAAATCAAGGGTGACAACCGCATCCTCGAACTGCTCATTCAGAAGGATGAAATGGCTGTAAAAAATATCGGTGATCCGTCTGCTCTGATGGGGGTTTTCGATATTGAGCAGGAAGAACTATTCACAGCAGTGGCGATGGAGGAAGGCGATACTCCTGATGATTTTGAGGCACGTCTTAAGCAGGTTCCGAAAGACCCGCTTGGACTTCTCATGGAAGATATGGAAATCCCCAAGGGTAATGAAGTACAGGTGGCTTGTAAGAAGATGCCTTCACTCTTTGGAGATGACCTGTCCTATTTAAAAGACGCTGTGGATTACATAAGGCGTAACCAACCACTTCAAGCCGAGTTTGATGACATCACCCATACGGTCAACCTGACCCCGCCTGATGAACTTAAAATGCGCTTCAAGCCATTGCCTCCTGAAGTGTGGCCGGAAACCGGTCAATTCATCCTCTGTAATGACCGAAAGGCTATCATGGAGGAGATTCGCCGTACTCGAAGCGAAGACCATACATGGCCGCGCATACAGTTGTTGTGGGAACAGCATCCTGTCATGCAGTGGGTCAATGATAAGCTTCTGGCGGCATTCGGGCGTCAGCAGGCACCAGTTATCACACTGCCTGGAAAACTCGCCAATAGTGAAGCCATATATGTTCTCTCCGGACTAATTCCTAATCGCAAGAGCCACCCGATTATTCACAACTGGTTTGGTGTCTGTTTCGACAAGGGGAAATATACTTCGATAGAGACCTTTGAGGACGTAATCAAGCGCACCAGCCTTGGGACGGTGAAATATCCAAATCGAAGTGATTCAATACCGACCGCTGTTCTTGAGAAGCTCCTCCCTGAAGCGATTGGAAAGGGCATCCAGTGGATGAAGCAACGCCGGAAGGAGTTTGAGGCTATAATCGATCCAAAACTGAATGAACAGTTGAAGTCGCTGGAAAAACTTCGGAATCGTCACAATCAGCAGCTAGAGTTTGAGTTCCTTCAAAGCTTGCAAGACCGAAAAAGTCAGGACAAGAAGTCTCAGCGTCAGAGGGAGATAGATCGAATATTTGCTGAATACCTGCAGTGGCTTGAAAATACCATGCTTACGGAAGAAACGCCCTACATCAGGGTTGTTGCCGTTCTGAGAGGAGAAGGCTAATGGCATTGAACCTCACCGGCATATCGAACGAGAACGAGTTTTATACTCACCACTACCTTGTGACTATTCTTGAAAACGACCTCCGAAACCTGTTTGCGACATGGGAGCGCCAGGAAGAAGAACAGGGCACAAAGCCCCCTTATCACCAATTGGGGCGTCTCAGTCGTGAATATTTTGCTGTGCGTGGACAGATGGAACGGGCTAAGTCACCAGAAGATATCATTGCCTTGCAGCGACGCTTTCTTCCTGATCTTCTCGAAGCACTAGGTTACACAATGGAGCCAGGGAC
>CAIMXI010000108.1 GCA_903845365.1 uncultured Geobacteraceae bacterium | reverse complement strand
GCGAATGTACGTTTACCTGACACACTGCCGAGCAAGGGGATAATTGTAACCACTAAGAAAAAGCTGACAGATAGCCGATAATATGTTGATAATAAAGGATAATATAGGCAGAATCTCGATTTTATTAAAAGGGAACATCCGGTATAACAGTGTTCACATTTACAAGCTCAAACGATGGGGGGTATTAAATGAACTACTCACTTAAAGAACTCCTTGATATTCCCAGACTTCAAGAATTAGTTGTCTCACTGGATCAAATAAGCACCATGCCGACCGCCATAGTTGACATCGAAGGCTCTATCCTCGTCGATATGGTATGGCAGGATATCTGCGCCAAATTCCACCACATGAACCCGATAACAAAAAATATATGCCTTAAATGCGACAAGCAGATAAAGGCTCATCTTGGAGAGCGTGCCGAAACGGTCTACCAATGCCCGTTAGGTCTCAGGCACTCGATATTACCTATCATTGTTGAGGACAAACATCTCGGTAACGTACTGACCGGCCAGCATTTCAGCGAGTCGCATGAAGAGGCTTTTTTTATCGCACAGGCCAGTCAGTACGGATTTAACGAAAACGAATACCTTGAGGCGTTGCGTAAAGTGCCGCTCTTTTCAGAGGTGACTCTGCAGAAAAATCTGAACTTCATCCATGGCCTCACTCAAATGCTGGCTGAACAGGGGTTACAGAACAAACGATTACAAGAGAGTCGGGAACGGCGCAGTATCATTCTTCAAACAGCCATCTGCGGATTTTGGCTGGCCGATATGCAGGGGCGGCTCCTGGAGGTTAATGAAGCCTATTGTCAGATGAGCGGTTATGGCGAACAAGAGTTGCTTACCATGGGTATCCACGATCTTGAGGGATTGGAGAGGGATGAGGATACAGCTATCCGGATACGAAAAATCAAAGAGACCGGGCAGGATCATTTTGAGTCCAGACATCGCCGTAAGGATGGAACCCTGTTTGACGTAGAAGTGAACACTCAGTATCAGCCTTTTGATGGTGGGCAATGCGTCGCTTTTATTCAGGATATTACTGGTCGCAAACAAGCGGAAAAACTGTTATTGGATGAAAAGGCGCTTCTGCGTTCAGTGATAGATTCTACGACTGACCTCATCTACTTCAAGGACTGCAATGGAATCTATATCGGCTGCAACAAGGCAGCAGAGAAATTTATCGGACTTCCAGAAAATGAGCAGATTGGTAAGTCTGACTTTGATTTTTTAGATCATGAGATTGCTGTAGCAGCCCGTAAATTTGATCAAATAGTTATTACTGATGGAGTACCAGTACATGTCGATGAACAGGTGAACTCTCCGATTACCGGAAGTCTTATACTGAACACGGTGAAGGCTCCGATTATTGGATCGGATGGCCAACCGATTGGTCTGGTGGGTATTTCAAGAGACATCACCGAGCGCAAACGTACAGAGGAAATGTTGCTGCAAAACATTGAACAGTTGCGGTTTGTATTGGAGGGGAGCCAACTAGGGTTCTGGGACTGGAACGTGGAAACTGGTGAGGTCGTTCGGAATGAACGATGGGCTGAGATGCTTGGTTATACTTTAAGTGAAATTGATTTTTCAACCAATCAATGGACAGACCTTATTCACCCGGATGATAGAGAACGAGCATGGAAGTCAATCAATGACCATCTTGAGGGGCGCAACCCATTGCATGAAAATGAATACAGGTTGCTGACTAAGGATGGACAATATAAATGGATACTTGATCGAGCCACAATAGT
>CAIMXI010000107.1 GCA_903845365.1 uncultured Geobacteraceae bacterium | reverse complement strand
TGGAATATACTCAAATACTTAAAGTTTGAATCCATGGGGAGATCACCTTTGAAGAGTTTATATGGATATATTTTGGCAGTTTTATCATTGATGTTTCCGACAGGCTTTGTGATGACAACCGCCTGCGAAGGATCTTTGATAACCTCTCCCTTCATGTAATGGTCAATGGTGCCATTATACCAAGCATACACCGGTTTTTCGTTCATTCCCCAGACAAAGCGTCCCATCTTTTTTACATAGGTTTCTTTGTCAAACTGCTCTTCAATTTTGAGATCCTTACCGGCGTCAGACCAGTACCATTCCATCCTTGTCGCCTGAGAACGTGCAAAATATGGGATGTGGCAGGTTTGGCAAGCTACTGATCCGGCATGTTTTACAATGATGGCACCGTTCTTTGATTTTTGATGTGGAGCTTTAATACCACTGTGGCAGTTCTCGCAGTTGACTCGTTCCTCATAATGGGCGGTCATACTGGATGCCCCGGATATTTTATGGTTCTTTGTTGTATGACATGCCTGACAGGCCATATCCTTGCCACCACTGACTTTAGTGCCCATGTGGACATCAAGCTTGCGATCTTTCTTTTCCAAAGTTGATTCAATGCCGGGTACTTTTACCGAATCTGCTCCGCCACCATAATAATGGCAATAGCCGCAGTTATTACGCGTCGGAGCGCCAACACTCTGAGCTGCCAGATCAAGATTCATGGCACCTTTCTCCATTGCTTTTGTATCAACATTCCCACCGATAACTTTTGCGTAATTACCTTTCTGGGCATGGCAGACCAGACAATCAACTTTTCCTGTGTTGCTGAAATCAAATTTATTGCCGGACCATCCGTATCCAGCGTGGCATTTCGAACATTGTTCATGCACGACTCCGTCCTTGCCCCCTTCGATGGAGGTGCAGACCGCATTAAGCATATTCGCCTTGCCATATTCTTCACTACGTTTCTCTTGATCTCTAAGGTGGTTGGGAGTTCCTTTCCATGTCCAGTGCGTAGTCTTGATGAAATCCTTGGCTTGTTTTTCATGGCATTTGAGACAAACCTTCGTAACCTCTTCACCGGTTTTAAAGGTGCCTGTGACAAGCGTCGAGTGATCAGTTACAGCGAATGCTGAAAAAGGACCGTACATACAAAGCAGTGTGAACGTCATCAATAGTGTGCGAAACGGTTTCATTATTTCTCCTGTAATTCAGATATCGAGTGAGTAGCACTCAAATTATCGCATTTTGTCTGTACGGGCCTTTCATTATCATGGAACATATCTATCCTGTTCGCCGGTAGTATACTCCAGTGGTAAATCGCATTTGGCTGGGATCTGGAATGGGATCGGATACCTTATTCCCGCCTTGTGAGTTGCCGCAAGCCCTTCAGCAGTTCGTTCCAACCACGTAAAGGGAATGCCGACTATCATTTCATGATCTTGAGTCATGGCAAAGCGCCGGTCACCCATACAGGGGATTTCAACCGTCGGTTCTCCGGTTAGAGAGACCTGAGCAACGGCTCGGGAGCAGACACCGGCATCTCCCGATGATTTCATGACAAACTCACCTCCTTGCTGGTAAAGGAAAGCCTGTATAAAACGCATTGCCTGAGCCGAATTAACGTAGATCACGACAAGATCGGGAGAAATTCCGTTAAACGGACGCGCAAGCGGATACGTCAACACTCCAGCTACACCAGTCTTGACACGCGGCATTAACTTCTGCATGGCAACAGCAGCCTGCTCCGTTTCCTGGTATACGCCCGTATTGACCGAACCATTCATAATTCGCTGAGGAGGTTCAATCATGCCAGTGCAGGCCGTTCCAACAGCGCAGTGACCAGATTCAGCATCTGCCCAGGTTGACCACGAGTACATCCGGCTATAGGCAATCTGTTGGCAAACAGCCAGTTGCTTGCCACGAATCTTGATTTTGAGCCCCTCGATCAGAGATGCGTCCCGCACCAGATTGACTCCTACAGGTTGAGTTGCAGGGTTGACCGTTTCCTTCACTGTTGCCAGAAATTTCTCCATAGCATCTCCTTTAGTCTCAAGCACTTACAGTTGCTAAGTAAATTGTTCACACTGAGACGTCTTTGTTTATGTAATTACAAGCCGCTTTTCATCTGTTCATCCTTAAGTAGCTGCTTTTTTTCGCAGGCATAGTAGAATTTTTTGCACTTCTTCAGTATCATCAGGATCGAGTCCATGCGGGATGTTTCCTTTACCAAACTCTTTATAAATTTTGAACCTGTTGCAAGAAGCATAATCACCAAGACACAATTTCAGTTTTATGTATTCTGCTGACTTGGGAAAAGATTTCATTTTGTCAGCAAAAAACTGGCAATATTCGGTTAATTCACATGGCACTTTAATACCTCCCTCCGGTGACAAGAGTATTATCAATATTAATGGCGCATATTCTGCAAAAGATAAGGCGTGTTTTTCACTCCTCAGCAGTAGTGCTAGTGTTTATTTCAGGAGACTATTCATTATCCTGCTGCATTTTAAGCAGTTTTTCAAAATAGAGTTCTGGATTAGTAAGTTTCTCTACTTCCTTAGGGCCGTATCCCAATTCTTTGAAATTAAGTACACCATTGAGCGCGTGACAGTTGGCACAGCTTAGTGCCTTATTCTTTGGTGACACCTGGTGATTACTTCCAAAGTAGATTGTCTGCCATCCGGGAACCGGTTCATACTCTTTAATGCCGAGTATTTTAGCGGCTGAGGCTACACCGGCCAGAGAGTCACCATTTGCAATAGGTGGTGCAAAGTCCATTGACAACAGTTGCCCGTTCTTCTTATTGAAATATGCTTTACCCTGGAAAATCTTGAAGGGGTAAATCTTACTTTTTCCATCTGTTCTGCTCCCCTTTGGCCCAATGAACTGTGGCGTGTTTTTGACAGTCAGATTATACCAGGCGTACACAGGGGCGGTTTCATTTACCTCGCGTTTCAAGGTTGACGGTTCATAAAAACCGTTGGATTGTTTCTCCCATTTGGTGAAGTCTTTGGAAAAGGCACCACCAGTTTTCGGAATATGGCAGGTTTGGCAGGCGATTTTGGCAGTGTGCCTGTTGTAGTCAGCATCAGTATGTGGCGTGGAGTTGTGGCATTCACCTGTACAGGTCATGTAGATGCCGTCATGAGCCCAGTTGTTGGGATCACGGCCAGTGGGGAATTTATGATTGCTAACCTTATGGCAATCAACACAAATTATACCTTTGGATACATGTACCTCCGCTTCCTTAGCCATTGAAAATCCCCGTTTGATCATCGCACCACCGCCGGCGGCTTCATGGCATACCATACAATTCTTGATGGTTGGCCTGCCAATGCTGGATGCCGCCTCTGTACTGCGATCCTGGGTCATGACAACTTTACCTTCTTTATCCTTGACGGGCTTTCTTTTGCTGAAGTCATACTTGCTGGAATGACATATCAGGCAGTCAATTGCCTGTTCCGCTTGTGATCCGGTACTGCCGACATCACTGGTATGATCGCCGGGATGGCAAGT
>CAIMXI010000106.1 GCA_903845365.1 uncultured Geobacteraceae bacterium | reverse complement strand
CTTAGGCGGATTAGGATGTTTGCGGAGCTTTAGTATCAGCTCATATCCATCCATTTCAGGCATTAGAATGTCTGCTATCACCAGGTCAATGGTCTGACTTGCAATGATCTTTAAGGCCTCTTTACCATTGACCGCACAGATTACTTGATGTCCCTCCGTAGTTAATGATCGCTCAACACCTTTGTTGATACTTTCTTCATCATCTACGACTAAAATGCTGGCCATTGATCATCTCTCCTTGGAATCACTTTAACCTGCTACCAGTTATGTTAATACCAAATTCTGTTGGCAGTCTTATTCATGCTTCTGAGCAGATAAATCGACGACATATATCGGGTCTTGCCTCATAGATGCAACAGCTGCCCTCTATCAGAAACTCGCATCCAGCGTCAATCTCCAAC
This sequence comes from uncultured Geobacteraceae bacterium, assembly GCA_903845365.1. Taxonomy (GTDB): domain Bacteria; phylum Desulfobacterota; class Desulfuromonadia; order Geobacterales; family Pseudopelobacteraceae; genus JACRCG01. The sequence continues at coordinate 9,202 of CAIMXI010000106.1, read as the reverse complement.
TTATGAGGGCCAAATAGAGATAATTGCAGACGCTTGGCTCCCAGTTTTTCGAGCCGTTGGTATTCTTCCCAACTGATATCAATAGCTGTAAACGAGCGGCAGCAAGCTCCACCGCACCGCTGACATCTGTCATCGTTGTCCAAAGGTACGTCGAGAAGTATTCCGTGGTACTTTTTCTTCTTTAGTGAAGGAAAGAGCATCGATTTCACTCCTCCTACCTGTTATGTATTAATATCGGCTGGCTTTAGGAACGCGAAAAGTCTTTAATGTGAGCCATTGACAACCCTCTTCAGTACCTCTCTCAGCTGACTGGGGTTGTAAGGTTTGCTGATTATTCCTGCTATATTGTCACTCCCTATCCGAGCACTGACTTCGGCATCACCATAACCGCTGGAAACGACTATCGGCAGTTCAGGGTTCAACTTTTTTAGTTCAGAGAACAATTCATAGCCATCCATTACTGGCATCCCCATATCGGTCACTACGAGGGTGATCTCTGCGGCATTTCTCTGGAAAATCTCCAACGCTTCCTTACCATTCACTGCTTCTAAAACGGAGAATCCGAATATCCCGAGCATTTCTTTTGCGATATCCCGAATTTGAGCTTCATCCTCCACCAGCAGTATTGTGCCGCTTCCTCGCCATGGAGCGAGAGGTGCGGATGTGGTTTGGCCGACATTTTCGGCATTCTCGCTTTTTGGAGCGGGGAGATATACCTTGATGGTTGTGCCATGACCTGGCTTGCTGAAGGTCTGCAACGCACCGGCATGTGATTTAATTATTCCGAGTACCGCTGACATTCCAAGCCCGCGCCCGGTGAATTTGGTAGTGTAGAACGGCTCGAAGATTCGCTGTATGTTCTCATCATTCATGCCGCATCCATTATCTGCTACTTCCAGGCAAATATACTGGCCCGCCGGTATGATCTTGCCGTTATAATCCTTATGCGATGCTTTCCCTGTTATCTCTGCCCTTGCCAGCGATACATTTATGACTCCCTGATTCTCGCCGATAGCCTCGGAGGCGTTGATGATAAGATTCATAATCACCTGCCTGAGTTGGCCTGAATCCCCAGTCAAGGTGGGAATATCTGCTGCATAACTGGTCTTGATCACCACATTCGGCGCAATGCTCGCTTTCAGCAAACTTAACACATCATCAACCAGCACCCACATAACGACCAGAGTTTTGGTGAGAGTGGCTTTTCCGGCGTAGGCCATCATCTGGCGGCAGAGTCCGGCGGCACGTTCTGCGGCTTTTTCTATTATGGGGATGTGCTTCGGAGCGGTGTCGTAATCCATCTCTGTCAGGTTGCAGTACCCCATGATGATCGCAAGAATGTTGTTGAAGTCGTGGGCGATACCACCTGACAGCACACCAAGGCTTTCCAGTTTCTGCGTATGCTGGAATTGCTGTTCGAGGGCCTGCTTTTCTTCTTCGGTACGTTTCCGAGAGGTGATGTCCTGAATAATAGAGAAAAGTAGAGTTGAATTATTAACCCTGATTGGGGTTGAATACACTTCCACCGTTCGGATCTCGCCATCAGAAAGTCTGTGCTGGAAAATAAAATAATTGCGCTGTTCTTCAATAGCTGCTTGCCTTTCTGCAGCAATAAGCTCGGGAGTGAGGGTATTGATATGGCTGATGTTGATAGACAGCAACTCTTCGTGAGAGTACCCGTAGAATTTTTCGGCAGCCAGATTTGCATTGATGATTTCGCCGGTTTCAGGCTCTATCAGCAGCATCACGGCGCTATGGTGCCGGAACATATTCTTGAAGCGTTCTTCACTCTCCAGCAATTTTTGTTCAGCATGTTTGCTCTCGGTGATATCCGCATTGATGCCAAGCATACGTTCTGCATTACCATCTGTCCCCCGTATCACCAAACCGGCAGCCTTGAGATGCTTCACCGTTCCGTCAGGATGGAGGACGCGGAAGATGGTGTCAAATTGCTTTTCTCCTTTCAAAGCGGCCTGACATTCGGCAATTGCAGTCTCCTTGTCTTCAGGATGCAGTCCATTCAGCCATGCATCGATGCTGCTGGGGAAAGTTTCCCGAGTAACACCGTACAATTCAAACATTCGCTCATCCCACATCATTGTGTTATCACGGACGTCCCAATCCCAAACCCCAAGGTGGGCTGATGTAGTGGCTAACAGGAGGCGCTGAGTAAGGCTTTTCATCTGCTCTTCTTCTAGCTTGCGATTAGTGATGTCGGTATTTGTGCCAATCATACGCAAAGGAGTTCCATCGCTGTCACGGCTAACTACCATTCCCCGGCCAAGTATCCATTTCCAGCTACCATCCTTGCACGACATACGAAATTCAACCGAAGCAGACCCTGTTTTGCCATCAAGATACGGCTGCAATGAAGTCATCGCCCCAGGGGCATCCTCTGGGTGAATACGCTTCAACCATTCATCAGATGTGTTACCGATTTCATTCTCTGCAAACCCGAGCATTTCTTTGTAATGTTGTGAGTAGTACGATTCGCCGGTCTGAATGTTCCAATCCCAGACTCCGTCCCCGGCTCCTTCCAATGCAAATTTCCAGCGAAATTCACTTTCTCGTAAGGCCTCTTCCGTCTTTTTGCGTTCGTCAATCTCAACCTCAAGATGTTCAGTTTTTACCTTCACCTGACGCCTTAGGAGAACGATGAATGCGATTGCGAGGAGCAGTGCGGCCACAACAGCGGCTAGTACCCAGTACGCCTCCTTCGGTATCACATGTTCTTTATTACCCAACATGTGTTCAAGTTCTTGGTAATAAACCGATGACGGGTCTGCCTTCAGTGCGGCAATTTCCCTGTCAAGCACCGAGATCAGATCGCCGTTCTTACCTTCATTTACAGCGAATCCCAACTTGATAGGCGAGAAAATTATTGGCGTTCGTTCCACCTCCTGCCAAGCTTTGTTCAATATTCCGGAAAGATTAGAAGCAACACCAGCATTGGCAGTTCCGGTGAGCACAGATGCAAGCACCTCACTGGCCTGACCCATCTCCTTAATAGTGACATGTATATGAAATTGTTTTGCGAGCTCTTTAAAACCGGCAGGATACTCACTCCCCTTGAGTACACTGACTGTCGAGCCTTCAAGATCGAAGATATTATTTATGGATGAGCCTTTCGACTTGTAAATGGTCCCCCAGTCCAGAAGCAAAAACTCTTTCGGAAAATCCATGTATTTATCGCGTGCCTCGGTATAGCCAGCACAAAGGATCAGGTCGATCTGATCGTTCTTGAGACGGTCCAGTCCCTCCTGCCAAGTGCCGGGAACGTACTGCACAGCCCAGTTTTCTTTTTTCGCTACATGGTTGAGGATATCCACGAAGAAACCGTGGGCGGAACCATCCTTTTCGGCATAGACCATCGGCTTGAAGTTGTATACGCCGGCCTTGACGGTTCGACCAGCGTAGGCATGTTGAGGGTTGAGTAATATTGTAAAGGCAAACAGAAAGAGGAGGAACCTTTTGCAAATCCACTTTGGCGATGAATAGTTATCCACGGCTCCTCCTTTTTTAGAAGAACTGATTATAGCGGCATTTTACGGAGACCTTCACTAATTACCAAAACAGCTTGGCATTCATATTACTGTCTTATAGAATTTTTCCACACATGGTCATATTCCCAATATAATGATTCATCGGTTAGAATCTCTGATAGGCATTGTCCACTTTTTTGAAAGATATATCAATGCCAGATATATTATCCGAACATGGCAGGATAAGAGCGACCGACATCAGCCAGCCGCTCCTTCAGCCGTCCTAACTATCACGCCGCCATCGGCAGCGCCTCAGGCATCTTCCCCAGAGCATTTTCCAGGGTCCTCACCATACATAACTTCACTTGCTGTACGAAGCGTCGATTGCTCTGCCTGTTTCATGGCCTTCCAGAGGGCCTTGCGAGCATCTTTGATATGTTGACCAGTCCTGGCAAGGAATAAAGGCCGGGTTTATAATAAAATTGAGGTTGTACCGATGGGATGTTGAAATCTTTTTTGGAATATGTCCGTAACACTGCTCGTTGAATAGTAGACTTTAGCTGTTTTAGCGTATATATACCTGAAAACTATCATTTAAGGAGGGTTTATGAACAAGTCGGAACTCGTAGCAAAAATAGCAGAAGGTGCTGAACTAACCAAGGTACAGGCGGAGAAGGCTCTAAACTCATTCATTGCCGCAACTACAGCCGCTCTCAAAGCTGGTGACAAAATTGCTCTCGTGGGCTTTGGTACATTCAGTGCCGTTACCCGTGCGGCTCGTACAGGCAGGAACCCACAGACCGGCAAACCAATGAAGATTGCCGAGAAAACAAACGGCAAATTCGCTCCTGGTAAAACACTCAAAGATCTGAACGCTAAACCAGTAAAAGCAGCAAAGGCAGCTCCCAAAGCTAAGGCACCAGCGAAAAAGAAGTAGGGCCTGCATAAGCAGGATCATTTTATAGACAATCGTATGTTGTCCTTAATTAATCGGAATCATCAATCATTTCTTTCTTTGCCTCTGCGAACGCCGCGAGTATAAGCGCGGCCTTCGCTTTTTCTTTTTCCGAAAAGAGTTGCTATATCAGCGTGATTCTGGTTCCAGATGTGCTGGAACGGCAAGCTGCTGAAGTTGAAGAAGAGACGCAAATAACCGCAGATTATCACTAAATACCCATCAAACTCACCATATACCGCCCAAAAGAGGCTTTTCTAACGCCTTCCCACCATTTATCGCTGATTTACTCAATATTTAAAGAAAAAATGTAATAAACATGATATAAATGCTTGATATCAGACGATTTTTGTGATATTATTGCTATAATGGCGCAACTTGTGAACACCACAAGTCATAACACCGACAAACTGACTCAGAAACAAGCCAACCACACACAGCACACCCGTATTCCCGCTTTAAACTTACGAAGACTAACCACATTCCTTACAGTGCAACTCCTTTGATAAGGACTTCACAGAAAGTACAATACAGGACACGCGAAAATCATCGAGAGGGTTTCCGATACCGGTAACCTGATATGCCCTCGAAGTTCGCCTTATGTATCGGCTTGTCTGCGTGTGTTGTGTGATGCGTTCTGGTGTTGCGTGTTTATGTCTCTGTTATTGCTCGTGTGTCCGTCCGTGGTGTATCAACAGAAAGGAGGTGGTAGTCATCAGCCCAGCAAGATGCATCACACATGTAGAGTTTCACATTTTAGGAAAGGGGAGTTAAATGAAAGTACCATTTAGGCAACAAGCAACAGGATATGACTGCGTGCCGACCTCGCTCATCAATGCGCTGTGCTACCTGTTCAGGAGAGGGCAACTCCCACCGTATGTCGTACGTCGAGTCTATAGGGACAGTCTCGATCACCAGGCCGCGCGAGGTACAACCAGTCGAGCCATTATGGATATGGGTCACTGGCTAAGTTGCTACCGTGAGAAACATTTTGATAAGTTTGCTGTTGAATCCTCATATATCTATGGCAACCAGGTACATCTGAGGCCTACCAGTGAAATCATCAAGTGCCTTGAGCGTGGGGGCGCCGTATTGGTCTGCGTACATAGTAGTCGGTACGAACGGCATTGCCTGCTGGGTCTCCAGTACGAAAAGGACTGGCTGTACTTTTATGAACCGCACCCGCGCACCAAAAGGTTTATCACCTGTGATGCGGTTCAATTCATGGAGCCTGCGTTTATTCATGCACCGAATCTACGTGTGCGTAGCGACTGGCTGGAAAAGGAGATTGAACAGGCAGGGCACCCACATGATAGCAAATATGTATTCGGCAACATTGGTAACCGAGAATGCCTGCTACTGAACAGGATTCACAGCTAACTCTTCAGAAGGTGCAACAGTCCGCAGTATCGTATCCCCCATCAGTAATCAGTAGTTTTTCCCACAACCTAACTTTCATCACATACGCCGTGTATTCATCTTTTATCCAGCTACATATCTGCAGCCGCGGGATTCGTGCGTTTAAAAGGGTTCAACACTTAACTACCTGATTATACGGAGGAGTAACTATGAGTTTGAGACATTCACCGGAAGGACATATCGACCGCAAAGTTCTTCAGGCTGTTGCGGGAGCAATAAGAAGCCTGGAAGTCGTTACCGGTACCATTGTCGAGTATGAAATCGGTTTATCCGACGCTCAAGACCTGCACTACATCGTGCGGCGTCTCTGGGCAATCCTTGAAACCAACGACTACACAATTGACGTAGATTCCAATCGGCTGAAACGGGTAGCTCCATGAATGAACCACATTAACCACACAGAACTGTCCGTACCATCATTGTTTAGGGCTGTACCAATTTAAAGGCAGAGGAGGTGGTGAGGAACCAGAAGTTGTTGAACACGATCTATGATCAAGCAGTCTAACCCTAATCAGAAGTATTAACTACGAAAGGAGAATCTTATGAGTACAGCATTGGCAAAAATTGACTTCGATAAAGAGCAGATGGCAGTCATCGAGTCACAGTTCTTCCCACGGGGAGCCAGCAAAGCGGAACAGGCCTACTGCTTTTCGGTAGCACGGGAGTTGTGTCTGAGCCCGATCACAAAAGAGATATTTTTCGTCAACCGCCATCAGAGGGTAAACGACAAGTGGGTCAACAAAGTCGAACCGATGGTCGGGCGCGACGGTTTCCTCTCTATTGCGCATCGTACAAACCAGTTCGCCGGAATAGAGACGGTGGCCAACATTCGTGAAACTCCGGTGCTAGAGGGCGGTCAGTGGAAGCTGAAACAGCAACTTGTCGCAGAATGCTCAGTCTGGCGTAAGGACAGCCCCAAGCCGTTCACGGTGCAGGTTGCCTATAACGAATACTGCCAGAAGACATCTGAAGGTATTCCAACCAAGTTTTGGGCCGAGAAGCCGGAAACCATGCTGAAGAAGGTTGCGGAATCGCAGGCACTCCGAAAGGCATTCAATATCCATGGTGTATATTCCCCGGAAGAGTTGGGTGCCGGTTTCGAGCTATCAAACGGCGACATCATTGAAACTGACTGTACCAGAGTCGAGCCTGACAAGCTGCACCTGGCGATCGTCAAGAAACAGCAACCACCAGAACCGCCACCAAGCAAAGCAACACGGCCCCCGGTGGCACCAGTACCTGAACCGGTTGTACCTGATGTAGCACCCGAGGTTATACCATTTGAGGATGACGATGTTGACTGGCTGGAGCCGCCAGATGGAATAGCAAGTGGGCAAATAAATAATGATGCTGCATTGCAGGTAATCGACCTGCTGGAAGGAAAGCATATCCCGTATGACATTCGTATTGATGGTGAGGAGGGCACCATTTCTGCCAGTTCTTTCAATGAGAAGGAGTTGCTGAAATCGACAGGTTTCCGCTGGTCGTCGGAACATAAGCGTTGGACATACAAATTCAGAAACGTCTAGTCATAGGGAACATCTTGTCATAGGAACTAGCGTCATAGGAGCGAATCTAACTAAGGACAAACTATTGAAAGGAGAAACAAATGGATCTCATACCATTCTTTGAAACGGCTATAGCCGCCTTGAACAAGAGTAAAAGTGCCGAACTGGGGGATCGAACCCAGTACATCGGTTCCAGCGATGTCGGGAGTTGTGCCAGGAAGGTCTATCTACAGAAGCAAGATCCTTCTGAACCGGACTTCAACACCATGATGCGCTTCAGCAGAGGCCATGTTGCAGAGATTCTGCTCGATAACATGTTTACCGCTGCCGGGGTGAAACATTTGTACGACACGCAGGTGGAAGTAGTACATCCTGACCATCCGTTGAAAGCGCACATTGATTTTCTCTTCTACGCGGATTTCGATGGGAAACCGCAACTCCATGTCATTGAAGTCAAATCTGTCAGCACTATTCCTGATGAGCCGTACTCCACATGGATCGACCAACTTAACTTCCAGTTAGGGCTGTTACGCTTAAAATATCCTGTAGGTAAGCTCGGCGGCTCCATACTGGCAATCGACCTGAACGCCGGTGCTGTCCACCAGTTCAATGGGTTCGACTACAACGAAACACTGTTCAACTACCTGTGTAATAGAGGATTGAACATGCTGGAATGCCTGGCGGGAACCGAGGAGCCGAGTACGTCTACTTCTTTCCTCTGCTCCTATTGTTCGTACCGACCAGACTGCCCGGCAATGGCACTACCGGAAGTGGAGTTGCCACCGGAAATCGAGGCGATGGCGAACAAGTTTATTGAGCTGAATGATATCCGCTACGAAGCAGATCGTAGAATGCGGGGTATCCGCGAAGGGCTGTTGGAGTTCACAGGGCCTATTTTCAAGGGGAGAAGTGAAACCATTGACCTTGTTGTGTCGTCAGTTGCCCCGAGCATGATCGTGGACAGCAAGTTGCTGAAAAAGCAGTACCCGGATGTCTATCCCGAGGTACTGAAGGAGCGGGCTGGCTACACCAAACTGGAGTGCAAATCGAACTGCTGCTGAGTACGCACCATTCACAGTACATCACACTATACACATAACTACGGGAAACGCCCTTGTTCATCACTGACCAAGGGCGTTTCCATTGGAGGGTCCAATGTCAATGTCACCAAGCTGCCGTTACACTCTTATCGGAGTGGATGTCAAACCACCACGAAACAATCGGATTCGTAGAAACAGATTTAAACCATCGTACACCCGGTGGTTATTCCCGGCAATAGTCGCTCTGCTCAGCTTAGCGATTGTTATCGGCATTCGCTAAAAGGGGGCATTTTATGAAAATGAAGGAACTATTCCAGGAGTATGGCGCGGATTATCTCACAAAGACTCTACGTATGCGGGTCATGAGGCCGGTCTACAGCAGAGAGGTTATCAGGGAGAACATGCCAGCCTATATCACCACTGACCGGTTTAACTCACCACAGCAGGTATTCGAGATGTTCAAGGATCTCGTGATCGAAACGAAGGAGCATTTTCTGTGTCTCCATCTTGATGGCAAGAATCGCATCATCTGTCTGGACAGGGTATCTGTTGGGAGTGTTGATCAATCGGTGGTCCATGTTAGAGAAGTCCTAAAATCGGCACTGCTCAGCTCAGCTGCGGTGACTCTGTTGATCCACAACCATCCAACAGGAGATCCTAGTAGTTCGCTTCATAAATAGCATTACAAATCAGGCCAGTTCCAGGTCGAATTTCTTCCAACGGAATGGAACTGGTGCTTCATTGATTTCAGCTATTCCTTTGAGTATCCGCTCCTTCAATTCTTCTTTTGAAGTTACG
>CAIMXI010000105.1 GCA_903845365.1 uncultured Geobacteraceae bacterium | reverse complement strand
CCCGGTTTCTTGGCGACGTAGATGTAGAGCATACGGCTCATCGGGTAGGAGCCGTTCAGCACGTTGGCGTAGGTGGCCTCGGCAACTTTGCCCCCTTCTTTGTCGGAAAGCGGTACCGCGCGGACGCCGGAGGTGGCATAGCCGATGCCGGAGTAGCCGATGGCGCCGAGATCCTTGGCAACGCCTTCAACAACTGAGGCGGAACCTGGTTGCTCTTTGACGCTGTTTTTGAAGTCGCCTTTGCCCAGAGCGTGCTCTTTGAAATAACCGTAGGTGCCGGATGCCGAGTTGCGGCCGTAAATACTGATCGGCATAGCGGCCAGTTTGCCGGTTACGCCGAGCTGGCCCCAGGTGGTAACGTCAGTGGCACCACGTTTATGGGTTTTTGAGAAGATCGCATCAACCTTATCGAGGGACAGGCTTTTGATCGGGTTGTCCTTGTTGACGAAGACTGCGAGGGAATCAAGTGCTACACCGATTTTTGTCGGTTTGAAGCCATGTTTCTTTTCAAATTCTTCGATTTCCGAGCTCTTCATTTCACGGGACATCGGGCCAAGCTGGGCGGTGCCGGCAATCAGGGCTGGAGGTGCTGTTGTAGAACCCTTGCCTTCAATCTGGATATTGGCATTCGGGTATTTCTTTTTGAATCCTTCCGCCCAGTAGGTCATCAGGTTGTTGAGGCTGTCTGAACCGATGCTGCCAAGGTTGCCGGCAACGCCGGGGGCGGAGTCGTACTTCTTGATTTTAGCGTCCACGGTGACTTTTTCAGCGTGAGCGGCTACGACGGTGACCATCAGGAGTGCTGCGGTCAGGATTGACTTCTTGAACATTGAATGTTCCTCCTTGAATTTTTGTTGCTAAATGCTCTCATACAATATCAGACTATTGTTACAGCAATGTTACAGCTAGGAAAACAGTCTGTTAAATCTCCATTTCACCCTTCTGTTCTTACGCTACATCCGATCAATAAATATCAATAATTCACAAAGAATTTATCTGACCTTCACGAGATTGTAATATTCGTTGTGTATGATGAAAGAAAAACGACAGGAGGGCAATTGAGATGAAAATACGACTGAATGATGATTATTACTTCTGGTGCTGCGACTGGTGTGATTCAGAAAACCTGGTGCTTTGGACAAAAGTACAGGACGGTACAACCTGCGGCGCCTGCCACCGACAAATGGTTCTGCCGGATCTTAATGCTGCTGTCATCAACAGCTCAATAGCAGCGGGGTTGTGCTAGATATGCGCAGATGGGCAAAATTGTTGGCCAAATGGTGGCACCTGCCCGCTATGGGCGGGTTTGCCGAACTGGATCAACAGATCTCGAAATTCCGCCAACTGAAAGAGGCGTATTCTAACAGCGTCAGTTCCACATATTCTGACTGTAGAAGCTCAAACCTCAACAGTGAGTAACATATACGCCGTCACTGCGTTCTTTACGGTTTCCGGATATGGTCTAAAGCTCCGGCCATTCGCCACCATCAACCACGTCGGTAGGCAGTCCCGTTGGCTCTAATACATTGAGAAGCACCTCCGGGTCGAACTGTTCCATATTGAAAACACCAGTGTCGCGCCATTTATCAGTCAGCATCATGATAGCGCCTACTACGGCAGGGACTAGACAAAATCCTTAAACACCAGGCAATTAGGGCAAAGCTGTTGCAAAATTTTCAATTCACGGACTCCGATATCGTGCAGGCCGTCATCTTCTGAGGCACATAATCTATACACGAGCTCTTCCCACTCATAACTGGTACCAGGCGGATCAGGCGGAATTTCCCTTATTCTACGTCCGATTTCTGCATACTTTGTATTGCCTGTCTCCATTATGACGACTTTCCTCTCATCTGAAAATATGGGCTTAATTTGCCCATAATCGGAAGTATACAGTACCAATGTTACAAACTCGCGTCGTCTAT
>CAIMXI010000104.1 GCA_903845365.1 uncultured Geobacteraceae bacterium | reverse complement strand
GATCCCATTGCCATCCATCACCATCCGCTCTATGAAAACACGTTGGGGAAGTTATTCCTATCAAACAAAACGTATTTCCCTCAGTCTCAACTTGATCAGGATGCCACTTACCTGCCTTGACTATGTTATTATCCACGAACTTTGCCACGTCAAGATACGACATCATGGACCAGACTTCTGGCGGATGGTATCACGCTATTGTCCAAATTATCTCACTGAACGCAGATTGCTTAAGCAATTCGCCTGAGCCAGGTACCATATCAACAGTTTTTTCATTCACTTAAACTTTACAATCGAGTTAATATACTGAAAGAGCGGCGGACTGATAGCGACGGTTTTCCTGAAAACAGAGAAAATCATTGCTGGTGTGTACTGAATTAGTAACAATCTGTAAGATAACTGAGCTAGCGACTCATAAATGGAGAAATTGTGATGACTAAGGCTAAGGTTCTAGGGAATTACTTACAGCACGATATTCACTTCGGTACCCACCCTGATCTTATGAGCTAATTCCAGGCCGACAGTATTATCCATAACAAAACACCCTCCTGTTACGCAGCATTTCTATTCCGTGTTGCCAATGGATTTATCAACCAACGGTTCCATCAGCTCTGGATTCGGAAAATTTGGGATTTTCATTCCAAATGTTAACCCCATACTGGCGAGTAGATCTTTTATTTCGGTTAGAGAATTTCGACCAAAGTTTTTTATCTTCAACATTTCCGATTCTGATTTGATTACCAACTGGCCGATAATTTCAATTCCGGCATTACTAAAAGCATGGATCGCCCGGACAGACAGCTCAAAATCAGTGACCTTCCTATAGAGGTAATCATCCAGGTCTATAGTAGTCTCCTGAACATCGTCATCTACAGTTGGAACATAGTCCTTATCAAAACCTACGAATATCGTCAGTTGTTCCTTCAAAATCTTGGCTGCATAGGCAACGGCATCTGCAGGGGTAACACTTCCATCAGTCCATACCTCAAGATTCAGCCTGTCAAAATCGGTCAGATGTCCATCATTTGATTTCCTAACCGAGAAATTTACTTTCCTTATTGGTGAGTAAATCGAATCAAGCACGATAGTATCAACCGGGGCATTTTCACTTCGATTCCGGTCAGCAGGTACATACCCGTGCCCCGTTTTTATAGTCATTTCAATTTGTAGATTTGCGTCGTTTCCACAGGTAGCAATGTATTTATCTGGGTTCATTACATCAACATTATGTCCCGTAATAATACTGCCGGCTGTGATAACACCGGCTCCTTTGCATATTATATTTACTGTCGCCTGGTCAGTAGAGTGTAGTTTAAACCGGACAGATTTCAGATTTAATATGATCTCGGCAACATCTTCTGTGACACCTTGGATTGCAGAGAATTCGTGCAACACGCCTTTGATCCGCAGTGAGGTTATAGCGGCACCCTGAATAGACGAGAGTAGAACGCGTCTGAGTGAATTACCAAGAATAGTTCCAAAACCACTTTCAAATGGTTCAGCACAAAACTTGCCGTAAGTTGCAGTGAGAGTCTCATTTTCTACCTGTAGTTGAGACGGCTTACTCGGCTTTTTCCAGTTATTAAACATCGTTGCTCCTCATAGGCTAAAGCACGTCATTGAGTTTTGATTGTCATTTTATATCTCAAACGTTAACAACATTAAGCTTTCTCGATACTTGCCGGTTGATGACAAACATCATACCAAGAGTAATAAGCATTGAGCAGGCGGCGATATAGCCCACCGTATCAAAATGCTGAAGTGGCGCATTCTTTGATGGTTGAATAATTATAAGTCCTGCAACGAATGAGGCGATACCGCCTGATACTTGCTGAATGGAAGAATTAATTCCCATATATGCCCCACGATCTTTCATTTCAGGTACTCCAGAGATCAGTGCGGAAGACGAAATCATTCTCGATGAAATCCCGGTGTAGAGGACAATATTGGTCAGTATGACTACCCAGACTGGGTTTGGCCCCAGTTGTGTGAAGATAATTACCATGATCAACGAAAGAATGCTGCCAAAGACAAACAAGCGGTATTTACCATACTTGTCAGCTAGCTTTCCGAGGAAAGGACCAGTAATGATGGAGGCCACTCCGGTAATGAAGAAAATTTCTGAAAGCCGGGTTTCTGGGATAAGAACGTTATTCACCAAGAATGCGGTGCTAAACGGCATAATCATGAAGCCGCCCGTGGCAAGTAACATCGTAGCCGCAAAGCCTCTTATATAAAACGGATTAGATGCGGTGTGCCAAAGGTGGACGAACGCGTTTTTGTTATGTCCACCCTTTAGATGTTCTGTTACTGGTTTTAGTTTGAGAGCGATTAGTACACCAACAAGAGCAGCGACTGCTGCAATCATCATGAACGGAGCATGCCAGTTGAAATGCGTAGCCAGATAAAGGCCCACAGGAATACCAAGTACCTGACTGGCGGCAAATGCCATTTGCACGACACCCATCACCCGCCCACGCACCTGCATGGAAAAGGTGTCAGTAATTATGGCAAAAGATATTGATCCGATTACTCCACCAAAAATCCCCGTGATGACTCTGGCGCATAGCAGTAGCATATAGCTATTGACTAAGCCGCAGAAAAATGTGCCGAAGACAAAACCGACGTAAAAGAACAATAACATCTTCTTTCGGTCAAACCTGTCGGCGAAACCGGCTGCAAGTAACCCTGCAGCTCCAGCACTGAACGCATATGCAGAAACAACCAGACCAAATTGTGACGTCGAAATATTTAATCTTGGCATGAGGATAGCGCCAAGAGGTGACAGAACCATAAAGTCAAGGACAACGGTGAATTGCAGTAGCGCAAGAACGGCGATGACGAATTTTTCGTAAGGGGAAAAAATATGCTTGGAATTATCCAAAAGTTGACCTTTTTCTGAGGCTATTGAGTTTGTTGAGCATTCTTATCGAAACAAACCCAGTCAGGATGGGCTTTCTATCAGGTGTCTTTCGTACAGTGAATAATTGCCTTTCAGAATATCAGTAATCGGCAACTCATAAGGGCAGCGGCTCAAACACGTACCACAAGAAGTGCAAAGCTGGACGCTTTCCATAGGTCTTTTACAAAATTCCACCGCAACAGATGGGGACATTCTTGATGCGACGATAGGATACCCCATGGCTGGCGTTATGAATACTCCTTGCGGGCAAGGCTGACAATATTCGCAACGACGGCAGAATCGTTTACCCAATTCTTTGCGATAGTTGTTCATGATGTTACGGTCATGCTCGGTAATCATTTTTGGCTGAGAATAATATGAAAGCACCTCATCTATCTGTTCACACGACTCGAATCCGGGGATAGGAATGACGCCGGTATGATTGCGCAGATACTTGAAGGCTACTTCGGCATTGTCAATTACTCCGCCGCCAAAAGGCTTCATGCAAATGAAGGCCATTCCTTTACTCAGTGCTACACCGATCAGTTTTTCCTTTGCCGCTTCCTCAATCAGGTTGAAGGGGAATTGGATCGTATCAAACAGTCCGCTTTCTACCAGTTTGACAGCCATTGGCAGACTGTGCGATGTCACCCCGATATGTCTTACTTTCCCGGCGGTTTTTGCTCTCATGACCGCCTCTAGGGCTCCATTCGGCCCCGTCGCCTCCAGCCAATCCTTTTCCTGGGCGATCTGGTGCAGTTGATACAGGTCGATATACTCAGTCTGCAACATCCGCAGACTGTTTTCCATGTGTACAGCAATGCCTTCAGCACTTCGCATCAGACTCTTCGTGGCAATCACCACCTTGTCACGCATGCCGGCAAAAGCCAGCCCTATTTTTTCCTCGCTGTCGCGATAGGCGTTAGCAGTGTCGAAATAGGTAATGCCACGCTCGAACGCATGCCGAAGCACCGTAACGGTCTCATTTTTTTGCAGGCGGATAATAGGAATACAGCCGAAACCGCACTCGGAAACTGTCAGTTCTGTTGCACCAAGTTTAACGTACTTCATAATATGTCTTGCTCAAATAGTTCCGACGCATTGGCTGCCCCTACCCTCTCTTTTAATGGGTCTTTTTGCCATCCACCCGTTCTCAGTAAATCAGGTACAGCAGTATGGTCTGTCTGACATCCAGGCGGAAATCGTCTGGCCAAGCCATTCATCGAGTCCATGGGCCAGGTAAAAGCGGGGGGAGAGGAGGTCGTCTTCAGGCGAAATGACTCCTTCTGCACGGGCTATCTGCGCAAGCTCGGTTTCGGGATATATGCGTATACCGGTGGTCAGTTTCAGCATGTCAAGCTTCAGGGAGTCGGCGAATTCAAGGCTTTCCATGACCGACTCACGGGTCTCTCCCGGGGCGCCAAGGAGAAGAAATCCCATCCTGCGGATGCCGAACTCTGACAGCAACTCCGAGGCTTCACGCACTTGTGCTGTGGTGTACCTTTTATTCAGACGGCGCAAAATCATCTCGCTGCCGCTCTCGAATCCCAAGCTTACTTCTACGCATCCGCTTTTGACCATCTTGCGGACCAGTTCCCGGTCCAGGAAACCGGGATAGAGGATAGCGCGCCACTTAATGTTCAGACCGGCATCGATCAGGGCGTCACATAGTGCCTTGGCATAGTCATTTGGAAGGTTGAACGTGTTATCAACGAAATAGAACCGGTCAAAACCAGCGGCAACATGACGGGCGATCCCTTCAACCACATCTTCTACCGGATGCTTCCTTATCGAGGTGCCCTCAAGAGCCGGAGTGGAACAGTAGCTGCATTTCATAGCACAGCCGCGCCTGGTCTGAAAAGGTATCCAGATGTCCTGGCCAACACCGTCTGCTACCGGCCATAGTGCCGGATCGGGCAGCGGGAGATTTTTAAGCGGCGGACGTTTTATGCAAGAGTCCTGTACTGCCCTACCGGGGAGACAGATACCATCAATACCCGAAATGTCGCCCCCCCGTTCCAGTGCATCCAGCAATAGGGGAAAGGCAACCTCTCCCTCGCCGCAAACCCCGATATCAGCCCCAAGATAGCGCAGTGCCGGTTCAGGGAAAATACTGAAGCCAGCACCACCAAGGATGATCGGAACATCCGAATATGCACGGCACGTTGAGATAATGTCTTTCACCGGATTTAGCAGAAATCTGGTCTCACCCATAACTTGGTTATCAATGTTCCTGATGGAAATGCCGATTACATCAGGGAGCATCCGTTTGATGACCGATGAAACAAGCATGTCATGGTCAGCGCTGCCCATCAAGTCGAGCAGTTCCACTTGGTGCCCTGCATTTCGGGTGGCCACAGCCACACAGTTAAGTCCCAGCGGGAGTGGCACCATATTGATGCTCTCGGAATTGGCGGATATAAGGAGTACTTTCATGCGTGAATGTCCTTTTACAGAATCCTACAGAGCACCAGTATCGCGCAGCAGTTGTGAAACAGACTCGGCCATAATGGCGTATCCTGAAGCGCTGGGGTGAATCGCATCTGATTTCAGGCTGTTATTTGAGAGAATATGCTTCAATGTTTTCCCTTCCAATGGAATAGAGAATTCGCTGGCAAGCTCTCTGTAAAATTTTGGTACCTCCAACCCAAAGCCGAGTTTGGGAACGCTTATGAGCACAACGCTGACACCACGACTTTGGGCAAGAGATATCATGGCTCTCAGATTCTCGGCTGTCCTGGTTTCATCCTGATGCCGCAGAAAATCGTTGCCGCCGAGACAGAGGATCATCAATGCCGGATTGTACTCATCAAGCACAGACGTAAGCCTCACTCTTCCCTCTGCCGTAACTTCCCCCGGCACTCCCGCATTCACAACACGCCTCCCAATATGTTTCTCAAGGACGCTCGGATAGCTTTCAGATGGAGCAGCTCCAGTACCAAAAGTAATGCTGTCACCAAAAGCCAATACAATTCCATCAGAGGACAATTTCGCAATCTGTGGTGTTTTGTTGCATGAGAAGAGAGCGAACAATCCACAGATGAAGAACAGCCCTGTTACAACTCGGAGAAAGAAGACTTCTCTCAAAGCTTCTCTCGTACGCTATTGATCTTGTCTTCCATGGTCTGGTCCCTGTCAGTACGCGTTCCTGCCTTGATTGTAGTCGTGATACGTGGTGCTCCCATTGCATGAACTTTTTCATGGCAACGCTTGATAGCGGCAAAGACATCATCCCACTCACCCTCAATATTTGTGCCGTATGAGTGCAGAGAGATCTTTAGCCCGGCTTCTGTCAGGACTTTTTCACATTCCGCTATGTACGCTGACAGTGATACACCGACACCAAGCGGCACAATACAAAGATCAACAAGAACTTTCATCGGTATTTTCTCCTAACAATCTGTCTTGTTAACAACATTGAGCGGCACTTCATCCCTGTTGTTTTCAATACCAGAAGCGATCATATAATAAGCTGCCGCAACAGCAACAGTAATAATAAGCACTGTAAAGGCAAGTTGTTGCCCCTGCCATAAACTTGAGAACCGTCTATTCATGTCACTGGCAACCAAAGCCATCTTCCCGCCCATAACCTCTACCTAACGGGTAAACCGCTTTGAATGTTCAAACTCTTCAAAAGGATTATCAGAGGGAGATTCAGCGGTAACAAAAACGATTGCAGAGCCAATACAGCCTGTCAAAAGGATTGTTGCAGTGGTGATATTGTGGCGTTTCATTAATGGCAGTGTTAACACACTTATTATTTCCTAAAAACATCTTTCACTTTCACCTCTGGATGACGGTACCTTTCGTTACTTTTAGTCTTCTTTCCATACTGAATGCATTCTTCTGGGCACCACTGGATGCAGGCGAGGCACTGTTCACAGCTACCGTGCCATACCGGTCTCGCCGCTTCGAAAGTGATATTTTTCACCGGGCAGACCCTCTCGCAGATGCCGCATGAAGTGCACGTGCCATCGATATGAAAGTTTTTATCCATCGTTCTCAAAATATTGTAGGTCATTTTGTAGAATCCGGTAAAAAACACCCTTTGCCACAAGGGTCCCTTCTCCAATATCCCCAAATCCCGATTCAAGATATACCGAGCTGCGAAGTCGATCTTTTCAGCCGCAGAATCAAATAGCTTCCGCTGCATCTCTAACGATCCAGGCCCTCCCCAAGGGATATAATTGCTCGGGAATTTAACCTCGAACCCGGCGGAAAGAGTAAGACTGTCTTTGGTCATTATCTCTTTGAGCTGAATGAGGGTGCGCGATACTTGCCCTCCATTCACTGCGACTGCGAAATAATAAATTCTGGGTTGCTTTTCAATTGCCTGAAGAAAATTACGCACAAGTCTCGGAACGCCCCATATATGGACCGGAAAGATTAGGCCAACGGTATCGGTTTTACTGCCGCTCGTACACTTATTCATCAGGTGCATCGGGATGATCTCAGCGTCACCAAGCTTCTCAGCGAGGGTGCGCGCAGTCCAGAGGGAATTGCCGGTACCTGTGTAATAGTAGATAACTGTACTCATTAATTATTCCCAAATATATTGATTCGGAAGTGATTTGCCGGTAATGCTGGATGATAGCTTAGGCAATTTTTCGTTTCTGGAATCCTTTGATAGCCACCCAGAGAAAGAATAGTCCAAAAATAAAGTCACCCGCACCATAGACCGAGTAAAATAATGCGGTGAGCGGAGACTCGGGAAAAAGCGACGGGAGCGTGCTCCAGTTCCTGGCCAGCCACTTCAGCCATGTTATGGTGTAGATCATCTTCTCGACGAAGAACACCAGCACGAGATAGGGTACGCTTTGGCAGGACTTAGCGACAGAACAATAGGCGAATCCCCAAAGCATAATGGCTATCAGGCCAAACCAAGAAAAGACTGCAGGGTCGAGCGAGGAGAGCAGCGAGTTCGTAAAAAACTTCGAGAAGACGAGGACGCCAAAGATATTGTATGCGCCAGCGAACCAAAAGCCCTTTACGATTCTCGATTCTGGATACTTGGCATAAAACATAGTA
The DNA here is from genome assembly GCA_903845365.1 of uncultured Geobacteraceae bacterium. Lineage (GTDB taxonomy): Bacteria > Desulfobacterota > Desulfuromonadia > Geobacterales > Pseudopelobacteraceae > JACRCG01. The sequence goes on along the minus strand of CAIMXI010000104.1, from coordinate 1,204 downwards.
TTTTCCTCCAGAGCCTTTGGATGAGTGGAGCCATGACGTGCCTCAGCTCGTTATTGCGACTGATGGCGACGGTATACGGATTCGGGCAACAGTTTCATTATTTGGCAATTGACTCGCCATAACATCATCCTCTCCCATCAGAGATACCTTCTAGGATGGCGTCAGTGGTTCTGATCTTCGCATACACCGTCCCCAAAGCTGCCAGGAAAGCTCCATGCACATAACTGGCTGGGATCTTCTCACCGTTAAAGGCAAGATCGGTAGCGGCACAGGCGTCCTGAGCTATCGTACAGGTAAACTCCAAGTCAAAGCCCGCTCTTACCGTAGCGTCTACACACATGCTGGTCATCATACCGCAGATGAGAATGCTGTTCACTTCAGCATGACGTAAACTCTCCAGCAGGTTGGTTTTGCGGAAGCTGTTTGGATAGTGCGTTAAATTCATCTTGTATCTTCTCAAAACGTTCCAGCAACTCGACGGCAGCAGGTGTAAGGGTTGCCGTGCCTCCACCTACGCCACCACGCTTCTTCTCAACGAGAGAAGCATTAAGGGTGTCCTCCATGTCTTTCACCATAGCCCAGGCTTTGCGATAAGAGATGCCCATGATCTTTGCCGCAGAGTTGATGGACTTAGCCTCACGGATGTGACGCAGCAGCTTGGCCCGTCCTTCTCCCATGAGCCTCTGCCCGTTGAATTCCAACCATACTTTAGTTCGCACACAAATCATCGAGCCATTATTCAAGGAAAAGTTCCATCGCATATCAGGCCTTCCTGATCATTTTTTTAGCCATTTCTGGGATTAAGGACATCGTTACACGAATGTTGTGGTTCCCCCAACATGACATCCCTGTCGGAAAACAACGGTTTTCCGACAGGGGCGATTCGGTGGTTTTCAAGCGGGTAATATGCTATGATGGAATTTTCTGGGGCCTACAACCCCTGAATGATGCACCAAGGCATCGCGACTACCGTTGATTTTGTTCGTGGGATTCTTATGCAATCTTGGTCATTTTATGTATAGCAATCTCTTCGACCAGGCTCCCTACGACGCTGACAAAATTCTTAAAATGATCCGTATTCATGTGTTTATCAAGATGAGCTGAGCTTTCCCATGTTTCGTAGAAGATGAATACGCCCGGAGATTCGTTATCTTGTTGTAGCTTGTACTCAATACAACCTTCTTCTTTACGTGTCGGCTCAATG
>CAIMXI010000103.1 GCA_903845365.1 uncultured Geobacteraceae bacterium | reverse complement strand
TTTACGCTTTGAAAAACAACACGGAGTATTTCAGTGAATATTTTACTGACTATCTGCTAAACCCGGAGCCGTCCATATTTGTGCAACGTGTCTGGCAGTTGGCTAAAAAAACGGTTCATGATTATCACGTTAAAGTTGCACCTGCCACTAGCTGGCTGGATCACGCGGAATTCTACTGCAGGCAGGGGCTTCTAGTATCCACTCATTGCGACACTATAGCGTGGATTTGCAATTCTAATTGGAATTTTCATTTGCCGGGAATCAAGGATGTGCAGCTGCATTCTCGACTACAGGCTCATATTCATAGCAGTCAACCATTGAAGAAGCATGTATTACCTCGGCCATATATTTTCGATGTCCCGTCCGAGTTTGGGCTTTCCTTCAAAAAATTACTTTTGATTCCGAACTATTACAAATTTTACTATTATGCACTGGATTCTGCCATCAAGCATGGCGCCACCAGCCTTGTGCTGCCACTGTTTCTTGATCCTCAGGATAATTCATTCAAACAATTGCTTAGTGACATCAATGAAATCGATCAATTGTTGAAATCAGCGTCACTGCCGCTGCGCCGGATAACATTTGTTACCCCGGCTAGGTCTTTGGCAATACATCTGAAAACATACCTGCCGGTGACTCTTGAACACATCTTGTTGGACGATGTGGTGCTGGAAGGCCCTGTACGTCTGTCTCTGGTCACATTTACGCTGCAACCAACTACATTATTGAATACACATCTCACAGCCGAAAAAAAACCAGAAATCCCAAAACTTATCGACTGGTTGGCGTGCGTTGGAATATCATTGAGTACTGATCGACTATTGACTACCGAAGCCGGAGCGATTGTTGTATATACTTCTGAACACTCAAACCTATTTCCAAAACAGATAAGCAGCGTGACAACCCCTGTGTTCCAGCACTTGACGCCAAAGCAGATCGGCTGTGCACCTAATCCCATTTTACTCCAGTTGGAAAGTATTGTCGAGCAGGAGAAGCGCAGACTGTATCGGATGGCTGCCGGCAGTGTGCTCGTTGTAAACATACCACCGGAGTTGGAGTTGAAGGCACGTTATCTGATTCTGGTGCCGCGCTCTCAGCAGTTTCGTCACCTGATGCTTCTTGCCGCAGTGAGAATGGCAGATGCGCTTAAGGTAACGGAGTTGGCGATCCCCTACTACATGTATGCCCATGCAGGAAAAGTAGCACTGGATACGGTTGATGATCTGCGTTTTGTCGATAAGGAATTTAGCTGTAAACCTGACGCCTTGCGGAAGATCATTTTCTGTGCGCAATCACGTAAGGATTACTCGCCGTTTGTGCCGTAACCTGATCTGAAAGAAAATATTCTGCTTTGTCAGCCTTCAATCGGGTTTGTCAGAAATTATGCTTTATATCGTTATGGCTACTAAGGATGCTGGTAATTGTCAGATATCTTCAAAGTTGTCGTTAAAATAGTATGGAAGATGAATTCTCTATTGTAAAAGGGGACGTATGATACGAATTTTGCTTATTGAAGACGATAACAACAGGGTGACAAAGATCAGGTCTTGGCTTCCTGACGATGTTCGCCTTGTCCACACTGCCAGCGCCGGAAGGGTACTGGGGGTTCTTAAACGAGATAGCAATCAGTATGCTGGCATAATGCTTGATCACGATCTTCAAACACAAGCAGCCACAGCAACTGATATGGAATTGTCAGGTTCGACGGTTGTGACGTGGATCAAGGACATGGTCCCAACAGATGTGCCAATTCTGATCCACTCGATGAATTTTTCAAGAGCACCCGAGATGAAGCGGTCTCTGGAAGCCGCAGGCTTCAGTGTGACAAGAATCGCCATGGACATGCTTGAGCAAGAACATTTCCACTCTTGGTTGAACGAGGTCCGTGATAACTGGGATGACAGGGAATAATCAGCATCTGAGCCTATCGTGCTAACCGTTACGGTAAATGGGGGGACAAGTGAAACAATTTTTCCGTATTCTCTTAATTGAAGACGATAATGAGCGAGTCGAAACATTTAAGGCATGGCTGCCGGACGACTTCAGGTTGGTTCATGCTGGAAGTGCGGGACGTGCAATAGGTATCCTTAATCGAGATCGTAATGCGTATGCTGGCATCATGCTGGATCATGATTTGCGTGGACAGATGGTAACAGAAAAAGATTTTTCTTTGGATGGCACCATTGTTTCAAAAACAATCATGGCCAATATTCCCTCCGACACTCCAATCCTCATTCACTCCATGAACCCGGCAGATGCACCGAAAATGGATGTTGCCTTGAGTAAATCCGGTTTCAGCGTTACCCGAATTCCAATGACTGAGATGACAGAAGAAAAATTCTGTGAGTGGCTGGAAGAAGCACGGGAGATGTGGGAAGCCCGCTCTTGATCGTGGAGGTTAAGGCAACATGCATATTATAAGCGCATCACGTCGCACAGATATTCCTCACTATTTCTCCGCCTGGTTTGGTGAGCGACGCAAGTCCGGTTTTGCCGAATACCGTACCGTTTTTGGCGGTGGGAAAAATGGACGGTTTCATGTGTCGTTAGAGCCGGACGACGTGCTTGGATATTTGTTCTGGACCAAATACGCCGGTTCGTTCCACGAGCAGCTA
>CAIMXI010000102.1 GCA_903845365.1 uncultured Geobacteraceae bacterium | reverse complement strand
GAGCATAACGCCGCTATCTCAGCCATGCTGATTTTGCCCTCCTTGCCCAAAAGCTTCTGGGCTTTTTTCAGAGAGACAAACAGCAACGCGTCATCCTGCGAACCGGTCTGATCGAGCACCCCTGCGACTTTGAAGGTTTCTCCCTTGATGGTCAGGATGTCGCCGGGAGAGACATTGAGCACTTTGGATGCATCGGTACCGAGCAAAAGATCCTGCTCAGATTTAGGTTCATTGCCAAAAACCTTCCACCACTGTTTCATCTTCAATTCGCTCTCGAAGTTGACACCGACAAGCAACACATCATGATTATTGATTTTGATGCCGCCAAGAACTTTTGGGCTGATAGCCGAGATGTTTTTGTGGTTTGTTATGGTTTTGATTTTTGCCAGATCCTCTTCCCGTATCTCTCGTTGATCAAAGGTTACTCCACCAAGAGCAATGCCGCCGTAGTTCATGGACAGCCCGTTGCTCTGGGGAGTGACGAGGATATTTGCGCCGAATTCATCCATCTTCCGCTCGATATCGCCAGACATCGACCGGGTCAGAGTTACCAGAGTGACGATGGTAGCGATGCCGACCATCAGGCCGATGGTCAGAAAAGCCATTTTGGCTTTGCGGCGCTTCAGGTTATTGATGGAAATGGTATGCAGTTTCATCAGAAGTATCTCGCTCCGCTTTTAAGATCATTTACTGAAATGGAAATAGTATTGCCGTTCAATTGATGCGGCAGATAACCGGGGTTGCAGCCGCCGGTGGCATTAGGGCCCAGACGGTCGATGGCAAATTTCTGGTTGCAGTTTTTACAATTCATCTTGTCCCCCTGCTGTTCGTACCCCTTTTTGGATTTATAGCAGGAATCACAGGCGTCAAAAGCTGCCTTTACAGTTCCATCAGCCGCTTTGGCCGCAAAAAAAACAATCTCTTTCCCGCCGTCTTCGAATTTATAGAAGTGAGCTTTGCCATCAGCCAGTTTATCAACTGATATTATTGCAGCTCCGTTAATCACCTTCACCTTTTCATATTTGCCGAACGAGAAAGCAAATACTGTTGCTGCGCAAATAAATAGCGCTACTGTAACGATACCAGTCCGTATAACCTGTTTCATGCGAATTGTTGACATCTAAATCTCCTTTGTTATTTTGATTTATTACTGCCACAGCCACCACCCTTACCACTACAACATCCTGAAGAAGAGGCAGAGCTTTTTCCAATTACCCTGCCGGTTATCTGTTCAAATTGCGCGGGCGTCAGTATCTGGTTAACAGTGCTGGCGAAACCGGTGCCATTAACCGTCTCTGCCAGGTTCTCCGGTTTAATAGTTTTTGTTTCATAACCTACAACTACCCAGCCACCTTCAACGTCAACTTCAGTAACTGCCACTCCTTTCAGCTTTTCAAGCGCATTACTGATCTTGCCTGAGCAACTGCTACAGGTCATACCTCTCGTTTTTAGGACCGCCACCGAATCGGCGGTAGCCCCAACCCTGACGTATAACGCGAGCACGGAGAGAAGAACAACCGCACCAAGAATTATGGATATGATTACTGCTCTGGTTTTCATTTGGGAAGTATTTCCTCTGGCTGATAATTGCTTGCTTATCTAATAGAGCAGATGTCGTGCCAAGTTGTAATTATTCGATAGTATTCAGATAATTATTGGCACAAGGGGTGGGTTGTGGGAGGATTGTACAATATTCTACAGGAATGGCGGGATATTCTTCATGGGGATCCGGATGGCTACGACGTCACTCTGCCGTGGCAACGCTGCCTAGATACGCCGACAGCACCCTCTCGTCCTTCTGCAACTCAGCGGGTTTGCCTTCGACTACGATTCTCCCACGTTCCATGACATACGCATAGTCTGCCACTTCAAGCGCTCTCTTGGCCATCTGCTCTACCAGCAACAGCGTAATTCCTGTTTCTTTCAGCCGGTTTATGATCGCGAATACCTCCTCGACTATCACTGGCGCAAGCCCCATGGAAGGCTCATCCATCAACATAACCTTGGGATTGGCCATAAGAGCCCTGCCAATAGCAAGCATCTGCTGTTCGCCACCGGAAAGAGTTCCCGCCGACTGAGTGCGTCGCTCCAGAAGTCGCGGAAACAGCTCATAGACCCTTTCAAGGTCGTGCGCCGCTTTACCGAGAAAGCCGAAGAACTTCGGCAAACGACAGTATGCGCCAAGGAGCAGGTTGTCCTCGACGGAGAGGGGACCAAACACTTTGCGCCCCTCAGGTGCATGAGCCAGGCCGAGTTTGGCAATCCGTGAGGCGTCCATCCCCTGTACCTGCCTGCCGTCGATGCTGATTTCTCCCCCGGTCGGTTTCAGCAGACCGGAGATGGCGCGCATAGTGGTGGTTTTCCCAGCGCCGTTCGGGCCGATAAGAGCGACCACAGTGCCCTGCGTTACCGTCAGGGAGACGCCTAGGAGCACTTCACTTGCTCCGTATCCCGCATGTAGATTGTCAACTGTCAGCATATATGATTATTATTTTGCCTCATCAAGCCGGAACCGGCACGATGTTTCCCTGTTCAATATATTGTTGGCCTGCCGGTTCAACTGTTCCGCCCAGATATGCCTCTATAACCTTCGGATGGCGCTTGACTTCGCCCGGTTCACCTTCGGCAATGATTTTGCCATGGTCAAGTACCGTAACAATATTGCAGAGTTCACTCACTACATCCATATGGTGTTCGATGAGGATGATGGTAATGCCCCGATCATGTATCCGCCGGATAATCTGCAGCAGTCTGGTAATGTCAGGCTGGGCAAGTCCGGCTGCCGGTTCATCAAGAATCAGCAGGTCTGGACGTCGAGCCAAAGCCCGGGCGATCTCGAGAAAACGTTGTGCTCCGTACGGGAGGTCTTTGGCGGGAACCCGGCAGTCATCCATTAACCCCACCATTTTGAGCAGGGTAAGGGCATCTATCTGGGCGCGTCTTTCGTTTTTCCGAGTGAGGCCAAGCAGTACCAGTGGCAAGGGACTTCGGTAGATTCCCTTCATAGCCACCATGACATTATCCAGAGCAGACAATTCGCTGAATAGCTGCAGGTTCTGAAAGGTTCGCGAAAGCCCTCTCTGGGCAACTTTGAACAGGCTCCCTTTCGCCAGAGGTTTACCATGCAGCAGGATTCCTCCTGATGTAGGAGCGTAAAGACCTGAAATAACATTTACCAGGGTACTTTTGCCGGAACCGTTTGGTCCGATAAGGCCATGAATTGCGCCGGAACTGATCGTTAGCGTTACTCCGTCGACAGCTCTGACTCCACCGAAATAGTGTTTCAGATCCAGCAGCTCGAGCAGCGGCCCACCATCGGTTACTTTTTTTACAAGCACTTCATCCAGTGGTACCGGCTCAGGCAGCTCCGGGGGGGGGATGCGGAAAAGCCGCGTCAGGAAGCTGGCAGCGAACCCCATCAACCCCTCAGGAAGTCCGACCATGACAGCGAACAGCATCAGTGCAAAGATTGCCTTGCGCCAGTCTTCGGTGTTGGAGGTAAAAATTCCACCGACAACGAGCATCCCCATCGCGACGACCGGCGCTACCGCCTGAAACGGTCTGGTGGTTTTAGTAACAAACCCGCGGATTCCAGCTGTCAATGCCAGCAAAAAGCCAAGCCCCGAAAAGGCCTGAAACAGGATGCGGCTGGAGAGAAGATTGGGGAGCAGAACGACTATCGTAGCTCCAACAAATGCCCCCCAAAGGCTTTTCCGTCCCCCGAGGACGACACCTAAGAGAAGAATAACCATGAGATCATAGACGAACACCTGGGGTTGGAGATACTGGAAGTTGAAGGCGTAGAGACCTCCTGCCAGACCACCAAGCCCCGAGCCTAAAGTAAAAGCGGCCGCCTTGTTGCGCAGGGTGCCGATTCCCATGGCATCGGTGGCGATGGGACTGTCACGCAGCGCCTCGAAAGCCCTTCCCCACTGGGAAGAGAGCAGGTTTCTCATAGCTATCCAGACGAATACCAATAGGATGAGACAGAGCCAGTAGAAACCTTTTGGCCCCAGCATAACGCCGAACAGGGGAGGGCGAGGTACCTGCAGACCTTGAGCGCCACCGGTCAGGGATTCCCACTCGTTGAGAGCGGTGGTTGTAAGCGCCATGAAGCTGAGAGTCGAAAGAGCGAATTGCGGCCCCTCCAGCCGAAGCGCCGGAAATGAGAGTGCCCCGCCGAACAGGCATCCCACTGCTGCGGCAGCTATCAGCGCTGCGGGCATGCCGAAGCCGAAACGGGTGACGGTAAGGGCGGCTGTATAAGCACCCAGGCCAAGAAAGGCCGCCTGGGCGAGATTGACCTGACCAAGGTAGCCAACGGTTATATCCAGACCGATCAGAAGTATCCCGTAGATCGCCAGCAGGGTCAGGAGCCCAAGGACAAAGGAATTGTTCACGGTCAATGGGATAACGGCCAGCACCACCAGCAGGAGAGCCTCTACACCGAGGATGAGAAACAGTCGCTTCAGCATCTTTTCAAGTCCTTTTTTTAGGTTGAAGGTTGAAGCGGGTGGTTCCAAGTTACCTTCAACCTTCAACCTTCAGCCTGCTTTTATACCTTCCTAATAACCGCTGCACCGAAAACCCCGGTGGGGCGAATGGCAAGGGCTAGAATGAGCAGAACCAGACCGGGGGCCTCCCGCCAACCGCTGCCAACATAGTAGCTGGTCAGGCTTTCCAGAGCCCCGAGAAACAGGCCGATCACAACAACTCCAAATCCGGAATCGAGCCCGGCAACCACAGCGACCGAAAAGGCTTTTAGCACAAGGGCAGACGCCATGGTCGGGCCGACCGTGGTGATCGGTGCTACCAGAATTCCGGCCAGAGCCGCTACCATTCCGGAGAGGGAGTAGGAGAGCATTATGGTTTTTGTGGCGGAGATCCCCATCAATTCGGCGGCATCGCGATCTGCCGATACCGCTTCAAAAGCCTTGCCGAGCAGGGTTTTTCGTTTGAACAGTTCAATAATTCCCATGATCATGAAGACACCGACGGCAACAGATATTTCAACCGGCGTCACGCTGATGCCGAATAGCTGAATGGCGTCAGATGGGATAGGCGTGGGGAAGGGGCGGTCGTCCCTTCCCCAGATGTTTTCAGAAACTGAAAAAAAGAGCAGTCCGATAATGATGGTGAGAAGTATCCACCCTTCGCTTTTCTGCTCCAGGGCAAGACGTACGCCGGAACGCTCAACGAAAAGCCCGAGGAGAGAACCGCAGAAGAGACCGAGCGGCACCATAACCGGGTATGGAAGCCCCAGATTAGTGAGGCTGAGGCAGATAAAGGCTGAGACCATGACCAGTTCGCCCTGCCCGAAGTTAATGCTTTTGCTGGTGGCATATGTGAGCTGGAAGCCATATGCAATGAGAGCGTACACCAGCCCCATCAACGCCCCGCTCACCACCATCTGGGCGACAACGGAGTCGTTCATGGTTCAGTTCGCAAATAATCTGCGCTCGTCATCATTTGGCTTTCTTCCCCTTGACAGCGGTAGCGCTCTTGATCAGACGCTGCCGGTCGGCATCATTGGCAAAGACAACATGCCCGTCCTTAACCATCCCCATAACGGCTTGGTCACGGCGGAAAGCTTCGTGGGTGTCAAAATTGGCCGGATCCCATTTACTGTAAGGCTTCTGCCAGGTAGCAATAACACCTTTAACCGGCTCCTTCAGATCCTCCAGCGCTTCCTTGATCTTGTGGGTATCTGTGCTTTGCGCCTGTTTTACTGCTGCGGCAAAGATGTAGACTGCATCATACCCCTGTGCTGCTGAAACCGGCGATGGAATCCGGGTAACCTTGTATGTCTTGTGATAACCATCAATGAATGCTTTCGCCTTGGGAGTGATCGGTTCCTCGATGAAAGTCTGGGGCATCATGGTGCCGTTGCCGTTCTTCCCGGCGTTGTCAAGGAAGTTGGACATGGAGAGAGGCCAGCCGCCGATAAGCGGGGCCTTGATGCCTATCTTCGCCATGCCGTTGGCAATCGCGGCCAGTTCAGGCCCGATCCCCCATATCAGGATCGCCTGTGCGCCGGCGTTCTTAGCCCGAAGAAGTTGAGCGGTCATGTCCTTATCACCAATATTGAACTTTTCGGTGGCAACTATCTCAAGCTTGTTACCCTGTTTCTTTATCTGATCCAGCATATCATCCCGGCCGGAGACGCCATAATTGGTCGAATCATGGAACAGAGCCACCTTCAAAAGATTTCGTTTGACCGCCTCTTCTACCACCATTGCGGCCTGAATGCCGTCGTGAGCGGCAAAACGAAAGATCGACAGATCCTTGACTCCAGCCTTGCTCCACTGGGTCAGAGAGGCGGAACCGGCGGCAGGGGTGATGATTTTGGTGATCCCCTTTTCCTGTAAATGTTTGTCGCCGGCAAGAACGACACCCGTGTTAACCGAACCGATAATTCCGGACAGATCTGTCATGGAGGCAAGCTCCTGGGCGATAAGAGCCCCCCTCTCGTTTTTGGCTTCATCGTCACGTTCAGTCACCTCGAATTTCATCATCTTGGCGCCGACTTTAATTCCACCCGCTGCATTGATTTCAGCAATGGCCAGCTTGGCTCCGTCACGCATGGAGGCACCCATTGGAGCCGATCCACCGGTAAACGGGCCGGTAATCGCAATCTTGATTACATCCGCAGCAAATGCCTGTGTAACTACCATACCCAACAACAGTGTCATGATCAGCGCTCTTCTCATCTGTTCCCCCTTATGTGATAAGTGTTTTTTAAAACGGTTTGTGTATACCATAATAAGGCGAGCTAACGGAAGGGATTTTGTACAGGAGTGAACAATAATCAAATTGACGGTGGTTCATTTCAGGTGGTATTGTCCACCCCGCTCAAATATATCCAGCAAACCAAGAATTGCTGTTCTGTAAGAAACAACAACAATCCAAAAAGGTCTGGAATGAAGAAGTCAATTCGCCAGATGAGAAAATCACCATGACCAGAATTCCAGGAAATTTCCGTTCACCAACCACTGTAGGCAGGTGCTTCGCCCTGTTAATCATCGTTGTTCTTTCGCTTTTCATCCAGGCGAATGTAGCCCATGCCGATTTATTAGCCGAGGACGACCGAGTTTCGATTATCTTTGGCCCTATCACGTACCATTATAGCCACAACCCGGAACACAACCCCTTCCCCTGGTTTACCGGCATTGAATGGGAATCGGCTTCGCGTTGGGAGATGGGAGGTGCCCTGTTCAGGAATTCATTCTCTCAGCCCAGCGGCTATCTCTACGGCGGCAAACGCTGGATAGTTGGTTCACCGGACGAACACATTTTTTTCAAAGTGACCGGAGGAGCACTCATAGGATATGTGAAGCCCAACGACAAAAAAATTCCTGTGAACGCCAACGGGTTAGGCCTTGGTATCATCCCGGCGGTTGGCTACAAATATCAGCGCGCGAGTACCCAGTTAGTCATCCTTGGGACATCCGGGTTCATGTGGACCCTGGGGTATGACCTCTGGAACTGACTTCCGCCGGCATATTCTATGAGTACTATCGCTGACTTTTTTGCATTACATGCAGATCGGGCTAATCCCCCTCCAATTGTTTCAACCTCGCCATGGCCTGGCTCAGATCCCGTATATGCTCTGAAAGCGCAATCTGCAGGCAACTTGTGCGATATCCCACCGATACCCGTGCCCGCAGTTCATTGTTATCAAAAGGCTTGCTGATGAAATCGTCAGCGCCTGCGTTAAGCGCACTCGCGGCAGAACCGGTATCACTGCGAGAAGTAATGATTATTGAATAGTACGGCCGTTCAGTCCCCCTTTTCCGCAGTCGTCGTACAATCTCAGGCCCTTCGATACCGGGCATCATCCAGTCGAGCAGCAGCAGCTTCGGGTGGTCAGGTTCGCTAAGAATCGACCATGCCTCATTTCCGTCGGCTGCAGTTATGACGGTATAGCCCCACGATGTCAGAAGAGACTGCAGAATAAAGCTGGAAGGGGCATCGTCTTCGGCAACTAAAATCTTCATTGGTTATCCTTTCTTTGCGGTGCGATGAGTTGTTCCTTCAGCGCCTCAAGCGCTTGTTCAAGCATCTGTTCGAGAACAGGCACCAGTCCTGCTGCTGCATTGAGATCACCGGTTTTGGCGAGAGATTCCAGCGAACTGGCACTTTCGGAAAGTAACGGCATGAAAAAATTTGCTGCGGCTCCCTTCAGCTTGTGTGCCGAGTGGCGGAGGGCTACAGCATCCCGGGCTGCCAGCGCCGCTCGGATCGAGCCACCATATTCTGGCGCACTGTTGATAAATATGGTGGCCGCATCACAGCAGAGCTTCATATCACCTTGATTTCGCGCGACGAACGCGTCTATCTCAAATACATCTGCTTTGCAAGTAAAACGGAGTGCCGGGTTGCCAGTCGCGCTTATCTGAGCTGTGGGTCTGCAATCGGAATCGACGGGAGTAACCGGAGTAACCGGAGTAACCGGAGTAACCGGAGTAACCGGAGTAACCGGAGTAACCGGAGTTGAGCCGGGAGCCGCCCATTTCTCAAGCATCGCAAGCAATTTTTCAACTTCGATAGGTTTTGCCAGGTAATCATCCATGCCGGCCGCGAGGCATTTTTTACGGTCTTCAGCAAAAACATTGGCAGTAAGTGCAATTACCGGTACATCGTGGTTTCTGACTTTTGAAGCTCGATCCCGAATAACAGCGGTAACGTCATAGCCGTTGATTTCGGGCATCATACAGTCCATAAGAACCGCATCGTAGTCGTGGTTCTCCAGCAATTTCAGAGCCTCGCCACCATCGCTGGCCACGTCCACCCGATAGCCATTGTTTGCAAGAATGGATTGTGTTACGAACTGACCTGTAGCGTCATCCTCGGCCAGAAGCAGTCTGATGGTGGCAGTTGTTTCCCCCTCAACTGCTCTCAGGTGAATATCAGGAGCGGGATGGGGCTTGTCATTGCAACGTGATGAAATAGTGCCGTCCAGCACATCAAGTCCCGGATCTTCCCCAAGAAGGAGAGGTGGGAGCCTGGGGGTGGCTTTCTGCTTTTCAAACACCGCAGTAAACCAAAACGTAGCCCCCATCCCCTCGGTACTCTCCACCCGGACAGTGCCCCCCATCAATTCAGCCAACTGCCGCGAAATGGTGAGTCCCAATCCGGTACCGCCGAATTTACGGGAAGTGGAGCCGTCTGCCTGGATAAAAGGATCGAATATATCTTCCAGTTTGTCCGCTGAAATGCCGATGCCGCTGTCACAGACCGTGAATCGGAGGGTCACGTGTTCTTCATCCTCCAGATCTGTTCGTATATGAAGTGAAACTGACCCCTCGGCAGTGAATTTGATTGCATTACCCACCAGGTTGGTAAGGATCTGCCGCAGTCGTCCAGCATCACCTCTCAGGCGGAGCGACACATCCGGGTCGATCAATGATGTGAGCGCCAGATTTTTTTCCTGTGCATGCAGGGAAAGGAGGTTGATGGTACCGGTTATTTCGGCATCCAGATCAAAGTCACGTGCTTCCAGTTCGATCCTGTGTGCCTCTATTTTTGAGAGGTCGAGGATGTCGCTGATCAGTTGCACGAGATTTCTGGTCGACTGCTTCGCCATCTCGGCGTAATTGCGCTGTTTATCGGTAAGCTCCGTGCCCAGCAGCAATTCTATCAGGCCGATCACGCCGTTAACAGGGGTGCGGATCTCATGACTCATGTTGGCCAGAAACTGGCTTTTTGCCTGGTTGGAAGATTCTGCTGCGGCCTTGGCCTCCCGCAGGAGCGCCTGAATAGTCTCGTATTCATTAATCTGCACACGCAACATCTCTTCAGTCGCCTGCAACTCATTGTTTTGTTCAAGTAGCTTTGTCTGACTCTCCATCAAAGCCTCTTCGGCCCGCTTGCCAACCACAATATCCCAGGCCAGGTTCGCCAGTTGAACTACCGCATCAATATCGTCATCAACATAGTCAACCGGTTTATTGCCAATTCCGATAATTCCTACGATCTTGCCGCTGCGGAAGATCGGCACAACCAGTTCACGCATCAAGGGCGCGTGTCCTTCCGGCAACCCCCTCTTATGCTCCAGCGTCGCATAATCGTTGTGGATTACCGGCCGGCGCTGGCGAATACAATCTACCCACACCCCAGCCATATCAATCTGGTAATGTTCCCCCTTCCCGTCAGCGGAGCACATGCTGGACAGGGTATTTGAAGACCAGGTCTGCAGCAGCAGGGTTTTCTGATCGGCATCAAGAAAATGGAAAAAACCGATCACGCTGCCGGTCAGGGCTTCTGCTTCATCTAATGTTTTAGTCAATAACTCATCTAGGGAATGGGAAAAGGCGAATTCACTGAGTCTGAGGCGAGCCTGCTGGATAGAGTCGGTTCGCTTCTGTTTACTAATGTCTCGGGCCGCAGCAAAGACGCCGATGACTTCTCCATCTGGATCTCGATATACCGAGGCATTGTAAAGTACCGGCGTAAGATGCCCATCCCTGTGCTTGATCTCAAGAGGATAGTCCCGAACTGTACCCTCATGAAATACGCGCCGATACCCGTTGTTGGCGGTCTCCGGTTCGGTGAAATAGCTCGAAAAATCACTGCCGATAAGCTCTTCCCGTGATAATCCGGTCACCAGTTCAGTGGCCTGATTCACGTCAGTGATCGTACCGTCTTTTCCGATAGTTACCAGAGGGTCCAGGCTGGCTTCAATCAAACTGCGGTTATAGGCATTTGCTTTTTGAAGCATCTCCTCTGCCCGCTTCTGTTCAGTGATGTCCTGTACGATACCGTCGTAAGACAAGAGGGTCCCGGAAGCATCCTTGAACTGAATGGCCGTGTCGCGCACCCAGCGTACCTCACCGCCTTTACGCATGATTCTGTGTTCAATGGCAGGTATCACCACACCATCCAGGAGCTGATGCACCCAGTTCAGTACCTGATCGACCTCCTCAGGTACAACCATCTGAATCCAGAGATAAGGATTATCCGCAAATTCTTGGGGTGTATACCCAGTGACGGTCTGACAGGCTGGGCTTTGGATAGTTTTCACGGCGCTACCGTTTTCAATACTTACCGTATACCTGTAATCCGCCACCCCATCGGCAAAAAAACGCAGACCAGCTTCACTATCCGGTAAATCGGCGGTACGATCCCTAACCTGCAGTTCTCTTCGGATCATATCATTCGGTTTTCGCTGATGGTGTGATTCCATACTTTTCCATCCGGTAGATAAGTGTGTGTCTCGGAATACGCAAAAATTTGGCTGCAGCGGTCTGATTCCATCTGTTATGTTCCAGAGCCTCAGTCACGACTTCCCGCTCCAGTTGCTCGAGGGAGTAGCCGCCGATAGGCAGATTCACGACCTTCCCGGAGATGGATGAAGCGTCTGACGTCACGCTGCCACTTAAAATTTTATCCGGCAGATCATTAACGGTTATGACGTTACCACTCCGCATGATCATAAGGCGTTCAACAAGATTCTCAAGCTCACGGACATTCCCTGGCCACCCGTAAGTATTGAGAGCAGCAGTGGCGCCGGCGTCAAAGACAACCGCGTCGGCTTGATGTTTTTTACAGAAATAGCGCAACAACAGGGTTATATCCTCTGGGCGTTCCCGCAGCGAAGGCAGGTGAATCGGGATGACCGCCAGGCGATAGTAAAGATCCTCGCGGAACGTTGCTTCAATAAGTGCTTTATCCATATCCAGATTGGTGGCGGCCACTATCCGTACGTCGAGCCGATGTTCTTTTGTCCCGCCAACCGGCTCAATCACCTTTTCCTGCAAAGCCCGCAACAGCTTTGGCTGGAGTTCGAGCGGCAGCTCTCCTACCTCGTCCAGAAAGAGAGTGCCGCCATCTGCAAGCTGAAACTTGCCGGTTTTGTCCTTGATAGCCCCGGTAAACGCCCCTTTGACATGACCGAATAGTTCGCTTTCCAGGAGATCACGCGGGATTGCCGCGCAGTTTATTGCGATAAATGGGGCGTGGCGGCGACCGCTCTGCTGATGAATCGAACGGGCTACCAGCTCTTTGCCTGTTCCCGATTCCCCCGTGAGCAGAACCGATGCCTCCGTATCCGCCACCTTGCGAACAATTTCAAAAACCCGTCCCATGGCTTTAGATGACCCGACAATAGTTTGGTAATCTGTTTTATCTGCCAACTCATCTTTCAGACGCCTGTTTTCAACGGTCAGTCTACAGAACTTGAGTGCCTTGGCAACGGTCAGGCGCAGTTCGTCACGATTGAAGGGCTTTGTGATGTAGTCATATGCCCCGGCCTTCATTGCATCCACAGCAACATCTATCGTGCCAAAGGCGGTTACCATGATTACCAGCGTTTCCGGCGAGCGTTCCTTAATGGCTTTCAGAAGTTGCATGCCGTCCATTCCGGGCATCTTCATATCGGATATCACCAGCACCGGAGCCTCTTCGGCGAAGAGAGCCAACCCCTCTTCACCGCCTGCGGCAGTGAACACCTGATAGCCGGCATCCTGGAGGTTGTATTCTAAAACGCGCCGTAGCGACGCATCATCATCAATGACAAGTATGGTTGGTTTCATGCGTACCTTTAAAGAGCAAATTCAACTCAACCGTCATTCGGCATGATCCGAATAGAGCTTGCCAATCTGGCGGAGGGTATCGAGGCACTCCATAAATATTTCAACAAGTTCAGGATCAAACTGCTTGCCAGATTCTTTGCAGATTTTATCTATTACATCTTTTTCATCCCAAGCCTCTTTGTAGACCCGTCTACAGGAGAGTGCGTCATAAACATCAGCCAACGCAACAACTCTTCCCCAAAATGGAATTTCTTCGCCACGCTTTCCGATCGCCAAGTCATCTTCTTTTTCAAATCCTGGCAACGCTTTCTGTGTAACTCTGTCAATATGTCCCGGGTAACCATTACCGTCCCAGCGCTCATGGTGACTGATCGCTACAATTCCGGCCGATTCATCAAAATCGGAACTGACATCAGAAAACAGATTAGCACCGTAAAGAGTATGCAGTTTCATGATCTGGTACTCTTCGGGGGTAAATGAACCAGGTTTTTTCAGAATATTGTCTGAAATAGCTACTTTGCCTACGTCATGGAGCATGGCTGCCATGCGCAGGACGTCCCTGTTTTTATCAATTTCCGTTTGGGGAATCTTGTGTTTAATTGCCCAGGCTTCATACAGCGTAACTGAATATGCGGCAACTCTGTTGACATGTGGGCCAGTCTCTTTCGGGTCGCGCATTTCGGCCATCTTATTCATGCGCAGAATCATTTCACGGGTCATCTTTGCTCGTTCGATGGCATTTGCGGCATTAATAGCGAAATAAGGTATGATCTCTTCGTCATCATCTGCAAAAGGAATGGTTTCACCCTGCTGATCAGTCGCGTTGATCAGTTGGAGTACACCGATGACGTTGCCGCGAAAATTTTTAAGGGGGATAGTAAGCATTGAACAGGTGCGGTATCCTGTGATGTCGTCGTATGAGCGGTTAAAGGAAAATGGATAAAATGTTCCCACTTCGTATACGTCAGCAATATTTAAAATGGAACCATTAACAGCAACATAACCGGCAATTGATTCGTTGCTGATTGGCACGCTGAACGTTGCAAATGGGAGCTTTTTACCCGGAGGAAGCTTCAGTTGGAGGGTGTCATTCTGGGTATGTCGAAAAACGAGTCTATCCTCTTCGCGGACATAAATAGAACCGGCATCACAGTTTGTAAATTTTCGTGCTTCGAGCAATATTTTCTCAAGAAGGAGATCAATATCCTTGATCTGGGAAATTTCACAGCCAAGTTCAATTATTTTATGAAGTTTTTCTTCCTGATTACTCATATAAAATGACCCTCATCCTTGCGTGCGTTACTTCCATTTAAAAAGCAAATTCTATCCGTCATATCCAGGAATTTTCGCTTCAATCACCTCATCAATCTGTCCCGGTTTCAGGTGCTTCTGGGCATATTCCAGGTAGACTTTCTCTTTAATGAATACTTGAAACAGATCGGGATCAATATGCTGATCTTTTTTCATGAAACCGAGAATTTTCAACGAATCGGAAAGGCTCTTAGGCTCTTTATATGGTCTGTCTGCAGCGGTTAACGCTTCAAAGACATCGGCAATGGCCATGATCCGAGCCGGAATGGACATTTGATCCCGAGTCAATTTGTCAGGATAGCCGGTTCCATTCATGGTCTCGTGGTGAGCGCCAGCCATCTCGGCAACATTCTTCAGATTTTTGGGGAAATGAATGGTACTCAACATTTTTTTGGTGGCTACAACATGATGATTGATAATATTCCGCTCCTCTGCGGTGAGGGTTCCTTTGGCGATATTAAGGTTGTATATCTCGTTTTCTGACAGGAGCGGTTCATAGTTACCACCCGGCGATTTCCACTGATAACCGGCAATGCTTTTAACCCGTGTCTGACGCTCTGGAGACATAAACTCACCGCCGACATTGGATGTCTCAATAAAGATCCGATCCTCATCAATCTGTCTTACTTTTTCCTCCAGCTCTGCCTCCAACCCGGGGATCTCATCCAACTGACCAGCTTCAAACAGGGCAATTTTCTTTTTGAGGAATTCAATCTCAAAGTTCCGCTTTAAAACTTCAAAGCGCGTAGCAACGGTGTGTATGCGATCATAGATTGTCTCCAGCTTTGTAGATTTATCGACTACATATTCCGGTGTCACCACCTTTCCGCAATCATGCAACCACGCAGCGATCCGAATTTCGTAAAGGTTTTCCTCTGTGGGGTTAAAATCTTTAAGGTCGCCAATAGTCGATCTTTTTGCCGCTTCTGCCAGCATGTTAGCAAGAACCGGCACTCGTTCACAGTGACCACCAGTATAGGCGGACTTGTCGTCGACTGCTCCGGCAATTGCCTGGATAAAGGACTCAAACAGGGCTTTAAGGTCAGCAATCAACTTTTGATTGGTCATAGCGATGGCCGCCTGTGAGGCCAGGGATTCCGACAACTGCTGATCTTCCTGATTAAATTCTTTGATTTGGCCTGTTACCGGATCTTTTGCGTTGATTAACTGAAGAACTCCGATAACTTCATTTTCATGATTTTTAAGAGGAATTGTTAAAAAAGATTTTGAACGATAACCGGTATTTTTATCAAAGGCTTTTGTCCCTGTAAAATCAAACCCCTGCGCCTCATATGCATCAGGAATATTGATCGATTTTTCCTCCAGGGCAACGTAGGCCGCGATCATCTGAATGTTGGGCTTGCCATCCTTATAGAGGGGCAGTTCGGGAAAGTTGATTTTGATCCCGGTGGTTCCTCCCATAGCAATTTTGAGAGAGTCGGTTCGAATGATTTCAAATCGGAGGGTATTCTCTTCGGTCCGTGTATAGATCGTTCCCGCATCCGCGTTGGTCAACTCCTTGGCACCGAGTAAAATGTTCTCCAGGAGTCGGGAGGTATCTTTCTCCGCAGAGAGCGCGATTCCGATCTGATTTAGTTTTTCAATCCGGGCCAAAATACCATGTATCCGGTATTCTTCGTGTAAGACCCCATCCGGCAATGTTTTATCTGATTCTGTATTGACTCTCATATTAAGGCTCCTTATCGCAAACCATATCAAGTATTGACCAGTCGATGATCAAGCCGAGTCGATAGTTGATCAGATGGTCAGAAGAGTGAAAGAGTGATTTACCTTGGCATCCTGATTCAAATATGGGTCAAGTGTCAATAAATAAATAGATAGATAAATAGATACCAATGCCTATTCAAGTGTTGCAGATTTCTGTTGTAATTTATTTTTATTGACATATATTTGCGAACAGCCCAGTTGGATGTTTCCAGGAAAGGTATTACGTCGTAATGATCTTGCTCAAGAATGCTGAAAATATATTCAAGACCAATAGAGACCGGGTAATGTCGCCATGATCCGGAACGAACGAGCTGAAACGGTTTTGCATAACCTGTCTGACGGAGTGGTCTGTTTCGATCGGCAGGGAAAGATTATTCTGTTTAACCGGGTAGCCACCGAAATATTCGGCTATTCTGCTGCTGATTTGGTAAATAACGACATAACTATCCTGTTTTCAAAGAAAAATGAACCTGAAGCCTGCATCTCTGTTTCCAGCCTGATTTCATCCGATATCTCAAATTCCAGCCACATAGTTCAGGATCTGATAGGGCGACGTAAAGATGGTGGTTTATGCTATATGGATCTGTCGGTCAGCGAACTGGAAGTTGCTGGAGTCAGCCTGTTTATCGGAATCATCCGTGATATTACGGAACGTCACAGGTCTGAAAAGGAGTTGAGTCTGGCCTCCAAGGTGTTCGAGAACATGGGGGAGGCGATCGGGGTCACTGATGCAGACAATAATTATATCTCGATCAACCCGGCTTTTACAAAGATCACCGGATATCCCCCGGAGGAAGTGATTGGCAAGAACCCGAGGTTCATGTCTTCAGGGCGGCACGACGACGCATTTTACGAGCGGTTTTGGGAAACGCTAACTACAAGTGGCTACTGGCAGGGGGAGCTTTGGGATCGTCGCAAAAACGGCGATGAATATCCGAAATGGCTCAGCATTGTTGCCGTCAAGGATGCCCAGGAGCGCATTCAAAATTATATTGCTGTTTTTTCAGATATTTCCGAGCGTAAAGCTGCCGACGAGCGCATTAACTTCATGGCTCACTACGATGAGCTTACAGCTCTTCCGAACAGGGTGCTGCTGCATGATCGGCTACTACAGGCTATTATCGGTGCGCCACGTCACAAAAAAAAGGTGGCGGTACTTTTCCTCGATCTGGACAGGTTCAAGAATATAAACGATACGCTGGGGCACAGTTTTGGTGACCTGTTACTTCAGTCGGTAGCGGAGCGTTTGACAGCATGCGTGCGGATCAGTGACACCGTGTCGCGACTTGGGGGAGACGAATTCATAGTCATTCTCCATGATTTGGCCGAAACTGCTCATGCCGGAGTAGCCGCGCAAAAAATTATTGATTCGCTCTCTGACCGCTTTGTTATCAGGGATCTGGAGTTACATACGACTGCAAGCATCGGAATCAGCATTTTCCCTGATGACGGGATGGCCAATGAAGAGCTTATCTCAAATGC
This sequence comes from uncultured Geobacteraceae bacterium, assembly GCA_903845365.1. Classification (GTDB taxonomy): domain Bacteria; phylum Desulfobacterota; class Desulfuromonadia; order Geobacterales; family Pseudopelobacteraceae; genus JACRCG01. The sequence goes on along the minus strand of CAIMXI010000102.1, from coordinate 24,693 downwards.
CGACGTTGCAATGTATCGTGCCAAGGAAATCGGGAGGAACAACTATCAGTTTTTCGCACAGGCTATGAACGACAGATCCTACGAACGCTTGACCATGGAAAATAAAATGCGAAGAGCGCTGGAGAGGAACGAGTTCGTACTCCATTACCAGCCACAGGTAAATTCTGATACCGGCCAGATTATCGGTGCCGAGGCCCTGGTTCGCTGGCGGCAGCAGGAGATTGGTCTCGTCTCGCCTGGAATGTTCATTCCGATCGCCGAAGAAAGCGGTTTAATCGTTTCGATCGGGGAATGGGTGGTGCGGGAGGCTTGCCGACAGAATAAAGAGTGGCAGGAGGAGGGTTTTCCTCCAATTCCTGTTGCGGTCAATCTCTCGGCGGTTCAATTCCGTCAGAAGAATTTAACGGAATTGGTCGCCGATGCGCTTTTGCAGAGCGGACTTGAATCTCGCTGGCTGGAGCTGGAAATTACGGAAAGCGGCATCATGCAGAATGCTGATGCCGCCGTCCAAACTCTCCATTCGTTGAAACTGATGGGGCTGAAGCTTTCCATCGATGACTTCGGCACCGGTTACTCAAGCCTCAGTTACCTGAAAACGTTTCCACTCGATAAGTTAAAAATAGACCAGTCATTTGTTCGAGATATTACCACTAACCAGGACGACGCCGCCATTGTAGGTGCCATTATCGGAATGGCCAAGAGTTTGAAGCTGAGAGTAATTGCAGAAGGTGTCGAAACTATCGACCATCTGAATTTCCTTAACTCCAGCGGATGTTTCGAGATACAGGGTTACTATTTCAGCAAACCTCTACCCGCCGATCAGTTCGGAAAACTCCTTCAACATGGAATCTTGAAGATCACCACGCTTTAATTCCCAATGCAGAACGTCGTCTTAGCCAACTGATCAGCGTCGCACTGAACAATTCCTCTCTCATGGTTGGCCGCAAGATGCCGCAGGATGGCAAAAATCATCTCCGTTTGCTCCGGTTTCCCCAACAGTTCCGCAATCGCACCAGAGGTCAGACTCTGTTTCTCCTTCCGCAGGAGTTCCACCACTGATTTCTGGAGTTCAATCACTGCGCCGGCTGCTTTTTTACCGGCTTCGACACCGGGTTGGTGGTAGGCATTGATATTGATCAGGCTGGCGTAGAGTCCGACAGCCCTTTCAAACAGCGCAATCAGAAGGCCGACCGTATATGCGTCAACTTGATTGATGGTGAGGGTCATCGACTCCCGGCCATTTTCATAGAGTGCCGTGCGCGTCCCCTGAAAAAAGCCGAACAGGAAATCTCCGCTGGTAAAATTTTCCTCAACGAGCAGCGATCCTCCGTCACGATCTCGTAATACCTCGATAAATGTGACAAAAAAGTTTGCCACCCCTTCCCGCAGTTGCTGCACATATGCGTGCTGATCGGTTGAACCTTTGTTGCCGTACACTGTCAAGCCCTGATTAACCCGCGCTCCGTTACGGTCAAACTCCTTTCCGATAGATTCCATGATTAACTGCTGCAGGTAGCGGGAGAAGAGGATGAGGCGATCCTTGTAGGGGAGCATGACCAGATCCTTCGTGCCGCGGCCGTCAGTGGCGTAGTACCACATCAATGCCATAAGCGCTGCCGGATTATGCTTAGTGTCGGGCTTGCGGGTCACCGTATCGCAGGATTGCGCGCCGCGCAGCAGTTCCTTAACATCGATCCCCTGGAGTGCCGCAGGGAGGAGGCCGACAGCAGAGGTGACAGAGGTTCGTCCACCGACCCAGTCCCACATTGGAAAGCGCTCCAGCCACCCTTCAGCAGTTGCCAGACGGTCCAGCTCGCTTTCATAGCCGGTTATCGCTACGGCGTGCCGCGAAAAATCGAGTCCGGCACGCTGGTACGCGGTTTTGGCTTCAAGCATGCCGTTGCGGGTCTCCTTGGTAGAGCCGCTTTTAGATATGACGATTGCCAGCGTCTGCGCGACAGTTGCCCCAAGTTCGGCAAAAACCTTGTCAATGCCGTCCGGGTCGGTGTTGTCAAGAAAATACGCCTTCATCCGGTCAGAAGGGGATGCCAGTGCGTCAGCCACAAACTGCGGCCCTAATGCAGACCCCCCGATGCCGATGATAAGAATGTTGGTAAAAGGGGCGCCATTTTGAGCGGAGATCTCTCCACGGTGGATTTTTGAGCTGAAGAGTTGAATCTGTGACAATGCCGCCTCAATCTCACTCGTAAGCTCTCCGGAGGGAGCCAACGACGGGTTGCGCAGCCAGTAATGGCCGACCATGCGACCTTCATCGCGGTTGGCAATGGAGCCACCCTCCAATTCAGCCATTTCTGCGAAGGCGTTCTGCATGGCAGGCTCCATTCGCTCAAAAAAACTGTCAGCAAATTTCATGCGGCTGATATCGAGTGATAATCCGATCTCAGGGAAATTGCAGAGATACTTCTGATAGCGGTTCCAAAGGGTGGTTATGTTTTCCATCTGTATCCTCCTGTACGAATCTCAGATACACAAAAGGCGGAGCACGCTCCGCCTTTTGGCTCAAGTATTGTTTTGAATTATTTTTTGAGGTTGTAGAATACGGCATGTCCTTTGAACACCGCGGTGGTGTCAAGCTCATCCTCAATACGCAGAAGCTGGTTGTATTTGGCAACGCGGTCGGTCCGACAGAGCGAACCGGTTTTGATCTGTCCCGAGTTGACCGCCACTGCCAGGTCGGCCAGAGTGGTGTCTTCGGTTTCCCCGGACCGATGTGAGATGACGGTAGTGTATCCTGCCCGTTTGGCCATTTCGATAGCCTCAAGAGTTTCCGTCAAGGTGCCGATCTGATTCAGTTTGATCAGAATCGAGTTGGCGATCCCTTTCTGGATTCCTTCCTTCAGGATTTTCGGATTGGTAACAAACAGATCATCGCCAACAATCTGGATACGGCTGCCGAGTCGCTCGGTCATCAGTTTCCAGCCATCCCAGTCGTTTTCGGCCAAGCCGTCCTCGATAGAGATGATCGGGTATCTGTTAACCAGGTCTTCGTAAAAGTTGACCATCTCAACAGCGCTCTTTACTTTCTGGGCCTCATTTTCCAATGTGTATTTCCCGTCTGCAAAGAGTTCTGAAGCGGCGACATCGAGTGCCAGCAGTACGTCTTCGCCCGGTTTGTAACCTGCCTTGACGATCGCCTCCATGATGACTTCCAACGCTTCTTCATTTGACTTCAGGTCAGGGGCAAAGCCCCCTTCATCGCCGACAGCAGTACTGCATCCCCTGCTTTTCAGGACACCTTTCAGAGTATGGAAAATTTCCGCACCCATTCGGAGCGCTTCCTTGAAAGATGAAGCACCGGCAGGCATGATCATGAATTCCTGAATGTCAACGTTGTTATCGGCATGCGAGCCACCGTTGATGATGTTCATCATCGGCAGCGGCAATTCGCGGGCGTTGGCTCCGCCAATGTATTTGTACAGCGGCTGACCGGCTTCTTCAGCGGCAGCTTTGGCCACCGCCAGCGAAACGCCCAGAATAGCATTGGCGCCGAGATTTGTTTTGAAATCGGTGCCATCCAGTTCAATCATCTTCATGTCGATGCCGACCTGGTCGTCAGCCTCCATACCGATGACCTCTTCAGCGATGACATTGTTCACGTTATCAACGGCTTTAAGAACCCCCTTGCCGAGGTAGCGTGATTTGTCACCGTCGCGTAGTTCCATGGCTTCGCGCTCACCGGTTGACGCGCCCGATGGCACGGCAGCTCGTCCAAAAGCACCTGATTCGAGAAAAACTTCAACCTCCAGAGTCGGATTCCCACGGGAATCCAGAATTTCTCTGGCATAGACATCAACAATTTCACTCATATACAGCCCCCTTGCTAGAATTTGGTTATCCGGGTATGAAATATTATCCGGCTGAGACTCTGTATATCATAAAATCTACAAAATAACAGCCTTTCAAACAAAAACTGGTGGTTGGTTATAACGGTGTGGTTTTGTATTTTATTATTATCGAGTCTGTGGTAAAAGCTTACGGTTATGGCGCTTTATTCCTGCAAACTTGGTGCATCGGACGGTAAAATTCTTGTCAGAGATTTTGAAGCTGCAGACGGTGGTCTTTTGCGCAAAAATCTTGAAGATCAAGGTTTCTTTGTCTTTGATGTTAAAAAGAAGCGGTTACAATTTCTGTTTGAGAAGGGAATTAAGCGTAAAAAGGTTGATAACAGGTCTCTACTGACGTTTAATCAGGAAATGCTTGTGCTGTTTAAGTCTGGCATGCCGATTATGCAGGTGCTTGATGCTATTCTGGAACGGCATGAATCGGGTGCTTTATACGATGTTCTGCTGCAGGTACGTGAAGATGTGAAGGCGGGTGCCGCCTTATCTGTTGCAATGGAGAAGCATGGCCGAGCTTTTCCGTATCTTTATGTTGCTTCTATTCGTGCCGGAGAAAGAACCGGCGACCTGCCGCAAACCATTCGGCGCTATATCGAATATTTAAAAAGAGTCGGGTTGCTGCGGAAAAAAATTGTTGCCGCCATATTTTACCCGGCAATTCTTGTCGTTTTTGCCACTCTGGCGATTACACTTCTGTTACTGTACGTTGTCCCTACATTCAGTCAGGTGTACGCCGATTCCGGATCCCAGCTCCCCGCTCTGACGCAATTATTGATTACATTTACTTCGCTGATCAGACGTTATTTTATATTTGGAATTATTATCTGTATTGCTCTGTTTGCCGTTTTCAGGTCATGGAAAAACAGTGAGGCCGGTCGCTATGCTTTTGATCGCTTTAAACTGACAATCCCTTTAGCAGGAGATGTGTTTTCCAAGTATTCAGTTGCCGGCTTCACTAGAACCCTGGCAACGGTTCTCGGCAGCGGTATTCCGATCATCGAATCTCTACGCATGTCAATCGGCACGTTGGATAATGTTTTTATGGAAAAGAAACTCTTCGAGGCCGTCCGTTTTATTGAAGAGGGGGGGCGCCTATCCGTCGCTCTCGAGCGAATTCATCTCATGCCGCCGCTGGCTCTCCGTATGCTGGGAGTTGGAGAGACAACCGGAGCTCTTGAAGATATGCTGATAGATATTTCAAATTACCTGGAAGATGAGCTTGAGGAACGTATGCATCTCCTTACAACTGCCATAGAACCTGCCATAATGTTGGTTATGGGGGTCATTATCGGGGTAATTATTATTGCAATGTATCTTCCGATTTTCAAGATTGCCAGTACGGTAGGGTAGGGGATCGATGCAATCTTTCAGAGGAAAAAATATCGGGACTATTCTGGTGGAGAGGGGATGCCTCACACCGGAGCAGTTATCAGTTCTAATCGATAGACAGGTGGAGTCACGGCGACGTTTTGCTGAGATTGCGGTTCACGAAGGCTTTGTCACGGATGAGGATCTGGCACGAGCTCTGGCGGAGTTGTACGGTCTTGAATACATTGATCTGCGCCATTTCAAGATGGACTCAGAGTTGCTCAACCAGTTGCCGCCCGATGCAATTTATCGCTTTAATTTTGTACCGCTCGAAATTTGGCCGGATGTCATAGTTGTTGCCGTGGCTGATCCGACCGCCGTTGTAAAACTTGACGAACTGGAACTGCTGCTTGGCAGACAGGTTAAAATCCGCATTGCTTCAGATTCAGCAATTCATGCCGTTACCAAGGCAGGCGAAGGGACGCGGCGGGTTTTGCGAGAAGTTTCGGAAGATTTTATGCTCCAGTTGGTCAGGGAGACCGACCGGGGCGAAGAGGTCTTATCGGTTGAAACATTGTCTGATGATACCAGTCCGATTATCAAACTTATCAACACCACAATCCTGGATGCGCTGAACCGCAGGGCCAGTGATATTCATATTGAAACCGGACTTGACGGTGTTGACATTAAATACCGTATTGATGGTGTACTGTATAAAGCCAATGATACGATCGACCAGCATTTCCAGGCTCCGATTATTTCGCGCTTGAAAGTTATGAGTGAGCTGGATATTTCAGAGCGGCGAGTTCCCCAGGATGGGCGCTTTAAAATCCGTTTTGGAGAAAAGTCGATCGATTTCCGTGTTTCAATAATGCCTAGCTCTCTGGGTGAGGACGCCGTCATCCGTATTCTCGACAAGGAGAGTATCGCCAGTGACCTTAAGGGGTTGACGCTTGAAAATCTGGGTATCTGTGAACGGGAAATCAAGCGGCTCAGAAAGAAAATTCGTGAGCCATATGGCATGGTACTGGTTACAGGTCCGACCGGCTCCGGCAAAACAACCACGCTTTATGCCGCTCTGACGGAGATCCATACCGGTGAAGATAAAATTATCACGATTGAGGATCCGGTTGAATACATGCTTCGTGGAGTATTGCAAATCCCGGTTAACGAAAAAAAAGGGCTTACATTTGCGAAGGGGTTGCGTTCAATTCTTCGCCATGACCCGGACAAGATCATGGTCGGCGAAATACGTGATCCTGAAACAGCACAGATTGCCGTCCAGTCTGCACTGACCGGTCACCTTGTCTTTACTACGGTTCATGCCAATAACGTTTTTGATGTTATCGGGCGTTTCATCCACATGGGTATTGACCCGTATAATTTTGTCTCCTGCCTGAATTGTGTTCTGGCTCAAAGGCTGGTGCGAAAAGTCTGCACCGCGTGTCGTCAGCCTGTTTTTTACAGTGATGAAGAATTAATAGAAGGTGGAGTGAACCCGGAACGTTTCCGTGGCATGACCCTGTATGAAGCGCACGGATGCGATAAATGCCACGGTACCGGCTATAAGGGGCGTGTTGCCATTGTCGAGCTTCTGGAGCTGGACGACCAGATTCGTGACCTGATTATCGCCAAAGTTCCTGCAACGCGCCTGAAAAAAGCCGCTAGAGAGGCGGGGGTCATGTTTCTGCGTGATTCAGCCGAGGAAAAATTTGCTGCTGGAATAACAACGCTTAAGGAGATAAACCGTGTTACGTTTGTAGAGTGACCGGAACAGGATGAGTCATGTTGTTTGCCAGTAATCTAATCGGTGTCGAAATTAACAATGGGGGCGTGATCTGCGCCTTGACCGGTGGTTCAGCGACATCACCCAGGGTTGAGCGTGTTTCCAGCGCCATTTTTCCACCGCACACATTGCAGATGTCACTTAGAGAGCAGAATATTGTTGATCCGGATTCATTCGTATCCGGACTGAAGTCGGCTCACAGTCAACTACTCTCCAAATCAACACGGGTTGCGGTCTCTTTGCCTGACGGCGTCTGCAGGATTATGCTTCTGGATTATGAAGGGCGCTTCAAGAGCCGCCAGGAAGCAAAAGATCTGATTCGCTGGAAGCTCAAGAAAAGTATTCCGTTTGACAGCGCCGATACCCATCTCGATTATCAGCAGTTGGCCGTTCGTGAGAATGGTGACCTTGCCCTTTTGGTGGCAGTAGCTTCACGGACAGTCATTTCGCAATATGAAGAGCTGATTACAAAAGCCGGACTCTCACCTGCCGGAATTGCCTGTAATACATTAAACATTTGTCGCCTTTTTGATAGTCGGCTGTCGCTTCGGAGTGATTGTATTTTGATCTCATTTTATGGATCGACCCTGTCGGTGGTGGCCTTTGTCGCAGGGGTACCTGAATTTATCCGCAGCAAAGATCTCCCAGGGATAGCGGCCACTGACAGCAGAGTATATATGGAAATCAGCAGCTCATTGCTGGTGTATAAAGAGCGGCACCCTGATCAACCGCTGCAGTCAATTTTCTCTGTTGCAGCACCTGAGGTGGCTCAAACTTTTCTGGCAATGGTATCCGACTTGGCCGGATCGGTGCCTACCCTACTGGAGACAAAGGGCGTAGTTCAGCCTGGTAATTTTGCGCCGGGCGACCAGGTACGGCTATTTCCCTGCACCGCCGCCATCGGTGCTGCTCTCGGGAGTTGCTGATGCGCTATACTATAAATCTGGCAACGCGCACCTATCTTGACAACCGCTTGATCAACAGGGTTGCTTTCGCTGTTATTGCTCTTCTGCTACTCCTCACTGCCTGGAATGTTATGGGCATATCTTCCAATATGGGTGAGCAGAGTCGATTAATATCTGAAATCGCTGCTCTTGAAAGTAAATTTGTCATGAAACCGGGCGGCATTTCCGAAACGGAATTCACTCGTCAAAAAGCTCGAATCCGGTTTTATAATGATATCATTGATCGTAAAAGTTCAAACTGGCTGAAGAAACTGGAGCAGTTTGAAAATTCCACACCTGAAGGGATCTCGCTGTCATCGCTCACTCCGGATAAAAAAGATGAGGCGTGGAAACTTGATGGCCGCGCACTCTCCTTTAAGAAACTGCAGCAGTATGTTGAAAGGCTGGAAGCGTCGAAAAACTTTTCGAATGTTCTGCTCCTCTCACATCAGAATATTGCTGTTGACGATAAAACGCACGGCGTTCAGTTTACGATTTCCTGCAAGGTAGTCGAGTGATGCAACAGCTCGCTATTGAAATAGTCCGGCAAAAATGGCGACTGTTGAGCATAATTGCAGCCATGTTGCTGCTTAACGTCGCCCTTACTGTAGTGATATCGGTCTATCAGCTTCCTTCAATTATTTCGCTGCAGACAAAGTGGAGTAGCTTGCGCCAGAAGCAAGCCCGTTCCGGTAAGATGGATGCTGACGCTCTGTATAAGCAGGGTGCCGCCGACCTTGAAAAATTGAAAGCTGCCATACCGGAGAAACGCGAATTTGCAAGAATTCTTAGTGAGTTACTTGAAGCTGCGGACGCCTGCAATGTTGCTGTTGGCGCAATAAGTTACAAGCCGGAGCAGCTTAAGGAAGAACCGTTGCTCTCCTATCAGATGACCCTCTCCGTCAGTGGTAGCTACGCCGGCGTAAAAAGTTATCTCTCAGACCTTCAACAGAGTAAGGAGCTGGTTCTTGTTGACACAGTTTCTTTTTCAAACAGTGACCTGTATGTGGAAAATGTTGTCATGAATGTACACCTGACTCTGTACCTCAGGGGTGGGGCATGAACCGCCAACGCCTGATACTGTTCGTCCTGGTGATACTGTTCGCGGTTGCTTCGCTCTGGAGCTATAGTGCAATACCACGACTGAAAACAGTCAGTACGCCGCCCAATAAACCATCGCCTGCGGCACGAAAACCGGTTGTTACAGCTAAAGAAAAAACTGGTCGAGTCGTGGATGACGGCACAAAGCTGCATATAGAGCTGCTTGACGTGGAAACTGAAACTTTCAAAGGGTATCGCCGTAATATTTTCAGGCCGATTTTCGTTGATGAACTGAAAGTGAAGAAACAAAAAGCGGTGGCGCTTATACCACCGCCTAAAATCGTGCCAGCTTTGCCTCCGGTACAGCCGGCGATTGTTCAGCCTGAAGCGGCTCCTCTTGCGCGCTTCACTTTTTTGGGGTTTTTGAAAAAAGGAGCAGTTAGAACAATTTTTCTCAGTAAAGATCAAGATATCCTGCTGGTTAAAAAAGGGGATAAAATTGCCGGTCGCTATCAGGCGACCGAAATTTCTGATCAGGCTTTAACGTTAACGGTGACCGATACCGGAGATGAAATTGTTATTCCACTCCTAGAGAACCGATCGCTTTCTACGACTAATTAACCAAAAAACGGCTGTTAAATAACACGGAGAAACGGAGAACACAGAGAAATCAAAGGTTTAAGACAACAAAAACCTATTCCTTTAGGGTGAATCTTAAAAGCAGTGTTTAAGTCTATAACTCTCAGATTTTACTCCGTGTTCTCCGTTTCTCCGTGTTTCAAATGCTTTTTCTAGGATTAAGTCTTTTAATTACGAGGAGACGCACTAAATGCGCTACTTGAATCTTGTTTCACATGGTCTCTTTTTCATCGTTATCGGCCTGCTTGCGGCATGTGCCTCACCAGCGACACGCTCCTTTCAGGCGGCAGAAAAGCTGGAGTCGGAGGGGAGATTTGAAGAGGCGATGTATCGTTATGCCGATTCATTTAAAATCGATCCAACGGTAGGCGAATCACGGATCCGTTTTTTCCATAACCGTGTGAAGGCTGCGGAACAGCGGTATCAGCAGGGGATGAATCTTGTCGCAAAGGGGAACTATGTTGATGCTTTGGTAGAACTACAGGCTGCTCAGGGGATTGATCCGACTCAGGCTCGTTTTGCGCAGCAGATTGAGACTTACACAAGATACAAGAACGCACAACTGGCTTACACAGAGGGGCGCGATTTTGAAAAAGGGAACAAGTTGAAAGATGCCCATCGACAATTTTTGAGGGCAGCCGAACTTTTCCCGGAAAACGCCGAGTTTAAGGCTGCAGTTGAACGTATTGCCAAATTGCGCAAGAGTAAGCTTGATGGTTTTGAATTACGACTTGTATCGAACAAGCCGATTACCCTGAAGTTTAAAGATGCCAAAATGAAGGATGTGTTTAAAATCCTGTCGCAGCTTTCCGGAGTTAATTTTGTTTTCGACGACGGGGTTAAAGATTTGCCCATTACTGTCCTGCTTGAAAACGCTTCGTTCCAGCAGGCGCTTGATCTGCTTTGCGATATGAACAAGCTGAGCACAAAAAACCTCAATGAAACAACCATGCTCGTATACATGAATTCACCGGATAAGAGCAAACAGTACGAGGATTTGGTGCTCCGTACGTTTCACCTCAATTACATGGAGGCAAAAAAAGCAATCAACCTTATTCGTACCATGATTCAGGTACGTAAGGTTTATGTGAACGAAGATTCGAATTCATTAGTGGTGAGGGACACGGAAGACGTTGTCGCAGTTGTAGAAAAAATTCTTGATGCCAATGATATGCCTGAAGCAGAGGTTGTGCTTGATGTTGAAATAGTTGAAATAAGTGATAAAAATGCGGAGAACTTAGGATTATTATTGAGTAATTACAACGTTCAGCTCGGCATGTTTTCACCGACACCCAATAATAAATTATTGTCAACTAGCCTTGCTGGTGCAACTGTTACAACAGCAACCGGTTCTGTAACTACCACCGTCCCTGGAGATATTACAAATCTTGTTAAGGCATTCTCTGTAAACGGCTATGGCGGCTACGTAACTGTGCCGAACATGACATTTAATTTCGGCAAAACGCTTGCTAATGGAGAAGTGCTGTCAAACCCCAAAATCAGAGTCAAAAACAAGGAAAAAGCCAAATTCAACGTCGGCACCAGGGTGCCGATAACGACAACAACAACCTTGGCCGGTACTCAGTCTCAGGTTAACGTCTCTTATGTAGATGTCGGTGTAAAGGTCAATGCTGAGCCGAATATTCAGCTTAACAACGAAATATCGATCAAGCTCTCTCTTGAGGTAAGTTCTATAATTACGAAAGAGACAGTTGGTGGGAAAGATAGTGCAACAACTGTTGTCACTATCGGCACTCGGAACCTGGATACAGTCCTCAGTCTCAAGGATGGCGAAACGAGTGTTATCGGCGGACTTATTCAACGCTCGGCAAACAACGACAAGAGCAAGGTATTTCTGTTGAGTGACCTGCCTCTCTTAGGGTCGCTATTTACGAATACAAATTCATCAAAAGACAAAACTGAATTGATGCTGGCTATTACCCCACGACTGGTGAGAGGAGTCCCGGTTCCGCTTCCGGGTCTCGCCTCGTTTGTCTCCGGCAAAGAAGATCATCCGTCACTTGTCAGGGCGCTCTCATCATTTGATCTGGAACCGGAATTTGAGGGCGCCGTCACAAAAGGGGATGAGAATAAAACTCCTTCTGTGACTACTACCAAAAAGCCTGCTGCGCCTGCTCCGGCGGCGATTCTTCCGCCATCTTCCGCACCGCCCGCACCCTCCATACCTGTTCCTGCTGTAATTCAGCGAAGTCTCCTGCAGATTGCAGCGCCTTCGTTCGTACCTGCAGGACAACAGTTCAGCCTTGATATTAAAATCAGTGATGTGAAAGATCTTGCCAATGCCCCGTTTGTACTTACCTACGACCCGGCTTTTGTCGAATTTGTATCAATAAGCGAGGGTGCTTTGCTAAAGAGTGACGGCAAATCTGCGTCTTTCAGCGGTAGGGCCGATGCTGCTGCCGGGACGGTGAATGTTACAGTGGTTCGATCTTCGGGAGGCAGCGGCGTCTCTGGCGGCGGTACGCTCGCAACGGTGGTATTCAAGGCAAAAAATAAGGGGCCTGCAAGTTTTGCCTTCAAAAGCAGCATGTTCACCGCATCAAATGGAGCGGCCTTGAACATCCTTCCCTTCAGCACGGCGGTGGATATCCGTTGATGAAATACCTCACGAATCAAAATGGTTTTACCTACATTTTGGCTCTGACTATTGTGATGATTATGGGAATCATGCTTGGTATGGTGGGGCAGTCGTGGAAAACTATCAGGCAGCGGGAACTGGAGAAAGAGCTGTTGTTCAGAGGGAGTCAGATTAAAGAGGCGATTGAAAACTGGTATAACCCAAATTATACCATACCGGGTGTACCACCGAAGCTGCGTCCCCAGATCACAGACTTAAAAGATTTGTTACTGGCTCCATCCTCACTTACAAAGATGCGTTTTTTACCTCAGCACTATGCAGTGGAAGTTGATGACAAGAATCCTATGTGCGCTCCTGACTGTGCAAAACTTAAAATCTATCAGGATCCCATGACCGGCAAAGAATGGACAATTATCAGGGGAATTAAAAATAATACTACAAATAAATTTTCAGAGAATCCTGGGAGTCAAAGTGGCGCCATAATCGGGGTTGCCAGTAAAAGTGAAGGGCACCCATTAAAGATATATTTTAAGGACACCGCACTTGAAGTTTTTCAGAATTCCACATCTGCGGGTTTTCAAAACATGACGTCAGCCAGGTACAGCAAATGGCGATTTATTGCTGACTCCAATAATGATCACTCTAAAATTTATAGAGCGTATCACGAAAGTTGGTAGGCCATATAATGTTGCGTTATTTGAAAACAGACACCGGGATATCACTTATTGAATTGATTGTGACAATCACCATTCTCGGTATTCTTGCTGCCGGCGTGATGCCGCTAATCCGCAATACAGCAGTCAGATCAAAAGAAATTGAACTAAAGAGGAATCTTCGCATCATACGTATTGCTCTCGAAGATTACCGGAAAACCTTTGATAAGATCCCTGCGGGCCCCTTGAAAACTGGCAGTGGCTATCCGAAAGAGCTTCAGGAGCTGGTTGACGGTCATGATTTCGGTGATGTAAAAGTTGGTAAGGTTAAATTTCTGAGGCGTCCGGTTCTGAATCCTATGGATCCGAAAAGCTCGACAGATGAGAAACAGTGGGGCTGGGAGCTGCGCTGCTATAAGGATGAGCCAGATTCTTCAAGCTGGTGTGGCGATGATGTCTATGATGTTTATGCCCCACAAACTGATACGGCGATGGATGGGACTAAATACAATCAATGGTAATAATGTGAACTTTCCCGACAAACAAAATTCCTCTTCCAATTGTGCAGAAATGCGTCGTACACGTGATTGCCGTGGCTTTACCCTGATTGAGCTGTTGATTGTTGTTTCGATTATCGGTATTCTGGCCGCTGTTGCCGTGCCAAATTACCAGTGGGGAATCATAAAAGCGCGAGAGGCGGTGTTGCGGGAAACCCTATATAATTTTAGAAATACCATTGATCAGTTTTATGCCGATCAGGGTAAATATCCCGATACGATAGAAGAGTTGAAGTCAAAAGGTTATATGCGTGAAATTCCTAAAGACCCTATTACCAGTAAAAATGACACATGGGAGCCTGTTGCCCCGCCGACATCGGATAAATCTGATAGTCCAGGTGGCACCGGTTCAACTGGCAGCACAAATGATCCTGGCAAAGTATACGATGTTAAGAGTGGTTCAGACAAGATAAGCCCTTCGACCAACACGCCATATAAAGAGTGGTAGCACTATGATCCAACTACACGATGTGACGCTTGCCTACCAGCAGGAAGCTGCTGCGTTGCATAATATCAACCTTAAAATTGGTAAGGGTGAGTTTGTCTTTCTGACCGGTACTTCCGGCGCCGGGAAAACAACGCTTCTCCGTCTTCTCTACGGGGCGCTAACCCCGAATAGTGGGGAGGTTCTGGTTGATGGCCAGAACATTACCAGCCTGAAACGGTCTCAGATACCGTTGCTGCGCCGCTCAATCGGAGTGGTTTTTCAGGACTTCAAGCTGCTGCATAGCCGTACCGTCTTTGAAAATGTTGCAATAACACTGGAAGTTTTGGGGTGGGGCAGGAGGGATATCGGTAAGAAGACCATGCACATCCTCAAACAGATGGAAATTGATTCCAAATACGATCTTATAACGGAGCGACTTTCCGGCGGCGAACAACAGCGTGTTGCTCTGGCTCGGGCGCTGGTCAATGACCCGAAAATACTTCTTGCTGACGAACCGACAGGAAATCTTGATGACGCTAACAAAAATCAGATTCTTAATATTTTTAAAGAGGCAAATATTCGTGGTACGACCGTTGTCGTTGCAACGCACGACCGTCGTCTGATCGAACAGAGCCATATGCGCCTCATTACTTTGAACAAAGGGGAAATCGTTGAGCAAGTGGAAAAAGAAAACTTCCGGGACTGCCAGGATATATAGGCGTCCCACGCTTGAAAGTGATGTTTTTGGCGGCAGAGTCGGCTTCTTCCTGACCCGGGCTATATCTAATATTCGCCAGAATGTTTTTGTAAATGCTGTTACGATTGGAACCATCACTCTGGCGCTGTTGATAGTCTCCCTCTTTCTGCTTATTTTTGTGAACCTTGAAAGTGCAGTAGAAAACTGGAGCGAGCGGGTTCAGGTAACCGTTTATTTTGACAAAGAGCTGACCGGGCAGGAGCAGTCCTCGTTTCGTGAAAAAATATCAGCGCTTTCCGGCGTCTTACGTGTCAATTATGTAACGCGCGATGAGGCTCTTAAACGCTTCAAGGTGAGATTACGCGGCCAGGAAACACTTCTTGAAGGAGTGCGTTCTGAAATATTGCCCACTTCATTTGAAATTGCTTTGAATAGTACGCACCGTGAAACGGACTCCGTTGAAAACATCGTCACTAAACTCAAACAGATTCAAGGAATTACAGAAGTACAGTATGGCGAAGAGTGGGTGCGTCGTTTCAACTCTTTCCTGAATTTCATGAGGCTTCTTGGCGCCCTCTTGGGTGGTTTTCTGGTGATTGCCGTCATCTTCATCGTCTCAAATACAATCAAGCTTACGATTTATTCCCGTCGAGACGAATTGGAGGTAATGTCTCTTGTTGGCGCGACCCGTTTTTTTATTTCAGCTCCATTCCTGCTCGAAGGCCTGATACAGGGTTTAGCCGGCTCCTTACTCTCGCTCGCCCTGTTGTATGGTATCTATGAAGCGTTTCTTCAGAATGCCGGGAGTTTTATTACCTTTGATCCTGCTGCTTCCGGCTTGAGTTTTCTTCCTGTTGAGTATATCTCCGGATTACTGCTGTCTGGTGTTCTTCTCGGCTTCGTCGGCAGTCTTACCTCTCTCAAGCGTTTTATCAATGTGTAACAGATGAAACGGATGTATTGCATTATAGCTTTGCTGCTGACCGTAGTCGCATCCGCAGCTTTTGCTGCGCAAAACACGAAGGAAGAACTCAGCGGTGTTAAGCAGGAAATCAAGGTTAAAAAGCAGCTTATTACCAAGACAAAAAAAGTTGAAGCGGCCATCTCAACTGAACTCAAAGAGATTCTGCTTGCACTTGAAAAGAAACAGTCTGATCTTGCCAAGCTGGGGCGCGACCTCCGTGGTGTCGAAATGAGTCTGGATCAGACTGGGCACGAAATTACGAGGGTTTCAGAAGAGGCGAATCGAAAAAGGGTGGAGATGGAGCGTCGTCTGTCTTCTTTGTACAGGGCGGGAGAGTTTGGCACATTGAGGATGTTTTTTTCAGCCGAGTCATTTCCGCAACTTGCGGAAAACATTCGTTACATGAAATCCGTACTTGAAAATGACAAACGCATTTTTGTTGAATACAACCTGAAAATAGACCAGCTAAAAAGCCTTAAATCCGATCTGGAGCGAGATGCGTTAAAAAAAGAGCGCATCATGACTAGTATCGAGCGTAAAAAACGTGAGATTGAAGCTGAAAAAAGCAAGAAGGCTGACTATCTTGGCAAGGTTCGCCAAGATCGCAAGAGCTATGAAAGTTCCTTGAAAGAGTTGCAGGCAAACGCCTCCAGGCTGCAGGCGATGATTACCAAGCTTGAGGCACTCAGCAGACGCAAGCTCTCCTCGCGCCATGAAAAACCGGGATCGAAGCAAAAACCACTTGCAGAGTTGCCACCGGTTGCTGATCGAGGTTTTGCTTCGCAGAAAGGTCGGATGAGCTTTCCGGTTCGTGGTAATATTATTGAATCATTTGGGAAGCATAAACATCCTGAGTTCAATTCATATACATTCAGTAAGGGGTTGTCGATTTCTGCTTCCTCCGGAACAGAAATAAAAGCGGTGTATGAAGGTACGGTTATTTTTTCCGATTACTTTAAAGGTTTTGGCAATATGATGGTCATTGATCATGGCGGAGGTTATTTCAGCCTCTACGCCCATGCATCGCGATTGTCAAAAAGAGTTGGTTCCGAGGTGGCACGTCATGAATCAATAGGGGCAGTTGGTGATGTTGATTCAAGCAAGGGGAGCATGCTGTATTTTGAAATACGGCATCAGGGTAGGCCGGTTGACCCCGCCGAATGGGTACGTTAATTACAGATAATACGGGAAGCATCAAATATATTTGGAGGAAGAAAATGAGTGTACCAGGAAGCAAAAAAACAAAAGTCGTCGCAGGTTTCGTTGTAATTGTAGCTTTTTTGACCTTTTTTATAGTCAGCTCCCAGCGCCACAGTTCGGCAGAAGGGAAAAGGAGTGATTATGAATCAATTGAACTCTTCACAGACGTCATGTCCATTATCAAGAAGAGCTATGTTGAAGAGGTTGACACAAAAAAACTGGTGTATGGTGCAATTAACGGCATGCTCTCTTCTCTTGATCCACACAGCTCGTTCATGCCGCCTGATACCTATAAAGAGATGAAAATCGATACCAAAGGCGCATTTGGCGGTCTAGGCATTGAAATCTCCATAAAAGATGGAGTTTTAACCGTAATATCGCCAATTGAGGATACCCCGGCGTTCAAAGCTGGAATCAAGGCTGGTGACATGATTCTCAAGATTGACGATAAATTTACCAAGGATTTAAATATCAATGATGCGGTCAAACGTATGCGCGGAGTAAAGGGAACAAAGGTTATTCTGACCATTATGCGTGAAGGCTTCGATAAGCCAAAAGAGTTCCCGCTTATCCGTGATGTAATTCAAGTCAAGAGCGTCAAGTTCCACCTGAATGACGGTGGCTATGGCTACATACGTATTGCCCAGTTCCAGGAAAAGACCGATGAAGATTTGACCAAAGCGCTTAAAAGCATGAAGGAAGAGTTCAAGGGCGAGCTTAAGGGGTTGGTACTTGATATGCGTAATGATCCGGGTGGTCTGCTTGATCAGGCGGTGAGGGTTTCCGATCATTTTGTCCCCGAAGGTGGGATGATTGTCTATACCGAAGGGCGGGAAAAAGATTCCAAAATGCAGTTTACTGCAAAAAAAGGTGGTAAAGAGGCGAACTACCCGATTGTCGTATTAATTAATGGTGGCAGCGCCAGCGCTTCAGAAATTGTCGCTGGAGCATTGCAGGATCACAAACGAGCCATTATTCTGGGAACTCAGAGCTTTGGTAAAGGCTCTGTTCAGACCATAATCCCGATGTCGGACGATTCCGGGATCCGTCTGACCACCGCCCGCTATTACACCCCCAAGGGTCGTTCTATTCAAGCTAAGGGTATAACGCCTGATATTGTTGTTGAAGCGGTAGAACTCCCCAAAGCAACCGGCAAAAAAGATTCACTGCATCTGCGCGAAAAAGATCTTGAGAATCATTTTGAAACCGAGAATAAGTCAGGAACCGGCGAGACTAAAAAAGAAGATAAAAAGAGTGAGAAAAAGGATGATAAAACTGAAAAAGTTCCGACCAGACTGGAAGAGAATCTGCAAAATGATTACCAGGTACTGAGAGCACTTGATCTGCTGAAAGGGTGGGGGTTGATCAAGTCTATGGGCGGCGAAAAGTAGACTTCGTGGAAGCCTGGAACTGCACCATGTTTATAATGCGCTTTATTGTTTCAAGTCTACTGCCTGGATTGGTTGCCGTCTCCGAATCCTCAAGGGACGGCAACCAACCATTGTCGGCAATAAATGGCAGTTTCAAATAGAAATAGATTTTCAAAAAAGTCATCGGGCTCCCGCATAGCCGCCCTGATAATTCTGGCGCTCGTCATATCAGCGATTTCCGGCTATTTCCTGTTTCGGAAAACTGCTGTACCTCCTCAAAAACCGGAAGTTGTCCGTGAAACAGAGATCGTTCCCACTTACAAAGTTCCCCAGAGAGTCGTCCCGGTACCGCCTGTTGTAACTCCACCTCCTCCACCCCCTTCACCACAAAGAAAAAAAAGCGATTACCCTAAGAGTCCCGTTCTTCCAGATGTCGATAAGTCCAGGGTCAATAAGAGTGGTTCAGGGCGCTTGGCTATTATTATCGACGATATGGGGAGCAGCATGTCTGAGGCACGCTCGCTGGCCGCAATCAAGGTTCCACTTACCTTTGCGATAATTCCGGGCCTGCGGGTTGATACTGAAGTTGCTGCTTTTGCTGCCGTGAATGGCATTGAAACAATGATCCATCTCCCGATGCAGCCAAAAGGATGGCCCACTCAGCGTCTGGAAGTAAATGGTCTGCTGGTGGCAATGGATAGAGGGCAGATTCAAGAGCGGATGTCAGGTTATGTTAGAAAATTTCCCAAAGCGGTCGGCGCAAATAATCACATGGGCTCAGAATTTACGGAGCATGAAGAAAAAATGACTGATGCGCTGCAATCGCTGAAAAGGCATAACCTGTTTTTTATTGACAGCATTACTTCAGCAGGGAGCGTTGGGGGGAAGGTTGCACAGCGGTTAGGGATCAGGACAGCGCGGCGGAACGTGTTTCTTGATAATGAACAGAATCGCAGCTACATCAACGGTCAGCTTAATCAGGCCGTACGGTTGGCAAAAAAAAACGGTTCAGCTATTGCTATCTGCCATCCGCACCCGGCAACGATTGCAGCCCTTGTTGTGGCGCTGCCTGGACTTGCCGGTCAAGGTATAACTCTTGTTTCCGCCTCTCAGTTGGTAAAATAATATCGAATACTAAAGAGCCTGGATCGCTTCCGACAACTGCCTCTGCAGCCGGTGGACAGACTTGTATGAATCTTCGTGCAGCACCGCCTCCGGCTTTATCGGATCCACAGGGTAGACAGACAACCAGCTTTTTTCCCGTAAGGCACCTTCAAACCCCGCCAGAGCCTCATTCAGAAGCAGATACAACCGGTCGTTGACGCCATTGAATTCACCAGCCTCAAAGCCGGGCATGCCGACACTCTTCTGGAGCAGTTGCTCCCCCTTCATGCTGAACAGGCGATAATCAAGGCGACTCCCTTCTGAGTTTATTCGTGGCAGCAGAAGTGATACGGATTTAGTGACTTTCTCGGCAACAAGTGCTGTGGCAGCGTCAAAAGTCGGGTCGCTTTCCTTTAGCCCGTATAGCGCAGAACAGAGCATTTTATTGACACAATACCCATGCAGAAAGCCTCGCGCTGAACGATCTGATGTTTCAAAATAGAAACTTCGATCATCGGAATGTTCCGCCAGTAGCGCACCGCAGATAAGACAGCGCTCCGTCAGCCCTTCGAGCCGGGCAAGATACGACTCCTTCTTGTGGGCTTCTTTTTCAAGGAGCCAAGTGTGATACAGGCATGCTCTGCTTTCTCTGGTTGCGTCGAAACTTCTCAGGATATCACGTGATATTTCCATGAACTGACTGTAAACTTCGGTGCCACGGGCGTGAGTCAGGATAGGATAAATTTTGCCGTCCGGGTTGGTATTCAGACTTTCGACTTTAGGGCTTTTTGAAATATGGGTATCCATGCATCTGTAGCCACGGTTGACTGCGATAGCACGCAGGAGCGTCTTCTGGTCTTTGAAAATGCCTTCGAATTTAATGCGTGAGTCGATCAGGCAAGGGATCAGTGCGAGTGATTTTTTGTCGATGCCCCGCTGGTCGAACTGTGCAAAGATGTTTTTACAGTTTTCAAGACTGGGGAGATCTTTTACCGGGATCAGTACCCGGTCGGCGGCATACAGGGCATTTTGTGTCAAAATATTAAGATCCGGGCGTGTATCAATAATGATAATGCCTGAAATGCCGGATTCAGCCAACATTCGAGTCAGCGTCATAGGTCCTTTGAAACGTTCATGGATATCTGAGAGTTCGGTGGAAGATCGGATAAATCCGACTCCATACTGACCTGTCTGCACAACTTCACTCCCTTTCGCCCCCATCAAAAGCTCATGTACATCCGGAACATTTTCTCCACGTTTTTGCAGTTCGAACATTTTGTCGATGGTGAAATGGTTGTCAAAGGAGAAGAGGGTCACAGGCAGATCTTCGCGCATGGCTTTCAGATATATTGCTAGATTGGTAGCTAGCGTTGTCTTGCCGACGCCACCTTTTTCAGAAGATATTGTTATTGTATAGGGATATGAACGCATGAAGAAAGCACCGCCGTAATGGAATAGTAGAGAGCAATTGATTTGAGCCGAGGCTGATAGTAGTCAATTTGTGTCGACGGGTCAACCTTGATTCACCTTCTTAGCCTTCTAAATGTCTGCTTGTGACATTTTGAAATATATTTGAAATATATCTGTTGACACCACATACATGTTGTGGTTAATCCTTCTATCCTATACAACATTTTGTGTTTTATCTGCGTATTATCATAAAATATAATCTCCTGCACAACATCAATTTCGCATCAAAACCGATAATATCCGGATATATATGGGTGTACTGTCTTGAATAAAGCCTACCGTCTGATCTGGAGCAGAGCAAAGGAAGTGTGGATCGTCGCAGCCGAAACCGTCAAGGGGAAAGGCGGCCATCCTCCGCTGACCATTGCTGCTCTTGCTTCCGCAGTTTCTCTTCTGCTGGCGCCGGCTCCCACCCATGCCCTCCCGACAGCACCACAGGTTATCAACGGCACGGCAAATATAAATACCAGCGGCAGCGCGATGACCATCAACAACTCCGCCAACGCCATCATCAACTGGCAGGGGTTCTCCATCGGACAGAACGAGAGCACCCGCTTTATCCAACCATCAACCCTGAGCGCGGTACTCAACCGCGTAACCGGCGGCGACCCTTCCAAAATCCTCGGCGCACTGCAATCCAATGGCAAAGTTCTGCTGATAAATCAGAACGGCATCCTGTTTGGTCCCAACTCCCGCATTGAAGTCAACGGCCTTATCGCCTCCACCCTCGACATAACTAATCAGGATTTTCTCGCCGGACGGATGAAATTCAGTACTGGCTCAGTCGCCGGAAAGATTGAAAATCAGGGAACGATTACAACACCTGGTGGTGGCCTCGTCTATCTGATCGCCACGGATGTCACCAACAGCGGTGTCATCACCGCACCCAACGGCGATATCATGCTTGCGGCAGGTAAAGAGGTGCTTCTTGTAGACAGCAGTTCACCAGAAATCGCCATAGTTGTCAGCGCGCCGGAGCATCAGGCGATTAATTTGGGTACGCTTGTGGCTGATGCTGGCAGGATTGGGGTTTATGGCGGGATTGTGCGGCAGAGTGGGTGGATCAGTGCGGATAGCGCCGTAATGGAAGGAGGCAAAATCTTCCTGAAGGCGACTAAAGAAGCCACTATTGAGGCCGGGAGTACAACTACTGCCAACGGTGCAAAAGGCGGCAGCATAACCGTTCAGGCAACTGAAGGCGCAGCGCTGGTTTCAGGGACAGTTGAGGCTAAAGCGAGTGTTGAGGTCGGCGGTACGGTGCAACTGCTTGGTCAACAGGTTGGCCTTATTGAACAGGGCAGCGTAGACGTATCCGGCGCAACCGGCGGCGGCACCGTACTGGTGGGCGGAGACTACCAGGGTAAGAACGCAGACCTTCAGAATGCCCATGCAACCTATATGGGCAAGAATACCAGTATCAACGCAGACGCTATTGACAATGGCAGTGGCGGCAAGGTGATTCTCTGGTCGGACGGTTCTACACGAGTCTACGGAAGTATAAACGCCAAAGGTGGAGCAAGGGGCGGTAACGGCGGTTTTGTTGAGACTTCCGGGCATTGGCTGGATGTTTCCGGTCTCAAAGTAAATGCCTCTTCACCTTCAGGCAAAGGGGGAGAGTGGCTGCTTGACCCGTACGATCTTACTATCACCGGTTCAACAACCACAGCAACAACTGCAGTCGGACCGCCGTACGATTTCAGCTCGGGATCTGGTGCTACGAATATTTTGAATACTGATATCCAGAATCAGTTGAATCTTGGCACCAGTGTGACGCTGCAAACTAACGGTACAAATGGTGATGGCTTTGGCAATGGTGACATAACCGTCAGCGCCAGCATAGCCAAGACTACCGGTACAGATGCTACCCTGCTACTGAAAGCACATAACAACATTGTTATTGACAGTGGTGTTGGTATCTCCTCCAACACTGGCAAACTCCATGTAACACTCAATTCCGATTCAGACGCATCAGGCAACGGCGCAATTCTGTTGAACAGCGGTTCATCGATCTCCAGCAACGGCGGCAACATCACCCTTGGTGGCGGCAGCGGCACTATCAGCGGGGGTGTCGGGTTTGCACAGGGTTATGGTGCGTTTAATAACGGAATTGGGGTTATCGTGCTTGGCAGTCTAGCGGCGGCGGGTGGCAATATCGTTATCAACGGCAATGCCGACGCGGTGACTAATGGTTTGAATAATCCACAAGGGGTTGCGCTTAATAGCAACACAGTAAGTACCACAGGCAACGGCACTATTACCATGACTGGAAAAGCCTTGAATGCCGGTTCAGCGACTGTACATGCCTGGGGGATAGGCATTAACGGCTCTGTAAATGTATCAAGTGTTGATGGAAACATACTGATTAACGGTACATCTGGCAATGCCAATAATTCAATTGGTGCAAATGTAATCAACAGTTCAATAGTACAGTCCACTGGAACGGGCAGTGTCACTATTAACGGCACCGCAGGCAATAGTATTACAGCATTAAACGGTAATGGCCCTCGCGGAGTAGTTATCGAGAATGCTGGCGTGGTGCATACGAACAGCGGCGCCTTAACATTGAACGGAGTTAGTACAACTACCGCTTTGGGGTCTACTACGTTTACCTACGGAGTGCATATTAACGGATGGGGCGGCGATTCATCAGTTTATTCCTCATCAGGTGCAATCAACATATTTGGCGGCGCCGTTAATGGTGTTGGAACGGGTGTAGTGGTCGCTAATCCGGTCGTCGCCAACAAAATCGGCAATGGCACCTCGGGCAATATCCTGATTCAAAGTCTTAATGGGACTGGCATTAGTTTGACTGGAGCTGCAATCGACACCACTGGTAAGACTACACTGAACACCGTTGGCGGTGGGACAATTACTCAGACTGGCGGCTCGATCACAACTACTGCTCTTGAACTTCTAGGCACAGGAGCAAACTATACACTGGGCAGTACCAACAACATAATCACCACCATTGCAGGCAATACCGACAAAATCAATCTCACCAACAATGCAGCCAACTGGTCTATCGGCACGGTAAACTCAACAGTCGGCCTGACTACCACCGGCAACTCGACCCTGAACGGCAGCGGCGCTTTAACCAACAATAGTTCGCTGAATGTCGCGTCAGGGACGATGGCCGTCAACCCAGCCACCTTCACCCAATCCGGCACCATCAACGTCGCTTCCGGAGCGACACTCCAGAAAACCGGTGGATTTACAAATACTGGAGTAATCAGCGGCAGCGGTACAGTTGATGTTGGCGCAGGCAATACACTCACAAATGCTGGAACCATTCGACCGGGCGGTGCAAACACCGTCGGGACCTTGAGTATCACCGGCAACCTAACCAACACCTCAACTGGACTTCTGGAATTTGAACTGTTTGGCAACACACCTGGCTATTATGATGTTATTACCGCAACCGGCTACGTCTCGCTCGATGGTACAATTAAAGCCAATGATCTTGCCCATTACACAACGGCTGTTGGGCACAGTTACAACATTATTACCTCTTCCGGTGGAACCATAACCGGTACTCCTTCATCCTTTACATCCAGCACTGGTGGAACGTATTCGGGTAGCGGCGGCTCGCCTTATGTGCTTACAGCCACGGGGGCGGGATGGGTACAGGATTACTGGACATGGTCGGTTGATGGCTATTGGGATACTGTGGGGAACTGGTCGCTTAATCGTGTACCAGTGGCAGGGGAGTTGGCTGTTATTGATAGTGCTGATGTCAAGACGGTGAATGTCAGGAACGGAACGCAATCACCGAGTGGTGTGCTGTTTGGGACGACAGGGGGAAGTGATAATCTTTTAGTAAGCGGCGGAACGCTGAATATTGGTAGCGGAGGGATGTATGTCCCTTCTGCTTCCACCTTCACTCTTTCGGGCGGCACTTTACAGGGTAGTGGCAACGTTACGCTGGCGGGTACGGGTACCTGGAGCGGTGGCACATTGACGGGTACAGGCACGCTGACGGTGAACAGTGGCGCCACGTTGACGCTGAATGGAGCTGGCAACAAGGCGTTGGGCACGCTCTCACTCATCAATAACGGCATGGTTAACTGGAGTGCG
>CAIMXI010000101.1 GCA_903845365.1 uncultured Geobacteraceae bacterium | reverse complement strand
GGGCAGCAGACCGGTCAGGAGTTCGTAGAATGTTATGCCAACTGCGTAGAAGTCCGTACGGCGATCAGTCGCCATCACAAGCCTGCCGGTCTGTTCCGGAGCCATGCTGGCGAAAGATGCGGGAGCGGATGCCTCCATAATCTCCGCTTCAAAGGTTTCAGGGTTTATACTGATAATGTCCGGATTGATGCTGCCGTGAATACCGCTGAACCTGTGCAGCTTTTCCAGCGTCTGCACGATAGACAGGGCAATACGGAGAAAAACAGGCGGAGTACAGCCGCCTGCGACTATAAAACTGCGGAGCGGGATTTTGGTGGAAATTTGCGGAGTAGGCATAATGGTCAAAATTGTACGTAATAGCGAAGTAGTAAAGTGCTTCTGAAGAGCTTCAGATATGTTTCCAAGGTCAATTTACCCCCCTTTATAAACAATGGCAGTTTTTGGATTCGGGAATAGAGCATATTACTGAATCGCAGTCAATAATTTGCTTTTTTCAGCGCCTTTTTACACCTGTGGTTAACCCCGCCTCGTCACATCGGACGCTTCACGGTACAGCCTGGAGCGAGCAGAAAGCAGACGCTTTGCAAAACCACCTTGCTGGCACCAAAACGGGTCATCATGCTCAAATCCTTACGTGCCTAATCCCTCCATAACACTCTTCAATACCTCTCTCAACTGACTGGGGTTGTAAGGTTTGCTGATTATCCCAGCTATATTGTCACTCCCTATCCGCGCACTGACTTCTACATCACCATATCCGCTGGAGACGATTATCGGAAGTTCGGGGTCAAGGCTTTTCAGCTTATGGAATAACTCATAGCCGTCCATTACTGGCATCCCCATATCAGTCACAACGAGTGTGATCTCTGCGGCATTTTTCTGGTACATCTCCAGCGCTTCCCTGCCGTTCACGGCTTCAAGGACGGTGAATCCGAACATTTCGAGAAAGCTTCTCGCAATGTCGCGTATCTGATCTTCATCTTCCACCAGCAGTATCGTGCCGCTTCCTGTCCAGGGAGTTGAAGGTGCGGATACTGCCTGGACAGCATCTCCAGTGGAGTTTTTCCATGGAACAGGTAGATATACTTTGAAGGTTGTTCCCTCACCTGGTTGTGTGAAGAGTTGCAACGCCCCACCGTGTGACTTGATTATACCGAGTACCGCTGACATTCCAAGTCCCCGCCCAGTAAATTTTGTAGTGTAGAATGGCTCGAAAATTCGCCATTTTGTTTCTTCATCCATACCGCAGCCGTTGTCAGTTACTTCCAGACATACATATTCGCCAGGTGGGATCGGTTTGCCGTGGTAGTCCTCATAAACCTTACCAGCTTTAACCTTAATCTTGGAGAGCGAGAGATCAACTTTGCCCTGTTCCGTGCCGATAGCTTCAGACGCGTTTATTATTAGATTCATGACTACCTGTCCGAGTTGGCTGGAATCACCATCTATAAGGGGAATTTCTGCTGAAAGGTCGGTTTTTATAACTGCATTCAGGGGCAGGGTTGCTTGCAGCATGCTGACTATTTGATCCACCTTCTCAACGATATCGATTTTGGTCATGGTGAGTTGAGCTTTCCCGGCATAGGCCATCATCTGGCGGCAGAGACCGGATGCTCGTTCAGCGGCATCTTCTATTATAGGTATATTCTTCTCTGCAGTCTCATAATTCAACTTTGTAAGAGAGCAGTACCCCATAATTATAGCTAGGATGTTGTTGAAGTCGTGGGCGATCCCGCCTGATAGCACGCCGAGGCTTTCCAGTTTCTGGGTATGCTGGAACTGCTGCTCGAACCGGAGTTTTTCTTCTTCGGCTTGTTTGCGGTCGGTGATGTCACGTGCAATGCCAAACAAGCCGAAAGTTATTCCGTCGGTATTAAACAAGGGACCTTTAGTAGAGAGAAAAGTTGTAATACGCCCTGTAACATCAGTCACGACTTCTTCGTAGCTTCTAACCGTCCCCTCCTCAATTACTTTACGGTCACCCTCCATGACTGCAATCGCTTCTGCTGGTGGTAATAGGAATGTGTCATCCTTACCGATTACCTCCGCTGCACTCTTACCTACAAATTTTTCGGCAGATGAATTGAAAAGCATGTACCGACCTTTAAGGTCCTTCACATAGATAGCATCAGGTGTGCCATTGACAACACTATTCAGCAGCAAACGGCTCTCAATAAGTGCCTGCTCCGACTGCTTACGCTCAGCGATGTTGCGCACAATGGCGCAGTTGCATTCTTCAGTGCCAAATTTTATATAATTGGCTACTATTTCTACGGGGAACTGTATACCGTCCTTTGCGGTGTGTACGGTTTCAAATTTAAGTGAGCCATGGTGTCGAAGATCCATAAAATGCTGTCGCCAAACATCGGTATTGTACAAAGGGTCAATATCGGGAATAGATAATTGCAGCAACTCTTCACGAGAATATCCAAGTGAGCGACACGCTGCCTCATTAACATCAATTATTCGGGCATCAGAGGTCATCCAGAAGAGTCCATCATATGAGTTGTCAATCGAGAATCGTGTCAAGCGAAGTAATTCCTCTGTTTTTTTACGCACCTCGAGCTCTTCCAACAATTCATTAGTTTTATTGTGTATTTCAGTGGTTCTGTCTTGGACATCTTTTTCCAGTTGTTCGCTGTACCGTAACAGCTCTTCTTCCCTTTGTTTCTTGGCAGAAGCCTTGTCTGCAGCAAATAGGCTTACGAAAGCGAGTAACAACAGAATTACAGAAAAAACGATCCCATACTTGATTTTGATGGTGTTCATTTTTGCCTGGATGACAGAATCTGGTATGAATGAAACGAGTTTCCAGAAGCTATCCCGGTTAGATTTATATGCATTGACGGTGGGCTCTGCCTTGGATGCAGCTGCGTCAGGCGTGTTTGATACTGAATTCAGATGTAACGTTTCAAAAGCATAAAAACCATTCTCTGTAAGAAACTGGCCAGAATCTGAGGCCGAAATTAACCGCCACGCTTCCGGATTTTTATTCCCCATGGAATTCTGTTTTCGGTCCTGATACATGAATCCCCACTCTTCGTCGTGATTGCTTCCGATGAGCCAATAACCATCACTATTGAGCAGGATGAACTGGCCATCTGAACCTGTTGCAAGTCGTTTCAGGTCTGTGATCAGTATGCCAGCCAGATAGTTAAAAACTAATATCCCTCTTTTTTGACCTGATTGATCTAAAACTGGTGTGCCAAAGCGTATCATCGGCTTGAGGGGTTGCTCAATCTGGTTGTTCTCGATGTTCAGATCGAGTGGTGAAACAAATATCTCTCCTTTATTCAGCGAGAAACACTCTTTGAAGTAATATCTATCTCCTTTGAATTGGAGCTGATCATCCGGAATGATTTGATATGAATTCTCCGTCTTGTTAATTCGAATTTTCTCCATCCCTGAGGTGTCGAGAAGTCTAAGCTGATCGTACGTATTTTTAACTCTGCCGAAGTGAGCAAAATCATTTCCCAACTGCCTTCGACCAGTTTCAGGAGAAGAAAGCCACTCTAATAAATGAGCGCTTTCAGCAAAAAACAGTAAATCAGCGGCATTATCTCTGAAGCTGCTTCTGATCTGCACTTTCTGGAGGTTAAGAGTGTTCTCGGATTTCAGCTTGATCTCGTTCTGAATGGTAGCAACATTCTTGATGTACAATACCATCAGCAACAATGCAGACAGGAGGGTGAGTGGCAGGAATAAGGCAAGTGCAATTTTTACTCTGCTTCTTTGCAATTTCTGGGACGGTTTTTTTTCCATTTTTATGTTTCCTATCTGGAAATACTGTCGATCGTAAAAAATCGCTTGGAACAGATTGAATCACTCTTTCCATATTACAGTCTATTTCTGAGAAAGGGTGCAAGTTCTGCAACAGGCATGGGACGACTGTAGTAATAGCCCTGCACGATGTCACACTGCTGACTTCTAAGGTAACTCAACTGGAATTCTGTCTCGACTCCTTCGGCGACAACATTCTTGCCTAGTGAATGTGCAAGAGCTATTGTTGCAGAGGCAATTGCTGCATCATCAGAATCTGTTTCCAAATCCTTCACAAAGGAGCGGTCGATCTTAAGTCGATGAACCGGGAAAAGCTTCAGATAGCTTAACGAGGAGTATCCGGTACCGAAATCATCAATCGCCAACTCAACGCCCATTTCCCTGAACTTATTGAGGTGGAGAATGGCGGCATCTGGTTTTTCCATAGCAACACTCTCGGTGATTTCCAGTTCAAGCAGATGCGGGTCAATACCGGTCTCAATAATAATTTTCTGTACCATAAGAGGAAGATCACTCTGTTTGAATTGCAGTGCCGACAGGTTGACCGCCATTCTTATTTGTGGCAATCCCTCAGCCTGCCAGGATTTAAGCTGTCTGCAGGCAGTTTCGAGCACAAATTTTCCGATTGGTAAAATCAATCCGGTCGATTCAGCAACACCAATAAATGAATCCGGAAATACTAGGCCTAGATTTGGATGCTGCCAACGAACCAGTGCCTCGACACCAATCATCTGTCCTGTAATAACATCAATCTGAGGCTGATAGTGCAGAACGAACTCCTCACGCTCTACAGCGAGCCTTAGATCATGCTCCATAAGCAGCCTTTCGCGTGCATTGGAATTCATCTCCTGTTTAAAGAACTGGTAATTGTTCCGCCCTTCCGATTTTGCATGGTATAGTGCAACGTCAGAATGTTTCATCAACTCTTCGACAGTATCACCATCATGTGGGAAAACGCTGATACCGATACTTGCAGTGACGTGCAGTGTGTACCCTTCAAGAATATAGGGTTGTGATAAGGCATGTTGCAGCTTGTCAACGACAGGTGCTACTAAAACTCCAGATTGAATTTGCGGCAAAACAATTACAAACTCGTCCCCACCCAGGCGAGCAACTATATCTGCGTTGCGCACTGACTCCAGAAGACGAGCAGCTACCTGGTAGAGCAGCAAGTCGCCTATAGGGTGTCCGAGAGAGTCATTAATTACTTTGAAGTTGTCCAGATCAATGAACAGCAAAGCCATGTGCTCACCGGAGCGCTTGGAGATTTCAAGAATCAGGGAAAGGTTTTCCATAAGGCTAGAACGGTTGTAGAGATTGGTAAGAGTATCACGATATGCCAGATACTCGATTTTTTGCCTTGCCTCCATCCGTTCTGTGATGTCGACAAAACTGCCTATGTAGTTGGTAATCTCTCCTCTCTTGTCCCTTACAACTGATATAGACAGCCACTTTGGATAAACTTCGCCATTCTTGCACCTGTTCCAGATTTCGCCACGCCAGTAATTATCCCGCAGCAGCGATTCCCACATCACTTTATAAAAATCTTTGCGTTCCTTGCCTGATTTGAGAATGCTGGGATTTTGCCCAAGTACCTCTTCCTGACTATAGCCCGTGAGGCTGGTAAAAGTGTCATTGGTTGCAAGTATTTTTTTATCAGGCCCAGTAATAATAATCGCTTCGCCGCTGTGCTCAAAAACTTTGGCCATGAGCCGAAGCTTATTTTCGGCACGTTTTCGTTCAGTGACATTGTTTATCAGCGCAAAATACGCAACAACCTCATTTTCATTGTTTCTCTGCGGCACAAAACTGACAAGCTGAATCTCCTCAAGACCTTCTGAATTTGTAACAACTCGTTCAATCTCGCTTTGCGTTCCTTTTAGAACCTCTTCAATGTAGACTTTAGAAGTGCTGTAGACTTTTTCTCCTAAAATATCCTGAACAGTTTGGCCATGTATTTCTTCCTGATGCATGCCAATCCAATCGGCGTAAGCCTTGTTGGCAAAGATATAACGTTGATCTTTATCTACATGAGCAATTAGAAAAGGAATGCCGTCTGAGACAATGGAGTATCGCGATAAAAGCTCCTGAGCCATAGTTGTTTTTTGAACCAGAGACTCTTCATACTTGAATCGCTTGTTTTGGGAAAATGCTATGCTTGAGCTGCCAACAACCCAGAGAAGCAAAAAACCCGCGAGTGCAATTTCGTCAGTTCTTTTTTCTGACTCAATATCTGTTGCCAGAGGTATGGATATACTCATACCGCCAATTATGTCACCTATCTTTAAGCGCTGTTGGGTATGACATTTGAGACAACTCGCTTCCGCGACAAAAGCATGAATCTGTCTCAGATATGATCTGCCATCGATAGTATCTTTCTGATGAACTTCACGAATGGTGGTAGCAGCAAACTGCTCCAATGCTTTTTGCTCCCAAGGCCCAAGGATCAGCACTATTCTTAGGGCTAAGTGGATTTAAGCTGACAATCTTACTGATGATTGGATTTTCTGAATTGCGACTGACGGACTCAAAGACCATCTGCGACATATAGGCATCATTTACGAGTGTCAGTTTAGTGCCATCGGTTGCTACTACATCACGACGTTGTCCATTGAGGTGTGGATTGGGGGTGACTTTGTTGCTGGCGGCATAAACTCCGCCTAATTGCGAATTCCACTTTCGGTACTCCATATTTAAAGCATAGTAATCCTTTGCCAAGCGCATCGGGTTTTCCATGGTATCTAAATGTTGCACATAGAGAATCCTGATTAGTTCTAATTCGCCGCTAATCGTAAAAAGCTCTCCGGCCTTGATCCTGTATGCGTAGCGGCGTAGACTAGGCGCGGGAATATAGACATTAAATTGAATCGTCGGTTAAATCGGTATTGGCATTCTCCGAGATAG
>CAIMXI010000100.1 GCA_903845365.1 uncultured Geobacteraceae bacterium | reverse complement strand
TTCAGATTTTTATAGCGTATGGCAATTATCCTAACACAAGGGTTTCCGGCTTTCGCCGGTTCCGGGATTCCGCGCACAGTGGTAAGATTGCAGCGTTTCTTACCACTGTGCACGGAATCCCGGGTCTCTTCATTCCACCCGAAATCACACATTGCGCGCGCAATTGACTGCGCAACGCGTGGGTCAATTTTCATGAGCAAAAAAGGGTCAATTCTGATGAGCGTTGAGGAACAGGCTACGACTTTATGCATTTTTTTGGGTAACGGAATGTCTGCCAATTCACTTTCAAGGCCACTGTCAATCGGAGCACCTGGGACAAGGTGACGGATGGCTATGAATTGATGTTCCGGGAGCTGGTGGGGGGGGAAGTATTAAAGGCAATTTTGAATTTTGAATGGTGGATTTTGAATGGAACCAAAAAAGCAATCAACCGCCGATTTACGTAGCCAAAAGTAGGTGCTTCTAAGCAATTCACGCCGAGAAAGGCTGTGACCGCTTCATTGACAACAATCCCCCGAATGTTACCCTTCACTAAACTGTTGCCAGAGGAGGCGTCATGCCGACAATCAGTATGTTTTATGGGATTTTGATCTGCATGTATTTTTATGATGATGTCATAGTACACCGCATATACACGCCAAATATCAAGGAGAGGAAGCTTCTTTTTCAATTCTCGATGCTTCAGCGGATTAAAATTGTAGAGAAGCTAGAACAGCAGACCGGTCAAGTCAAGGAAAATGGAGCGCCTGTTATCACTACTTAATCAACTCGGAATAAACTCTTCCCGTGAGGAAATTTTCCCAAGAGTAGCGACAATTAATCTGGCAGCACTCTCCATATCGCAAAGCGAGACCGTCTCAATCGACGTATGCATATAGCGTAGCGGTATTTTGACCAGAGCCGTGGCGACACCACCGCGCGAAATCTGCATGACATTGGCGTCAGTGCCGGTACCGCGAGGAGAGGCTGTATGCTGAATATCTATTTTTTCTTTCCCGGCTGCTGCCAGAAGCAGCTCAAGCAGGTGCGGGTTTATATTCGCCCCACGCGCAAGGATCGGCCCTTTCCCGAGCGCAACCTCACCGTTATGTTTCTTCTCCACATCCGGTTGATCGGTGGCAAAATCAACCTCGACGCAGATACCGACATCTGGATTGATCGAGTAACAACTGGTTGTCCCGCCACGCATACCGATCTCTTCCTGTACAGAGGAGACGCCATAAAGATCGATAGCCAGCTTTTTTCCCGAAGCGGCCACAAGTCGTAATACTTCGGCAACCACAAAGCAGCCAGCCTTGTCGTCAAAACCGCGTGACGAGACCAGATCATTCTGCAGGCGGGTAAAAGTACTTTCAAAGGTAACGGCATCCCCTACCCTGACCAGCTTTTGAGCTTCTTTTTTATCACTTGCGCCGATGTCGATATATTGTGATTCAAGCTTGACGACCGTTTCACGATCTTTGTTATCCATCAGATGAATCGGTTTTTTCCCGATCACTCCCGGCAAAGCTCCGTTGGCGGTATGCACGGCTACTCGCTTGCCTGGCGTCAGATGGGCGTCTACACCACCGACTGCGGCAAAATAGAGAAAGCCTTTATCGTCAATATATTTTATCTGCAGGCCGATCTCGTCGGTATGGCCGACAATCATCACTCGCGGCAGATTTTTCCCCTTTCCGCTGATACGGGCATAGACATTTCCCATAATATCTGTCGTCAGCTCGTCGCAAAACGGGACGACATAATCGCGAAAAACACGCTGAGCCGGCTGTTCATAGCCGGAAGGACTTGGGGCATCAAGCAGTTGTTCAAGAAATTTCAGGGACTCTTTCCGCATCGATTACACCTCATGAATGGAGTAGGTAATATCATTGATAATTGAATAAATGGCTGTTTTATCTTCTATTTTAATTTTAAGCTCTTCCTTATGCAGAGTGGCGTCCAAGGCGACCTTCGTCTGCACACCGCGTCCTGTCTGACTGAGCAGATTACTTCGATTCATCCCAACAAGATCCGATAACCGCGTCGGATGGCAAGAGACGGTCACAGACCGTCCGGAAGGAATAAAACGCCAGAGCAGATCGCTATACATTTGCGAACGAACCAACTGACCTAATGCCGGATGCCAGCAGCCAGCCAGAACATGTTCGGCGTCAAGTCCCTTTTCGGCCTGCAGACCGATCCTGATAACCGGAACACCGGCTTGCATGGCGCGTTGCAGAAGCAGTTTACAGAGAGACACGCCACGGCCAAGAGATAAAGGGATAAAATCGCCGGAGAGATAGCGCCTAGCCAACTCGGTTCCTCTCAGAACCACCGTCGGATAGATCCGCAAAAAATCAGCTCCGGCAGCAATAACCTGTTCAAGTGAATGGAGGGATGAAACCGGTGTGTCACCAGGTAAACCGGGCATCAACTGGACACCGAGATTAACTCCCAGTTTTTTTATGCATCCAATGGCGCTTAACGATGCAGATGCCAAATGGCCGCGTCCGGAAGACGCCAATACGGCATCATCCATTGACTGGACACCAAGTTCGATGGTACGCACACCGAGCTTCGAGAGCCACGCTACCTGCTCGGCATCGATACAGTCGGGACGAGTCGATATCCTGACCGAAGCAAGTGTGCCATTATCCAGTAACGGCTGCAAAGGCATTAGAAGTTTCGCTTGAGTTTCTTTTGGAAGGGCAGTGAAGGTGCCGCCAAAAAAAGCGACCTCCAGAGGTCTATTCTCTGAAGTAGCTCGCCAGAGTTCTATCCTTTCTTCTATCTGGCCAGTTGTGGGGAGCGCGCCTTCTGCTCCGGAAATAAGACGCTGATCGCAAAAAACACAGGTATGTGGACAACCTTGATGGCTGATGAAGAACGGAATTGTAGTTGACCTCACAATAATACATGCCTTCGACTGGATTTGAGGGTGTCAAGCGCCTCTGCGGCTGCAGCCTGCTGAGCAATTTTCTTGGATCTACCTTGCCCGACGCCGAAAATCTTGCCGCCTGCTAGAAGCTGAAAAATAAAAAGCCGATTATGAGGCGGGCCGGTCTCTTCAATAAGACGGTACTCTGGCGGCGGATAATCATGCGTTGAAAGATACTCCTGCAGTTCACTCTTCGAATCACGGCCCAATACAAGTAAGCCTGGTGCATCAACCAATTTGCCAAAAAGCCGGACAACAAGGGTACGCGCGGCCTTAAGGCCGCCATCACAGTATAACGCCGCAATAATCGACTCCAGCACGTCAGCAAGAATAGCATCCTTCTCCCGCCCCGCACTCTGCTCCTCTCCCCTGCCAAGCAGGAAAAAGCATCCAATTCCCAAAGTTCGTGCCCGTTCAGCCAGAACATCCTGACCGGCGAGTCGGGAGCGAAGTTGCGACAGCTTACCTTCATGCCATTCGGGATACCGGCCATATAGCATTTCAGCCAGCAGCATCCCCAGTACCGCATCACCTAGAAATTCAAGCCGCTGGTAGTCTCCACCCACATGCGCACCAACTTCATGCAGATATGACGGGTGTGTCACCGCCTGGAGGAGAAGACTCTTGTCCTTGAAAGAATGCTCCAGC
Source organism: uncultured Geobacteraceae bacterium (assembly GCA_903845365.1). Classification (GTDB taxonomy): domain Bacteria; phylum Desulfobacterota; class Desulfuromonadia; order Geobacterales; family Pseudopelobacteraceae; genus JACRCG01. The sequence goes on along the minus strand of CAIMXI010000100.1, from coordinate 12,933 downwards.
AGCAACTCCAGTTTTGTCACGCTTGTAATCAGAATCTACCACCTCGAAACATTCAAACTATCTGCTACTGGCTGGAACTTGGACTTTTAATGATTTGTTAATTTAGAAGAGAAAAACAGTTTAAGTTCAATTCTTCTATTGGATGCTTTTAGCTCTTCATTACTGTTTGCCTTAACTAGCGCCTCTCTACTGTATTCAGCATCAAGTTTTCTTGACGGTGGTGCATACTCTCCGAAAGAAGTCGCTGACATTGGCAGTACAGCCGGATCTATTCCTGCCTGATCTTTAAAAAACTGGTATACATCGACGGCTCTTCTTGACCCCAGTACAATATTCCCCATATTTTTAGGATAGTTATCCAGTTTAATTTCATTTGAATCTGTATGACCTTCAATTTGAACAAGTTTTATTTTGTCAGATTTAAGCTTTATGGCATCGCCTACTATTTTCAGCACCTCTCTTCCGCTCTCTTTTATACTGTAGTGACTTTTATCGAACAGTATTTTTTCATAAAAACTGATTTGCTGATAATCAATTTCACTTGTTATCTTGACAATATTTTCAGTGCCATTTGAGATGATCAAAGTGCTATCTGACTCTTCTGATTCTCTATAGTTTTCTTTAAATTTCGATTTCAACTGATTCTTTATTTCAGTTATAATTGCAGCTTTGCTTTCCTGTTTCTGCTTTAACTGAGACGCATTAACACCAAATTTAACGACAAGCAGAGCCGCCATTATAATGGTAATAGTTAACATTAAATCGGTAAATGAGGGCCAGAAATTAAAATCATGCCCATCATCATTTAGTAAGTCATTATCGAGCATTCAATACTAACCCTTATCTATGAACAACTCAGTCCGGCTTGCAGTACTTGCACTATCGCCCCTGTACCGTCTGAGTATTGCGTCATTCAGGTTATCATATTTTGCAGGCTGGGTGTCTGATCCACCCGCCAGCTCCGCCAGTTTTGCCTGTACACCTTTAAGCCCGCCAAGTAACTCCTGCTGGATACCGGACAAGCTATCAACGACTTGAAATGACATCTTTTCCAGACTAAGCTTTAAAGTTCCATCTACTTCGCCAAGATTCTTTTCAACAGCAGCCATGTTTGATGCAAGTGAAGTTGTAAGATTTTGAACCCCTCCAATTAATTGAGTAAATTTTATGGAGGACTCCTCCAATATCCTTTCGGCAATTTCTCTATTCAGTGCGGTTTCCGAGCCTTTTACCGCTGTGACTGATTTAACCAGTTCAGTAACAGCCTCGGTTTGACTCTTGCTCACTTCAAGATACTGCTCGTCAAAATCCATCAGCGCCTCGAAAATATTGTTAATTTGATTATCTATTTTGACAAACTGAGCATTATTTTTTTCGACCAGAGCCTGGAACTGCGAACTCCAGAGTGACAATTGCCTGGAATGTGTTTCATTTGCAGCGGTCAGGGCGTCATAACCAATAGCCAGGCGTTCCTCAAGGAAGGAAAATTTGTCCAGGGTTGATGAAAAATTATCAGAGGACTTGGTCAGTTTATCGGCATAGTTATTAAGCTGCGCAACTGCCGCCGCTGATTCGTTAATAATCGGTTCCACGCGATTAAGTGACTGATCCGCTTTTCTTATGCTCTCCCTGAACGGAGCCAGTTCCTTTTGGACATCTCGCGCAAATTCAGCGACAGTCGCGGCATCGGCAAACTGTTTTTCAATTCTGCGGGCATTATCTTCAAGTTTATCAACAATAATTTCTGAAACAGCAGGGCATAGTTGCGGAATCCATGAATTCAGGGTAGCATGCTCCAGGCTGGTTTTTAAAGGTATGTAATACGTATGAACAAGTCTGCTATAAAAAAGCATGCCGACAATCGTGCTTAGTACACCCCAGATACTGGGGATAAAAGCGGACGGCAAATCTTGACTGACCAGTTTAGTCACGTTGATTGATTCGTCACTGAACTTTCCGAGACTATCGCTCATTCCCATGAGGGTACCCAGGAGTCCGATGACAATAAAAGAGGATAGAATGTTTTTCAGCCTTATAGATTCATTGAATAGCTTAAGCTCAGTATGTTTGATCAGCGCTTCAGCTTCCAGACGAGAGGCAAACAGACCCGACATTAAAATATTCCTTAAATGATCAGATATTGCCTTTAATCCTGCTGGTGCATTTTTCTTTTTTAGCGCGCCAGCAACCAAGCCGGTCTTAGTGCGTTGCTCTATCGTCTTGACTATGTACACATTAAATTGTTCTTCTATGTCGGCTCTTGACTTATCTGTATTTTTTCTTTCATGTCTGACTACTTTTGACAACTGTTCAATCATATCGCTATGTTCTATTTCATCGATCAATTGAATGGCTAGCTTAACATTCCGCTTCGACTGTAATCTTTTTAAGAGAAAGTGAGCGAAACCGCCCCAAATTAAGCAGCAAAGTCCAAAGGAAATCGGTTGTGACTCAAAATTTGGCAAAATATTCAGGGAATTAATCATTGTTTAATACTCGTTTCAATGTGAAGTTTTACACGTAATTTCAGCGCAGATCCTCTAATAACACCCGTCGCAGGTTTTTCATACAGTCTGGAATTTGGAGAGGCACGGGGTTTTTAAAGGTATGGAAACTACACCCAGAGACAAGTAGTGTCAACGCAATATAAAGGAGGAGAGATGACTAATCCAACAGAAAAAGCCAAAAAAAGCCCAACCAGAAAGCGTCTTCGCTACGAGATGGACCAGCACAAGGTACTGCCAAGTGAAGTGGCTCAGTTGCCGGCTGCAGTCCAGGTGGAAACCGTGGCTGAAGTAGCAGCTGAAACTTTGGTTCCCGACACTGTTTCAGCCATCACACCCTTTGCATCGTACAAAGCGGAACCATTGGAAAAATTCGAAAGCGTGCAGATCAGCAAGATGCCTTCGGAAGTAAAGAGAGCGGCGGAAAAGGTGTATGAGCCACGTGCGGTAAAGGAGATGTCTGCGAAAGAGATTGCCGAGATGGAGTTTGAGGCGGACAGGGCAATTTCAAGCGCAGTCGCAGCAACAGAATCATGTGGATCATCTTGTGAGGGATCCGGGAAATGTGCCAGAGATGCGCAGTTCCAGAGAGCAATAAAAACGGTACACACATATTCTGCTATGTCCGCCGCAACCGGACTAATTCCATTACCACTGGCGGATATGGCAGGTTTGATGACAGTCCAGTTGCTGATGCTGAAAAAGCTTAGTAAATATTACAACATCCCCTTTGACTCTCAGCGATCCAAATCTGCAATCGCCATACTTTTCAGCGGCATAAACAGTGGATACATTGCGGCAAGCAGCTCCAAGCTGATCCCGTTTATCGGTGGCTTTTCAGTGGCTGCAATGCCGGTTGTGAACGGGGCGCTTTCATATGCCGTTGGCCGGGTATTCATTAAGCATTTTGCCTCTGGCGGAACCTTCCTGGATTTTGATCCGGTCAAAGCGCGTGACTACTTTGAAGAGCAGTATCGTAAATGATAATCGGAATTTAAGTTGATAATTCAGGGACATTTCCCTATAATCCACCCTTTAAAATTTATTATCGAATTGGCGATTAACTGTGAGTGAGAGACGCGTGGGCTTTTTCATTACATTCGAAGGTGTTGAAGGGTGTGGTAAAACCACCCAGATCAAACTTTTGGCAGAACTCCTCGCAGCTCGCGGCATCAGCGCGGTTTTGACCCGCGAGCCGGGTGGTTGCCCTATTGCTGATAAGATTCGCACGATACTTCTGGATGCTGAAAACAGCGCTATTTCCCCACTGGCAGAACTAATGCTGTATGCAGCCGCCAGAGCCCAACATGTCACAGAGGTTATCTCTCCGGCGCTCGAAGCAGGGGAAATTGTCCTCTGCGATCGTTTTTGCGATGCTACGGTAGCATATCAGAGTTTCGGGCGCGGCATCGACCGGCGCGTTATTGACAACCTTAATGGTCATGCATGTCAGGGAGTTTTGCCCGACCTTACGGTTCTGTTTGATTGTGATCCGGTTGTCGGCCTGGAGCGGGCACGCCGGAGAATAGAGGCGACCTGCGGTCTCCGGGAAGAGCGCTTCGAGCTTGAAGCATTGGATTTTCACCATCGGGTACGCAACGGCTATCTGCATTTGGCTAAGGAAGATCCGCACCGCTTCGTGATCATAGACGGTTCTGAAACAGTAGAAGAGATTTACGCTGCAATTTCATCACAGGTCGTGGCACGAATTCCGGAGGCTCTGCGTGCCGTTCGCTGACATCATGGGACATGACCGGATTATTGAGGTACTGCGGCGCTCTCTGTGCAACGGCAAGACTGCGCACTCCTACCTGTTTGAAGGCGTTCCCGGATCTGGTCGCAAAAAAACAGCGATGATGCTGATTCAGGCGCTTTTCTGCACGGTTCTGCCGGATGACGCCTGCGGTGTCTGTCCTTCTTGCCGCAAGATAGAGAGCGGCAATCATCCTGATATCCATCATATAGCGCCACTGCCTGACAAACGTGACATCAGCATCGATCAGTTACGGGAATTGCAGCATATTTTGTCGTTACGTCCCTACGAGGCTCCGCGCAAGGTCTGCATAATCGATCCGGCCGAGCGGATGAGCGTAAATGCCGCCAACTCTCTGCTGAAAACGCTGGAAGAGCCTCCCGGCAATGCCCTGATAATCCTCCTGACCGAAAATGCCGGCATGCTGCTGTCAACGGTTCGCTCCCGCTGCCAATTGATCCGTTTTGCACCGCTTTCGCCGGAGCATATAGTCACACTTCTTGAACGTAGCGGCATGCCGACTGAAACAGCGTCTCTTATCGCCCCCATGTCAGGCGGTAGCTTGCAGCGAGCGCTTGAGCTTGACAATGAATCACTGGTTGTCCGCCGGGAAGCTGTATTATCCCGGGTGAGTCAACTATCTCACAACAGGATAGCCACCATTTTTGATGCCGCCGAGGAGTTGTCCGGTACCCGGGATGCGACTCTTGAGCTGCTTGACATGCTGCTCTCCTTTTTTCGCGATGCTGTCCATCTGGGTGCCGGCAACAGAGAAATTGTCAACCGATCAGTTAGACCGGCTATCGAGTCCATTGCCGCACAACGCTCATTTCCGCGTAATCTCGAACTACTGGAACGAATCAACGCAACAAAACGCGATGTTCAGCGCAACGCAAATCCAAAGCTGGCTCTTGATAATTTGTTTATGGCCATGGCGGATAATCGATAATCAGGAGGTCTTTTTGTCACATATTGTAACCATCCAATTTACTAAAGCCGGTAAGATGTATGATTTCGACGCCGGATCACTTGAACTTTCCGCAGGAGACCATGTCATCGTCGAAACCGAACGTGGTGTAGGTGTCGGACAGGTCATGAAACCGCCAGTTATGAGAGATGCCGCACTTTCCGGTTCATTAGCACTTGTCAAACGTAAAGCTACGCCTGAAGATATGGCAACGGTCGAGCGAATCACCCAGAAAGAGCAGGAGGCGCACCGTTTCTGCATCGAACGCATTGTTGAACGCTCCATGCCGATGAAACTGGTGCGGGTTGAATACCAGTTTGACTGCAGCAAGGCGGTATTTTTCTTTACCGCCGACGGCAGGGTCGATTTCCGCGATCTTGTGAAGGATCTGGCTCATACATTTCATACCCGCATCGAAATGCGGCAGATCGGCGTACGCGACGAAGCGAAAATGACCGGCGGCATTGCCATCTGTGGTCGGGAACTCTGCTGCAGTTCGTTTCTGCGCGAATTCCAGCCGGTTTCTGTCAAAATGGCCAAAGAACAGAATCTGGCGCTCAATCCCAACAAGATTTCCGGACAGTGCGGTCGCTTGCTCTGCTGCCTTGACTACGAATATGAAACCTATTGCTGTCTGCGTAAGAATTTTCCGAAATCCGGCAAACGGATCCGCACGGTTAACGCCGTCGGAGTCGTTGATAAAATTAATATCCTGACCGGTAATATTACACTCAAACTTGACGACAACAAGATTATCGTCATAAAACGTGACGAGATTCTTGGAGACGGCGCTCCCGTAACGGCTTCTGAAGCGGATGCAATCCAGGCTGCCTCCCAGACTCCCCTGCGTACAACCGAACGGCGCCCTGAACATCGCCGTAAGCAGGAAAAAACATCCCTTGAAACGTATAACCTTGTTGAAAACGCCAGGAATAGCCCCCTGACTCTGCCGGAAGTACCCGAAAAGCCAGAAGCCGCCGCTGCGCCGGAAGTCGCAAAAACCGGGCAGCAGCGTAAAAAAAACCGATCCCGCAAGCACGGTCATCGCAAACAGTCCAACAGTGTTACCCCAGCACCGTCCACGGGAGCCTGATATGAAACCGACCTTTTATGTAACCACTCCGATCTATTATGTAAATGATGTCCCGCATATCGGGCACGCCTATACCACGGTCGCCGGAGATGTCCTGGCGCGCTACAAACGATTGATGGGATACGATGTATATTTTTTGACCGGCAGCGATGAACATGGGCAAAAGGTGGAAAAAGCAGCTACGACCGCCGGCGAAACACCACTGGAGTTGGCCGACCGGGTGGTTAAGCGCTTTCAGGCGCTTTGGGGGCGCCTGGGAATATCCCACAATGACTTTATCCGCACCACTCAGGAGCGCCATAAAAATGGGGTCAGCCGAATTTTCGAAAATATCCTCGAAAAAGGTGATATCTACCTCGGCGAGTACGAAGACTGGTACTGTACACCCTGCGAAACATTCTGGACCGAGACGCAGTTGATTGAAGGCCGCTGCCCCGACTGCAACCGTCCGGTGGAGAAGCTTAAGGAGGAATCATACTTCTTCCGCATGAGTAAGTATCAGGGAGAGTTGCTCTCTTACATAGAAGCCAATCCGGATTTTATCCAGCCAAAGAGCAAGCGCAACGAAATTATCTCCTTTATAAATGAAGGTCTGCGTGACTTGTCGGTTTCGCGCACTACCTTCTCCTGGGGCATCCCGGTTCCGGGTAACAACCGACATATCATTTATGTCTGGTTCGATGCCCTGACCAACTACATCACCGCCCTTGGCTATCCTGACGAAACCGGAAATTACGGTCGCTACTGGCCGGTTGATGTCCACTTGATCGGCAAGGATATTCTCCGCTTCCATGCTGTTTACTGGCCGACCTTTTTAATGGCTGCCGGCCTGCCGCTACCGAAAAAAGTGTTCGCACACGGCTGGTGGACGGTCGAAGGGCAGAAGATGAGCAAAAGTCTGATGAATGTCGTTGAGCCAAACATGCTGATTGACAAATACGGCGTAGACGCAGTCAGATACTTCCTGCTGCGTGAGGTACCGTTTGGCCTGGATGGCGATTTCTCCCACTCAGCACTGGTGCAGCGGATCAACTCCGACCTGGCAAACGATATTGGCAACCTGCTTAGCCGCTCGACTGCAATGGCGGTTAAATACTTCAACGGCATTCTACCTTCGGCTGGACTGCTGACAGAGACAGATCACTCTCTGAGACATAAAACAGAAGCGATGGTGACGATAGTCGATAAATTTGTCGATGAACTGGCCTTCAGCAAGGCACTGCAGGCTATCTGGGAAGTTATCTCGGCCGGCAACAAATACATTGATGATATGGCTCCCTGGACACTGGCCAAAGATCCGGCCAACAGCGGACGGCTCGCCACGGTCATGTACACCCTGCTTGAATCGCAACGAATCACGCACTGCATATTGTCAGCTTTTCTTCCTGCAACAGCGGCAAAAGCACTCTCTTCTCTGGGATGGAATGAAACGCTGACTAAAGAGGGGTTGGTCTGGGGCGGTTTGAAGGATGGCGCAAAAATAACCAAGGCTGAAGCACTCTTCCCGAGGATTGAGGAGTAAGCAGCAACAATGCAATCTATATGTCGATGCCCATGGTGCGGCAGTGACCCGCTTTACATGGCCTACCACGATGACCAGTGGGGGGTGCCGCTGCACGGAGACAGCAATCTGTTTGAGATGCTGACGCTGGAGGGAGCGCAAGCGGGTCTATCCTGGTTGACTATCCTCCGAAAACGCGAAGGGTATCGACGGGCTTTTGAAGGATTCGATATTCAGAGAGTCGCAGCATTCACCGACGATGATACCGCGATACTTCTGGCTGATGCCGGCATTATCCGCAATCGTCTCAAGGTTGCATCTACTATCACAAATGCGCGTGCCACGTTGGAGATTCAGTCACGCTATGGGAGCCTTGACCGTTATCTCTGGAACTTTGTAGATGGAGTTCCGGTACGGAATCATTGGCAGACAATGGCTGAGATTCCTGCACGAACCCCGCTTTCTGACACCATGAGTAAAGAGCTGAAACGGAATGGGTTTCGCTTTGTTGGCTCGACAATCTGCTATGCCTTCATGCAGGCGACCGGCATGGTGAATGACCATCTGACCGGCTGTTTTTGCTACAATAAACCAATGCATAAGTAATAATCCCTCCATCAAATTCGCAAGAGATACTAAAGTTGCGCAATTTCAGAAAAGGATCCTCCATGCTTATCCCAAACAGATCCCCAAACTTTCTCCCTTGGGATGAGAACGAACTAGCTCCGGTCTGGAGCGAGGTTTTTGGCAACGACAACCCACTGGCACTGGAGGTCGGCTGCGGCGTGGGTGATTTTATTGTTCAGATGGCTCTGCTGCACCCCAACATCAATTTTATTGCCATTGATTTCTACAACAAAGGGTGCATCAAAACCTGCAAAAGGATTGACAAAGCAGAACTCTCGAATGTACGGGTACTACGCGCTGAAGCGCGCAGCTTCATCGGAGCCTGCATCCAGCCAGACACATTGCAGATGACCGTCATCAACTGCCCGGATCCCTGGCCTAAACTGCGGCACAGAAAGAGGCGTCTCGTAAACACCGCTTTTGTTGCTTATTTATCAGGCTTTATGAAGCAGGGAGCCGATTTTTATTTCGCCACAGATTTTGATGATTACGGCCTGGACGTTGCCGAATTCATGGCGCTCCAGCAGGGGTTTGACAATCAGCTTGCTCCGGATACGTTCCGTCACCATCTTGAAGGGTATCCGATTTCAAAATATATGCGCCGTTTTTTAGAGATGGGGCAGCCGATTTATTATGTGCATTACCGTAAAGGATAGGAAGAGATGAATAAGACTCATGAAGATACGGATCCCAGTTTTTTCAAACCACGCGGCGCAACCATGCGTGCCGAGGTTCGCGTCATCACATTAATTCTGTCAGGCTGGCTGATTGCCATCGTCGGGTTCCAGCTCCTTGCCTACATTCTGGAAGTAAGTTATTCCGAACTACTGCTTGAAGATCTTACCTTTTTCAACCTGCCGATTCAATTCTGGCTGAGTGGCCAACTGCTGCCGCTCTGGTTCATTATCCTCTGCGTCTTGTTCAATATCTGGATGGATCGCCACTCGGAGCAATCCGGGGAAGGCTCGCTACGCTTTCGCATAAATGCGGTCAGAGGGGAGGAAGAATAAATGGCATTTGGTATGATACATTTCGTGCCGATACTCATCGTGGCAACGATGTTTGCACTCTTCGCCTTTTCCGGTTTGCGCAGCCGGAGCAGCCAGAACTCGGGATACGAATTCAACCGGAGTTACACCGGTCGTATCGGCATTGGAGCCGGTATCGCCAGCAATTGGATGAGCGCCGCAAGCTTCTTAGGTCTGGCGGGCGTTTTTTATCTGAAGGGGTACTTTGCCATGGCTTACGTGGTGGGGTGGACCGGAGGATATGTACTGCTGCTGGTACTGATGGCCACCCAGATCAGGCGCTTTGGCAAATTTACCACTCCTGATTTTATCGGATTCCGTTACGAGTCTGATACAGCCCGGAATCTGGCGGCGCTGATTTCAATCATTATCTCGGTTATCTATTGCGTTGCTCAATTTCGCGGCATAGCCCTTCTGGTCTCCTGGCTATTTGGTATCGACTACATCCCCGCTGTTGTCGTCGGGACGGTGCTGTTTGTTTCGCACGTTACAGTATCAGGCGCAGTGGGAGTGGTTCGCAATCAGAAGCTGCAATACTTCGTGCTTATCATAACTTTTATCCTGCCGTTGATGCTCCTGACCCGCAAACTGGGCTATTTCTGGATACTGCCACAGTTCGGTTATGGGGCTGCCATCGGTGAACTCCAACGGCAGTTCGACTTTAACTGGTCGGAGCCATTCGGCAGCACTACCCTTTTTGAGTGGCTTGCACTCTGCTTCACCTTGATGTTCGGCACTGCCGGATTGCCCCACGTGCTTTCCCGTTTCTACATGGTTCCCGGCAAACGGGATGCGCGGTGGGGTGTCGTCTGGGGGCTCTTTTTTATTGCCCTGATCTACTGGTCCGCACCTGCCTACGGTGTGCTGGCACGCCTTTTTGAGGCGAGGAACGGCTTGAGTCTCAATATGACCGGAACCGATGCCGCCGATATGATTGTACTCTCGGCGGCAGGACTAGGCGGCCTGCCGCTTTGGGCTGTCGGCCTCCTTGCAGCCGGGGGAATGAGCGCCGCTTTTTCTGCCTCAGCGGGGTTGCTGATGACCGGTTCTGCCTCTTTTTCATACGATATTTACCCTCGATTGATCCGCCCTGACGCCTCCGAACAGGACAAGGTTTTTGCCGCAAAGGGTTTTTTTCTGGCTCTGGCCGCCATAGTTATGGCGCTGACCTTCCAGCCATTGGGGATGATCGCCGAGATTGCCGCCTTTGCTTTTGCCATTGCCGGCAACACCATTTTTCCGGCTTTTCTGCTAGGCATCTGGTGGCCCAGGGCTAATGCTGTCGGCGTAATCAGCGGTATGCTGACCGGCCTTGCCATCAGTTTCGCGCCTCTATTAATTGGCGACAAACTTCCTATTATCTCACAGATATTTCCATTCACCTCATCCGCTTTTATCGGTGCGCCGCTGGTCGTGATCGTCATGGTCTGCGCCTCGCTGCTGACTGCTCCGCCATCCCCTGCCATCCGGCTTTTTATCAGCCGCGAAGTGCACGACTGTCCCGAAAACTGATGATCTTGCATTTGCCACTGTAAAGGAATATGGCTCAATGATCCTCTCACTTTCCACCGGATGTCTGTTCACGCTCCCCTTTCAACGGATATTCGAATTGTCAGCCGAAGCCGGATTCGACGGTGTAGAACTGATAATCAACCGGAATTTTGAGCGGATAGACGCCGTAAAACTTGTTAGTTCGTTGCAGAAAATTGCCACAATCCACTCCATTCACGCACCTTTTATGGAGATAGACGGTTGGGGTGGGAAGATTGATTCGATCAAGTCTTCAGTAGAACTGGCGGCGGAATGCGGCATACCGCTGGTTAACTTTCACCCACCCTCCTGGATGGGGCTTGAAATTGGTTTCTGGCGCTGGCTCTACAGCATACGCGACTTTCAGAAGGAGATCGGCATGGATAGCAGCGTAATAGTCACACTTGAAAACATGCCGTGGACCGGAAAGTGGAAGATCAACCCCAATATTCTTTCTAATACGCAGCGGATGGTGGACTTTATTAAGGAACACAACCTCTATATGACCTTTGACTGCACTCACATGGGGTCAGGAAAAACCAATTTCATCAATGATTTTTTTCTCTGTTACAACTCGGAACGGATTCGAAACATCCATTTTTCCGATTATGGGCATGATCGGGAACATCTGCTTCCAGGGCATGGGATTCTGCCGCTGACACGTTTTCTTAACCATCTGCGCAGCACTGAATATCAGAGAACAATCACACTGGAACTCGATCCGAAGGAGTTGCCCAAAGGAGAGGTCAATCTCCTGGAAAGTCTGAAAGAAATTGTCTCTTTCCTGCGTACCGAAACCAGTCACCAGACAGATGCCCCGCGCAAGTACACGCAGGAATTTGTGCCGTCATCAGATACTCTATGAAAGTACTATTTACCGTATTTTATGCATGATAGATTCATAGAAAAATCGTTTCTTTACCTCCTCTATCTCTCACTAATTCTTCACGCGGGACTGTTCGCCGGGCTCTATTATTTTCCTCCGATACAACAGAAACTCCAGAAAGAGCCGGTTTTTATCGATCTGCAGCAGATTCCTCAACAGAAACAGCCTCCTCAGCCACGCCAACTGGAGACAAACCGCCGCTCTGAACAGCAGGTCAGAGTTCCCCGGGAAACAGCCCCTCGCGGTGATGCCGCGCAAGATCTTCAGTCACTTCAGAAACAGGGACCACCAAAGACACAACCGTCATCAACAGCTAAACCAACGCCTCCGACGACACAATCAACTTCTCGACAGCAGATAGCCCCCGGTTCTTCAGTGGCCGGTCTGTTGAAACCAAAAGTGCAGACGGCAGAGCAATCGCCAACCATCGCCCAACTGTTCCCCGGAGCCAGTGGCCTTGCAAAACTTGAAGAGAGTTACAGGCGCAAGTTCGAGAAGGATGTGGCTGAGGGGGACACACGCTTCCTGAACAGCGATGATATTGTATTCGGCTCGTTCCTCCGCCGCTTTGAAAGCGCGGTCTACGGAGTCTGGCGCTATCCTCGTGAAGCCGCTTTAAGAGGAATCGAAGGAATCACTCCGGTCAGGATAACCTTCAATCGGCGCGGGGAGGTCACTAATATCAAGCAACTGGAAAGCTCCGGGGCAAGAATTCTGGATGAGGAGGTATTTCGCACCTTGCGGGCAATAGGGCCGGTAGGCGGGTTCCCCAAAGGATACGACAAAGAAGAGTTTCATCTGATCGCTTTTTTTCAGTATGGCGGTTCGAGAAGGGCACTGAGGTAAGACAAGTCTTCCGGAACAACTGGGAGCGTTATGCCGGTATCTGTTCTCGTGCGGCAAAACACGACTGACGCACAAATCTACAGAGTCCCATGTATTGGCCTTTTACCCGGCGCACATAAAATATTTTGTCGCAAAGATACCAGTAGACAGAACAGATCCCTTTTGCTAGGATAGCGTTGACTGACTCTGTTAATAGAG
>CAIMXI010000099.1 GCA_903845365.1 uncultured Geobacteraceae bacterium | reverse complement strand
AGCTTGGACTTCGGTACATTCGACATCTCAATCAACTCTTGCTTGGGCGTAATATCTATTCACTGCATCCTCTTGTTTCATTTTTGAATCGAATAAATCACTTTGACAGTGATTTGCTGATTTCAGTCATCACAACTCCAGTAGCCTTCCGTGTCTGAAGATTTTCGAGCGCATTGTCAACATCTTCGGCAGTTGCAAGTCCGGTATACAATGCTTCTGCTTTAGCAGTCTCAACGCCAACTTCAACCACACCAACCGTAGCGTTGCTCAGTTTGAGTTTTTCAGTTAAGCTCCTAAGTTCGGAGATTTTCTCTTCTGGGGACTTCGTAGCGCTGAATGTTATTTTCATTGCTGCCAGACGGTCATCCATAGATTTAGCATCCACAGAGTTAAACTCAGCCATCGCATCACCGAATTCACCGGAAAGTTCTGCACCAGTTATAGCATATTCCTCGTTTTCACCGGAGATAGCAGCCAATGATTTCAACATGGAACATTGAACTCCGTAAACTTCCGTCAGCTTAGCGTCCATGTTCTCGGACGGATTATTCCGCAGAATTTCAGCAATCCTTTCCAGCCCCTGAGCTATCACCGCCTGAGCATCAGTGGCTTTGTATTCGAGTTGCAATTGCTGATTTTCTAAAACAGAATCAGTTCCAAGCTGAAGTGCTTCACTTGCTGGCTTATCTACTATGACGGATGTAAGGTAGATGGCAGATGACGCTAGAACATTCAGTCGCTCTATACGTTTATTAAGTTCCGCAGCAGCTTTCCGTCTAGCAGTCTCTTCATTGAATCCTCGCATGAATTCCATGAAGAATTTGAGAAGAAGTGCAGCCAAAGGGGCATCAGCCAGTAATGAACTGACAAGTCTGTCAACATCAGGTGACTGCTTCACTTCTTCCCTCTTCATTGTCGAAAATGCAGGGTTGATCGGGTTGTACTCATCAAACATCTTATGCGACTGCATCAAATTTTCAGCAACGGCATAGGTCGCCAGTGCTTTTGCAACTTCAGGATCATTCTTAGCAAGTTCACGGCGTTGCGATTCATCTGAGACAATCCACCCGTGTTCATCCATAACGCCAAGTTTACGTAGACTGACAATCGCGGTTTCCCAATCGCCTGTGATGGCTTGTTTGTAATCAGCAGCCTTCTGCGCGCGATCATTGATACCAAAAGCAGCAATATTTTCATCAGCATATCTGGTTTTAGGCTCCGGCGGAGTGAGTATCGTCTCCTCCTGAGCGGCGTCACTCGCCACGACCAGATCACTGAACTTCCTGTAGTCATCGCCGGTCACCGTGAAGGGCAACGGCTCAGTAAGCGGTTGGATCAGCCCGTGCTTCAACATCTGCTGTTCTGCCCGTTCAGCACAGCCGAGCCGATATTCAAGACGCCTATCACCGTTGACTTTAGCCCAGCGGTCGGCCTTAGTGAGATTCCAGCCGTCCGGACCGATGAACTTTATCTTTTTCATTTCCTTCACTGATCGCTCAAACTGTTTGCGAACATATTCCGGATCATCCCAGTTGTTCGCCTTGAATTGGCCTTGCTTTACGAAACTCAGCATGATGTTCTCCTTTTCATGTACACGTTGAATATGTCATCAGCATTACGTCACCATTCAGACCTGCCAAGTAATCGCCTTTGCCAATCCAGGTACCGTCTTCTCAAATAACCTCGCTCCATAATTGCCTTTACACACAGATATGCGGTGGTAACAACCATCACACCGGTGCCGATGAGAAGGGTAGGAGTGCTCAGCTCTTCATATTTCATGAACAGGGCAACAATGACTACTGTGAACACCAGACAGATACCGATCGGCACGGAAAGGAGTGATAAATCCCTTATTGCGGCTGCAGGAGCAATGGCAACAATTCTTGACGCTTCTCTTTCACTGCCAATATTACAGTTATGCTCAATTGCTCCAGGTTTGACAGTGATGGCAGCGGCGGCAAGATCTTGGTCGATCGCAGTCAATGCCTCAATTTGTTGCGGCGTCAGTCCCGCGTATTTTTCGTTCACGGCTTACTCCTCAATGAGTCTGTCACTGGATATCAGGAGCAAGTAAGCTTCTGATCGGCTGATGACCTGAACAGTTTCGAAAGTATCTGGTAATCGGTACAAGCGGCAAATTCCGGATGACCGCTACGCAGATTGCTTATCTCTTTGCAAAGCGTTTCAGTGGCGGCAATGACCATCGTGTGTTCATCTCTCATGTTCCGCTGGATAAATTTTGTGCCCAGAGGCTTCAGATGG
Source organism: uncultured Geobacteraceae bacterium (assembly GCA_903845365.1). Lineage (GTDB taxonomy): Bacteria > Desulfobacterota > Desulfuromonadia > Geobacterales > Pseudopelobacteraceae > JACRCG01. The sequence goes on along the minus strand of CAIMXI010000099.1, from coordinate 583 downwards.
GAGCCGGCTATAGTGCGCTTGAGTATGGCATCGATTGCTTGGGCAAGCAGTGCAGTGGCGATTGATGCATCATTAAGGCAATGTGCAGTGGCTATGGCAATAATTGCCGATGCATGGCATGCACTTACGGTCACTTCAGCCACAAACCAGCCATCTTTACGGCGGCGGAAGCGCCCGACAGTCGGTCTGCCCGGTGTACCCTTGTTCTGGTCAATCTGCCGGGTGTATTTCATAAGCTCATATAGTTGATCCTGTTGCACAACGATTCCTCCATTCACTGTTTTTTCGACCATCTTCTGACCCTTTTGAGCGAGCGACCGAACTCTTCTGTGAGCAGTTCGCGAAGAAAGTGGGTCATGGATGGTGACTCCCGCACTGTTATTTCGGCTTGCAGTTGCAGAAACATCTTTGCCGTTACGAAAAAATCGATCCGTGTGTATTCGTCCTGACTTCCAGTCTTTTTACGGATGAATTTGCGTTGAAGTCCTGCATGAGCTCCGGGCGTCACTTAACATCTCCTCCCTGTGAATTCTCTGTACACTCAATAATGAAATACATTCGTAAAACTCGGATGGCAGCACGT
>CAIMXI010000098.1 GCA_903845365.1 uncultured Geobacteraceae bacterium | reverse complement strand
CCAAGATTGCGGGCGGCGCGCAGGTAAATGTTGTCGACATTCTGTACGCCGGAGATGGTATTCATCAGAACCGGAAAGAAGGCTCCCAGCGAGATCAGAAAAATCGCCGGTGGGTTGCCGAGACCGAACCAGAGGATTGACATAGGAATCCAGGCGATGGGCGGGATCGGTCGCAGAACCTGAATTATAGGATTAAAATACTCATACGTGCGGGGAGATGCCCCCATAAAAAGGCCCAACGGCAGGGCCAGTCCGGCTCCAAGCAGGAAGCCGCTGGTAACGCGACCAAGACTGCCGAGTACGTCAACCAGTAATTCACCTGAGCGAAGCCACTCAAGCCACCTGATCACAATGGCGCTGGGTGACGGCAGCATGATTGGTGATACCAGCCCGTACCGGCAGACCGTTTCCCAGACAATTAGTAACAACAGCGGCATGGCAATGCCACGAATAAAGGACTTCATTCCCGATGGCATCACTATTTAACTTTGAGCGTCGCTTTAGCTTTCTGCAGCAGGTCGAGTTTGACCCAGTCAGCAGCTTTGGGCGGCTTGGTCATTCTGCCGACTCCGTATTTCTGCATCAGGCTGGTAGTGATGTCTATATGTTCGATGCTGATGTCGTAGGTATATTCAGCATTGTCCAGGGCGTCGCGGAAATCTTCTGAGCTGATCTGCCCTTTGAACATATTTTCGCGGACGTATTTTTCTGCGAGTTTCATGTCCTTGCGAAACAGTGCTGTGGCCTCTACAAAACAGGCCATGGTGCGCTCGGCGACATCACGCTTTTCCTTGTACATCTTCTCGGTCATGACTAGAGCGCGAACCGGTTCTCCCATCGGAGTGTCGTATGGCTTCATAATTTCAACGCCGAATTTCTTGTTGATGGCTTGGGATGACTGCGGTTCGGACTGACACATGGCGTCAATATGTTTGGCCGCCAGAGCCTGATTCAGGTCGGCAAAAGCTAGATAAACAATCAGCACGTCTTTACCCGGTTTGTCGGACCAACTCAGGCCGGCCTTCTCCAGTTCGGCCAGCAAAAGCAGTTCCTGGGCGCCGCCACGGGCAACGCCGACCTTTTTACCTTTGAGATCCTTGATCGACTTGACTGCAGAGCCGGCCTGGGCGACAATTCTGGCACCACCTTTGGCGAATCCGGCAACAACATAGACCGGGGCTCCGCTGGCGCGGCCGGCAATAGCAGCATCGGCTGCTGAAGCCGCAATATCGATTTCACCGGCCATGATAGCCGGGATAATGTCGATACCTTTGGGGAATACCCGTTCTTCAACCTTGAGATTATATTTTCCGCACATCTCCTTCATGTAGGAAACGGCACCGTAATGGGCAAATTTCAGATTGCCCAGTCGTACGAGATCAGCGGCGGCGGCGGGGAGGGCAGAAGCAGTAATTGCGCAAACGATCATTACGGCGATACATCGGTACATGGTGTTCCTCCTGAAGAATGATAGGGATTTGTTTTTTTGGGTAGAAGCAAAATACACTCCGTGCTAGGCAGTGTCAACGCCATTTCGATTACGCCATTTCGGTCACTTTGACGCTCTATAACCGTAAGCTCCTTGAAAAATGTTGTTACTCCAAAATATCAATGCAGAATTTCTGTTTCAGTGCAAATTTGTGGCGTTGGCACCCGCCTCACTCAATCATTTTCAAGGTTCTGCAGCATTGTTCTGCAATCAATTCCATCAGTTGATAGAGGGTATCACAGCGGTATGGGGCGAATTCCCCTTTAAATAGCGGCAATCGAGCCGCCTCTAACTTCAGTGATACTTCTTTCAGGCGCGTTAGTACCAGCTTTGGCTTGATCCCCACTTCTTCAGCAAACAGATTCCACTGCTTCTTCCTGATGGCCTGTGGATCGCTCTCCCCGCCGATCTTCATGGCCAAACCTTCCGCAAGGCCGTAATGGGCGTACACCCTCGTTGACAGCAGATCGTAAAACGGAGACAACATCGGCCCTTTCTCCAGCAGCAGTAGTGAGATGTTCTTGCCATGCGCATCGGAGTTGCCGATCAAGTAGTTGAAGATCACCCAGTTTACGAGAGAAAGAACATCCTTGCCCGACCTGGTACTGCTTGAACGCAAAAGGTTGAAGCAGGCTGCCAGTGATGGCCCTCCTTCAGTCTCATACTTGAACTCGGGCGGAATCCGGAGCGCCTGACAGAAATCTTCCTGGTGCAACCGTCTGGTTATATCTCCGTCAATCATACGGTCAAAGCGTTTGACAACAAAGACACGCGTATCTTTATGCTGATGAATGAATGATGGTGGTACCTCCAAACCGACGATTTTTGCCAGGGCCATGCAGTATGCTTCGTTCTCTACAGTACCGGCCAGATCATCGATGGCAGATTTGATGATGTAGTTGCTCGGTGCGGAACCATACCCCAGACGATAGTTTTGTCCGTCAAAATAGATCGGCAGCTTCTTCTGTGCACCGGCCAGAGAGAGTCGGAGGCCTTTTTCACCGGCGAGTAGAGGACGCTGCGGCAATTCATTGATGATGGCGTTCAATTTATCTAACGACAATTCTCTGTAGGAAGCCTGCTGCTGCAGTAACTCACCGGTCTCAGGGTAAAGCGATACTGCCCCGGCGCAATCACCGCCGATTCGTTCCAGTAGTCCATAATCGTTATTGAAGGAGACGCCAAGGTTCCGGGCAATCAGGGTGCGCATCTTCTCTTCCGGCAGGAGGTTGGCAAAGAACGAATGGGATTGATCATCAAGGTAGGGTGCAGATCTCAACGGCAGAGACAGTGACAACGGAATGCGCGATTCTTTCAGCCAGGAGTTATCATAACTAAAGCAGAAGTTCTTCTTGTCATCCAGCCATAAGCGGCCAACGACATCGTTATCGATTCTGACAAGTAACGCATTAGACATCAGAGTTCTCCCGGTGTTACCCACGTCCGGGCGCTCGCACTGAGATCGATACTCAGGCATTGCAGCACCTGAAGGACCTTATTCAGTCTGACAGTTTCCTTGCCATTCTCCAGAGCTGACAAAAAGGCATAGCTTACGCCGCAAACCGCCGCCGCGTCTTCCAAGGTAAGCCCGTCGTCTTTTCTCTTTTGCTTGATTAGTCGTCCAATATCCTCGGCTCTGGAAATTTTCATGGAGACCTCTGCATACATGATCGTAGATATTATAGCCCGCTATTTCAGATTGCAAGCATAAATATAGACGTTCGCATATAAAATGCATCATTCAACATAAATACTATAAGAATATCAACGATTACACATTAAATACGGTAGCGTAAAGCAGAGTTTAGAGTTGTGCTGTTTACAGGTTATGTTATGCACCATTTTTTAATCCCCTTTATCCGTGCCGTGGCCGGTTAAAGCGAGACGGCAATATATCTTAGTGCTAATTTCGGAACAACTACGGCGGACATTGTGCGCAGATAGATTTAAAGAGATTCGTACTCAGGTAGCGATCACCTCTATCGGGAATAATTACGACCAGCAGGCCTGATTCAATATCATTTGCCAGCCTGAGTGCACCAGCCATTGCTGCCCCGCCGGACATACCGCAAAAAATTCCCTGCCTGACAGCAAGCATCCTTGAGGTTTCAAAGGCGTCATCGTCTTCAACAACAATCTTGCAGTGATAGGCGGTAGGGTCGTAAATAGCAGGAACTATCGCCTCCCGCATGTTTTTCAAACCCTGGATCTTATGCCCTAACACCGGTTCAACTGCCACTATCTGTACCTGCGGACTGTTCTCCCTGAAATAGCGTGATAGCCCCATAAGTGTGCCGCTCGTACCCATGCCGGCCACTATATGTGTCACATTGCCATCGGTTTGACTCATAATTTCTGGGGCGGTTGTCTCATAGTGTGCCAACACATTATTCGGATTGGCATATTGGTTCGGCATATAATAATGTCCGGGATTATCCCCATTGATCTTGTGTGCCAGGCGGATAGCCCCGTCAGTGGCCTCGCAGCCGGGCGACAAAACAATCTCGGCGCCATAGGCTTCCAGTACGCTACGCCGCTCCATACTGACACATGCCGGCATAACCAGCTTAATGCGATAACCACGTGCCGCCGCGATCATCGCGAGAGCAATACCGGTGTTACCTGATGTCGGTTCCAAAATAACCTTGTCTGGAGTCAGTTCGCCACTCAATTCAGCCGCAAGGATCATCTGGCGCGCCGGGCGGTCCTTGACCGAGCCTCCAGGATTGTTCCCTTCCAGCTTTGCCAAGATTCTAACGCCTAGTTTTGCCGACAGGGAACACATTTCAACTAAAGGAGTTGAGCCGATTGATTCAAGAAGACTTTGTCCATTCATTTCTACCTCGTGTCTGTTCGGGAAGTTGAACCACCATAATTTATACTCCCATTTACGTCAAGAATGTTTACGGTTCAGTTGGACGGTTAAAGGGAAATACTGATTTTATTAGTATAGCCAGAGAAGAGACTGCTGGAAGCGCCTTCAGTGGGGAACATAAAGAACCAAAGGATTATGATCTTTCAATAGGACAATTTGAAATATCCAGAGGGTGTACCGTCTCCACAGGTTTAAATTTTTGCGAGCAATCGATAACATTTATAAAACACGATTTATAAGTTATATTATCTTATACGGTATAATTTTTATAAATGCCCGATTTTAAAAAGTATAATTATGTTATTGTGTTGTCAGCCTGATATGTGTAGTATCCATTACTGAAACCAATATGGGGGATAATGCGCTGGTCGGTATGAAGGGACGATTCGAAAATTTCGCATCGGTGAATTAATTCAGAGAGGGGTGGTAAACAGGTTTTGGTTTATTCTTGGCGTCTTTGTGTGTCTACAGTTAAAACTAAAAAAACCAAGGGGAGATGTTATGCGAAAAAGAGCTATTGAGTCCAAGTCCGCTTTGTTTGCATTAGTTATGGCCGGCGTTATCGGCCTGTCAGGATGCGGAGGTGGGAGTACATCGCCGTTGGCCCCTACACTGAGCGGCACTGCTGCTTCAGGCGCGCCGATTGCGAAGAATACCAAGGTTTATGTAAAGGATGCAAACGGTAAAACTGCGACCGGCTCTATTGTTGACACAGCCGGTAATTATTCAGTCGACGCCACCGGGCTTACCCCTCCGATCGCACTCTGTATAGACACTACCACAGCATCCACTCCATGCAGCAGCGGACTTGATGACAAGGTTCTCATGGCTGTGACGAACAGCATTGGTACTGCCAACATCACACCGCTGACAAAGCTGGCCGCCGCAGCCGCAGCTGGCGTCGCAGACCCGGCTGATCTCTACAATAATCCGGGCACGACATTGAAAGGACTTTCTTCTGGTCAAATCGCTAAGGGGCAACAGTCCATAATCGCTGTTATGAGTGACTATCTGAAAGCTGCCGGGATTGATCCAGCTTTATTTAATCCCCTTACAACACCATTTATTGCCAACAGTAAGGGATTTGATTCCGTACTGGACAAAGTTAAACCCACACTCGGCGCAAACGGCGCGGTCAGCATTGCTTTCCCGGGAACCAGCCAGGGTCCGGTCGCCATTCCCGACATCCGTACACCGTTTGCCTCTTATTCATCATCAGTGAAAAACGGCATGAGGAGTGCTTGGCCGGCAATCGCTACTTCCATTACACCCCCTTCGGGAGTACCGACAATTATTCCTGGTAGCGTTACAATACCAGCCGGCTTTGCATTTCCACCTAATGCAGTTCTCCCTAGTGATGTAACGATTGCTTCCGGCGTAACTCTGCCAACAGGTATAACAATTCCTGCAGGAGTTATGCTTCCGCCAGGAATCAGTATCCCTACGGGAGCAATACTAGATTCAAAGCTGGTCTTGCCTGCCGGTGTTGTTATACCGTCCGGAGTAACAATGCCTTCCGGCATAACAATTCCCAATACAGCAACGCTTCCGTCCAGTTGGCAAACCGCACCACCGACCGGCATCACTTTGCCTCCTGGTGTGACCTTCACAGGTCCTCCAGTTTCAGGTGGTGGTAGCGGTGGAGCAACCAGTGGCTTTACCTGGACAGAAAACGGCAACGCAACAGTGCAGACAGCCACCACTGCTAGTTTTAATGCGGGATACAACACACTTATGGTGCCTAACGCGTTTGAGATTAACTTGAGCGGTTCCACCGCAGCGACCTATGCTCTAAATGCAAACAATGTAATTACATACACCAAGACGAATCCGTTTTTTATTCCAACAACAGGTTCTGTAATAATTACTTCAAATACAAATGGCAAAATATCGGGAACTTTCACTGGTGCAGGAGCTGCCACTGGCGGCATAACATCTGTTTCCGGAACATTTACAGATGTAACGGTTACCGGTACTCCAGCCGTAGCCGGCGGAAATGGCGTTGCTCTGACAGCCTCCATTAATGGACAAGTAGCCATTGCTGATTCGATAACTACTCAACAAATTGGAACAATAACAAATCTTATCTGGGGAGATACCTCAAAAGTACAACTAACGGTAATTCATACTTTCGATGCAGCGTACGAAACATTGCAGATCGGTATACAAGCCGGGATAGGAGCGCCGACTTCCACCATGTATTGGCCGTCCGTTCAAGGGAAGTGCAGTCTTTCAGGAACACCCGCGCAAACTATGCCAACTTGCAGCAGCCTAGGAGTTACCTTTAATAAATCTGCCGGTTCAGTAGCATTTTTGTCAACTCCAATGGGCCCTTATGTTAATTCACAAACTGTTGGCGCTACTGTTTCAACTTTGACAGGAACGTTGCATTTTACTGCGTATTAAAAACCAGCGTAGAGATTGTTTCTAATCGGGTAGGAGGCGGAATTATTTCCGCCTCCTACCCGATTTTTGGCAAGAAAGAGACGACAATTGCGCAGACTACCAGAAGACTAAAAAGTGATATGGTAGCAGATGTAAACATTGAAGAAGATGGTTGAAAATATTGAAGTAAAGCTGTTATTGTCATAGGTGGAGACCTGACACAGTTGTGTTGCCTTTGGTCAACATTTTGACTTTTGGCGTCCAATTGTGTAGCCTTATGTGTAGAAAGGAGGTGCACCATGCCTACTAACCTCGCCATTGATGATTCGCTTATTCAGGAAGCCGTAAGAATAGGCAACCACAAAACCAAAAAGGCTGCCGTTACCATTGCCCTGAATGAATACATCCAGCGGCGTAACCAGCAGGAAATTGTTTCCTTATTCGGTGGTGTTGATTATGAGCCATCCTATGACTACAAAGAACAGCGCAAACGCAAATGATGGTCTTAGTTGATACCTCGGTCTGGTCATTGGCTCTGCGCCGCAGAATAATGGACTCGTCTCAACACGCTCAGGAGCTGATTAAGCTGATCAACAACATGCAAGTACAGATGATCGGCCCAATCCGCCAGGAGATACTGTCCGGTATCAGGGTGGAGTCACAATTTGTTGCTGTTCGGGATCAGTTACGTGCGTTTCCTGATCTGCTTCTCACCAGTGATGATTTTGAATATGCCGCAGAGCTGTTTAACATTGTACGTGCCAAGGGTATACAAGGTTCGAATACCGATTTTCTTATCTGCTCGGTATCGTTGCGTCACTCCTTGCCGATATTCACTACCGATAATGACTTTATTCTTTTCGCCAAGCACATTCCCATCAAGCTGCATGTAGCACGGTAGTCAATACCCGCCCCAATGATTTCACCGTATGAACTACCTCATCTTTTAAAGATCATCAAAGAATATTCTGTTATGTGTGCAACACTATTTTTCCGGATCATTCAGATGAAGTATGTTCTTTGGATGTTGTATATATGACAACATTTGTTTTACAATCAAATCCATAGGTGTTATACATGCTGCCCGAGCCATTAAGACCACCTGTAGTTAAAAGCCTTGTGCTGCAAATCATCGATGCAGGAATAGTTACCTACTCACAGCCACATGCTGAAGAGCAGATGAAGAAGCGACGGATCAGCATTGTTGATTGTATTAATGTGCTAAGGGGCGGTGCCGCAGCAGAAGGTGAATATGAGAATGGTAGCTGGCGTTACCGTATCAATACACCCAAAATGTGTGTAGTGATCAGATTTGAATCCGAATCCATCCTTGATGTGGTTACAGCCTGGAGAGTGAAATGAAATGCCAAAATTGTCAACATGGCGAGATGGCCGACAGTAACGATAATTATCACTACCGAGAGTCAGGTCTTGATAATGTTACCATTATCGGTATCACGGTAAGAAAATGTTCTGAGTGTGGTAATATTATGCCTCTGATCCCCAACATAACGGGGCTGCACGACTCCATTGCTCAGGCCATCATCAAGAAAAGCGGTGCTCTCACACATTCAGAAATAGTTTTCCTCAGAAAGTCCCTTGGATGGTCAGGCTCTGACTTTGCAAAGAATATGCACTGTGACCGTTCCCAGATATCCAAATGGGAGCATGGCACTGTGGAGATGTCCAAACCGTATGACCTGCTGTTACGTGAAATGGTGGCTTCAGGAAAGAAACTGACTGACTACCATAGGGAGGAGCTGGTATGGCGTAGGAACATCAAATCTCGTCCACTACGTCTGCAACTACAAAAGGCTGAATGGAAAGAAGCTGCATGAATTGAACGCTTGAACACTTGTTTCTGACACTGTTGTGTTTTTACAGTCAATTGCAGTGAGCCTATTGAAGGTGCTTTGGTTGGAAGCGATTCGTAACAAATGAAATAAGGCCGTTCAGCAGGAAAGTTTGAAATCCCCCGCTTTATCGACAGCTAATGGTTCCTTTTAATTAAAGCTAATTTTCCCCTGTTATTTCTTTCAATATTCTGTTATGCGTACACACTATTTTTCCAGATCATACAGATGAAGTATGTTCTCTGGATTACGAAAAATCGAAAAAAACTGTATTTGTCATAGGTGGAGACCTGACACCATTGTGTTCCTTCCACCGTCCCGCGTGGGCAAGATGAATCTTTATCCACGCTATCAGGCTGTTATTTGTCATAGGTGGAGACCTGACACGGTTGTGTTCTTTCGTATTTATGGAGATCGTTCCCACGCTCCAGCGTGGGAATGCAGCAAGTGACGCTCCAGCGTCACGTCAGGCAGAACCATCGAACATCGTTGTTTCTCGTTCCCAGGGTCACCGGGGGAAGATGGGTCGGTTGAGATTGACCGGTGGTAGCCGTACGGGACGCTGGAGCGTCCGGGGCTGCATTCCCACGCTGGTGCGTGGGAACGATAAAACATAGGTGGTGACCTGTCACCGTTGTGTTCCATTCTGTTTCAATCTATTGACTTAGTGTGATATATACGACGTGAGTAAGAGCCACCTGCAGCCGTAAACAATAAATGGGAGGTTAGAGACATGCCGCAGACAGTGGAAGCCTTTTATCATGACGGGATTGTGGAGGTGAAGCGAAAGCCTTCTGGCATCAGGAAAGCCAAAGCACTGGTGATTTTTCTGGATGCCGAGAAAGCACCGAAACGCCACACGGTCGACGATGGCTTTCGGGAGGCTCTCAACTCAGATATGAGAGACTTCGAGGATGCGGTGCAGTATGTGAACTGCATGCGGAACGGTTGTGATGTACTTGCAACCAGGAACAAAGCTGATTTCGTCAACAGACCAAACGTGCTTGACCCTGCAGAGTTAATCAGCGGATCAAGGCAACGAATACTATATAAACTAGGATACACAAGATCTTGATATGTAAGTGATGTTAGGGATATGGAAATTGTTTATGTACCGTTTTTTGTAGGGGCGGATTGCGTTCGCCCTGTTGGAATAACCGATAATAATGAGTTTTATTCCTGATCCGAACAGGGCGTATGCCATACGCCCCTACGATTTATAAATGGTACTTTGGTAAATTCTATATCCCTTAGAATCCCGGTAATCCCTGAATCCTGGGTATTCCGGTTCAGACAAGGGTTTCAATTCAAAAGCGGGAGTTTCGTATACTGTCCCCGGAGCTCTCGTAGGATTGTGATTGAAAATCAGGTGGTTGTATACAGGAAGTTAGAAATGATGAGGTAAGGACTATGGAGGGATTATGAGATACAAAATTGAAACGGAGCAGGAAACTGATGGTCGTTGGATTGCGGAAATTTCAGGTTTACCGGGAGTATTGTCTTATGGTTCTACTGAGGAAGAAGCCATGACTCATGCCGAGGCACTTGCGTTGCGTGTTATCGCCGAACGCTTGGAAACTAAAGAGTGTCGCCCCATGCCGATTAGCATTTCACTTGCTTACGCATGAGTGAATGGCCTTCAGCAAAAGCCAAGCGTGTTCTGGCAGTATTGTTTTCTATTGGCTGGCAAATAAAACGTCAGAGTGGTTCTCACAAGACTTTATCGCGGGAAGGATATCCAGATTTTGTCTACGCATTTCATGACAATGAGGAGCTTGGTCCCAGAATGTTGTCAAGAATTTCGAAGCATACCGGTTTGAAACCAACAGATATTTGATTGAGATGAAAAAACTGTATTTGCCATAGGTGGAGACCTGACACCATCATTGTTCATTCTGTCTTCTCGTTTCACCCTTCACTCTGCAATCTCACGCCTCCGCACCTGCGCCAGTGCCGCAGACCGGGCAGACCACCAGCTATGCCGCTGGGATGATGGGCGCTAAAACCGGGTGTTGCCATGCCTAATCCCAGTTTTACCGACAACGCAAACGGCACGGTGAACGATAATCTGACCGGCCTGATGTGGACTAAGGATACCAATGCGCCCGGCCCTGCCAAGCTGTTATTTGTCATAGGTGGAGACCTGACACGGTTGTGTTCTTTCGTATTTATGGAGATCGTTCCCACACTGGTGCGTGGGAACGATAAACAGAGAGTGAAATCGTTCCCACGCTCCAGCGTGGGAATGCAGCCAGTGACGCTCCAGCGTCACGTCAGGCAGAACCATCGAACATCGTTGTTTCGTGTCATGGTAACAACAACTGCTGGCAAGACTGTGGACTCCTCCATGACTTTGACGTCAGCCGTCGCTACCAAACCCGGCGACTGCGACAACAGCGGCACCGTAACCATTGTCGAAGTGCAGAGCGCAATTAACATGTTTTTGGGGTTGAAGCCGGTAGAATCGTGTGTGAATGTTGAAGATGTGAGTGGTGTCTCGATCGCCGAAGTGCAGAAAGTGATTAACAGCTTTTTGGGGTTGTAACGATATGACTGGCAAAAGATTATTACGCTCAGGTTACACAACCGGTGCCTGCGCCGCAGCTGCCGCCAAAGGCGCGGCTCTGATGCTGGTGAGCCAGGAGGTTGTTTCTGAAATCGGCATTGATCTTCCGACCGGAGACCACGTTTTTTTTGTCCTGCATGGTCAGTCGTTCTCAAAGGATGTGGCAAGCTGTTACGTCATTAAGGACGCCGGAGATGACCCTGATGTGACTAACGGGGCTGAAGTGTGGGGAAGGGTAACGGCAAATCCCCCCCGCCTCCCCTTTATTGAAGGGGGGAGTGAAATCAGCGTCGAAGGCGGCATAGGTATCGGCAAGGTCACAAAGCCTGGTCTGGCGATTCCGCCGGGCGAATGGGCCATCAATCCGGTACCGCGCCGGATGATCGAGCAATCAGTCTGTGCAGTCCTATCTGAATTCAAAATTCAAACTTCAAAATTTAAAATTGAACTTTCCATTCCGGACGGCGAAGAGCGGGCAAAAAAAACCCTTAACGCCCGCCTTGGAATCATCGGTGGACTTTCAATTCTCGGCACCACTGGCATTGTCCGCCCCATTTCTGCAAAAGCCTGGACCGACACTATTGACGCGGCATTGGATGTTGCCAGAGCATGCGGCTGCGAAACTGTTGTGCTCTCCACCGGTCGTAGCAGCGAAATGGCGGTTCAACAGATGTTCAAGGTTCAAGGTTCAAGGTTCAAAACAACGAACCACGAACTGCGAACCTTGAACAAAGCGCCGCTTCCGGAAGAAGCTTATGTCATGATGGGCGACCACGTTGCGTATACCCTGCAGGCCTGCGCCAAACGAGGCTTCAACCAACCTGTCATAGCCTGCCAGTTCGCCAAACTCCTCAAAATAGCCTGCGGCTATGAAAATACTCATGCTGCGGCATCAGAACTCGATCTGGAGCTGCTGCTCGGATGGGCTAAAACAGCACAGCTATCCCCGGAATTTCTGGCGATAATTTCTCAAGCCAATACCGCTCGTGAGATTGCCGTTAGCACCGGTTTCGATCGAACGCTTATGGAGCTTGTTGTAGACCGTGCGATAAAGGCCGCTACGGTTCATGCAACCGGCATCCAAGCGCGGCCGCTGCTCTGTGGATATGACGGAACTGCACTGCTGTGATTGCAATAAGGGGCAACTGATCATGCATATGGCAGACGCATTAATTTCACCGGCTGTCGGTTTGACGATGTGGGGCGCATCAGTCGCAACCATCGCCTACTGTTCGAAAAAAGTACAGGCAGAAGCAGACAGTGGAATAGTACCGCTCATGGGTGTGCTGGGTGCATTCATTTTTTCGGTGCAGATGATCAACTTTACCATTCCTGTCACCGGTTCCAGTGGCCATCTTGGTGGCGGGATGATTTTATCCGTGCTTCTGGGCCCTTACGCCGCCTTTTTGACAATTGCCTCAGTGCTGGTAGTACAAGCGTTCTTATTTTCAGATGGTGGCTTGCTGGCACTCGGATGCAACATATTCAACCTCGGCTTTTTTCCGGCCTTTATCGCCTACCCCCTGATCTACAAACAGATCGTTGCCAACTCGACGACTCCTAAAAGGATTTCGGTCGCTTCGATGATCGCCGCTGTTGTCGGCTTGCAGTTGGGCGCTTTCGCTGTTGTTGTGGAAACGGTTTTATCCGGAATCTCTTCACTTCCCTTTACGAATTTTGTTGCGATAATGCAGCCAATTCATCTGGCAATCGGAGTTATCGAAGGGGTGGTCACCGCTTCGGTAATCTCTTTTGTCTATACCGCCAAACCGGAAATCTTGCAGAGCGCCATGGGAACCGCCCCAATAAACACTCAATCGATACGGACTGTTGTACTGATCTTCCTCGCTGTCGCCGTTTTAACCGGTGGAATTCTCTCCTGGTTTGCCTCGGAGCAACCGGACGGAGTTGAATGGTCAATAACCAGAGTGACAGGCCAGAAAAAATTGAAAGGTGATGAACGGGGGGTTAACGGTACGCTGGCCGCCCTGCAGAAGAGCGTGGCGCTCCTGCCGGACTACTCTTTCAAAAAAGCTGAAGAAGTAAACCAGGTCGAAAAGGGTGCTGAACCGGCGGCAGAGGGTGGGCTTAAAACTGAAGAGAAAAAGCCGGAAGGGAGTAAACTTGGCACCAGCGTTTCCGGCATCGTAGGTGGCAGCATAACATTGGCGATCTGTTTTCTGATCGGCTACATACTTAAACGTAGAGCCGTGAGCTGACCAGACAGAGTACAATAAAACAACATTACGTATTCCCAATCCGGACGAGCCGGAACCAAATAAAACCTTAATTTAACACGGAAAAAGCGGATGTAACGGATAAAAGCGGATCAGGCCAAATTCAAAAGCTTTCAAATCCGTCTTGATCCGTTCAATCAGATTTGAACCGTGTTCCATGATTTAGATTTATTAACACCATCTAACTGCCCTGACCCGTTAGTTACTAAACCACCATTTCCTTCAAACCGTGAATAATTTCAAGCTGGCGATGAAAGCTGTAGCGGGATATGAGCTGTTCCTGGTGCTTTCCCAGCGTAATTCTGAATTTGTAGCGGTACGGCGATCTGTCCCCTGCAATAGCAACCAGTGTGGCTGGCAGCATGATCAAGTTCTCCTTGATCAAGTGGTGATCGTTCTTGGGAGTCTGCTTAAGCCGCTCCAGATCGGGCAGCATGAACTTTATCAACGTTTCGGTGCCACTTTCCAGCGGGACTAACTCCTTTATTCCCAACGCTACTCCGTGTAACGAAATATCCAGCAGTGCTCCCTCAATAGTTTGATCGTCGAACTGCATTGTGGCTGGGAGCGTAGGATCAAAATCAACTCTCACCGCTGCGCATTTTTCAGCATGCAGTTCGATATAGCAAAGCTTGCTGAGTGTAACCATATGTTTTCTGATGTTAACGTACAGAACACTCGCTGCTAAAGGAAAGGGAAAAAGCTTACTGCGAATAAACGTGTAACGATCCATCGAGATGGCAACTGCCTGCAGCGGCTCGACATCCAGATCGAGATTGTTTTTATCAATACCAAGAATGCGCGCTGAAGATGTAATCGGCAACCCTTTAAAATAATTGATAAGGCTTACTTTTGGTCCTTCTTTAGCTGTCTGATTCGCACGAAAGACCTTGAAGATATCAGCCTGATCGTCGTCAAAAGAGGTCTGAATTCGAGTGCTGTAATAAGAGTTAGGTTCCATTTAATCCTCACAAATAGTCAAAATTCTGGATTTTATTCAGATTATTTTCCCGCCATCCGGCTTTCCCATCGCCACGCATCCGCTACAATTGTTTCGAGGCTGTTGTAGCGCGGCTGCCAACCGGTCAGCGTCCTGATTCTGTCAGCTCTGGCCACGAGTGAGGCGGGATCCCCCGGACGCCGATCCGCTTCGATAATATTCAGACCAGTTCCGCTGATTTTTTCGATGACAGCAAGTACCTCACGAACACTGCTGCCATGGCCGTAGCCGACATTCATGGCCGTCGATTCACCACCATTTTCAAGATACTTCAAGGCATAAAGGTGAGCGGAGGCAAGATCCTCAATGTGAATATAATCACGAATTCCGGTGCCATCCGGGGTGGGATAATCGGTGCCATAGATGTTGATGCTCTCCCTCATACCGAGAGCCGCCTGGCAGGCGACTTTGATAAGATGCGTCGCTTCCGGTGTTCGCTGCCCCATATTAGCCTGCGGATCTGCACCAGCCACGTTGAAGTAACGGAGAGCCACATATTTCATGTCATGCGCAGCGCCCACATCTCGCAGCATCCACTCACTCATCAACTTTGAGGTTCCGTAGGGGTTAATCGGTGCCAACTCAGTCTCTTCAGAAGCCACGCCACCGTCTGGAAAGCCGTATACGGCGGCGGTACTGGAAAAGATGAACTGTTTTACGCCGAATTTGACGCATGTTTCCAGTAGTCCCAAGGTATTGCGGGTATTATTACCATAATATTTAAGCGGCAGCGACACCGACTCCGGGGCGATGATAGCGGCGGCAAAATGCAGGACGGTTGTGAAATGACGCTGCCCAAAGAGCGCTTCCAGCGCCCCCCGGTCTGCCAGCTCACCGACGACCAGCTCTTCACCATGGGTAAGTGCATCACGAAACCCGGTGGAAAGGTTATCATATACAACAACGCTGCTGCCGGACTCCGAAAGCTGACGCACTACATGACTGCCGATATATCCGCAGCCGCCGGTTACTAGAATTCTTTCTGTCAACGGATCTCCCTTAATGCCTCAAATGTGATTTTTGATGTTTTTCATTGCCCGCTGCAGATGTTCAGTACTGTGCGCCTCAACCGTCCAGACGGCATCTGGAGCATGCCGATTCAGAAGTGGGAAAAACTGTGTGAAATCAATCCCCCCCTCACCAACCGGCAGGTGTTCATCGCACTGGCCATGATTATCATGAATATGGCTTTCAGCAATATATCCGCCAAGTTCACCGAACCACTCTTCGAGAGTCACCGTAGTAAACAAATTCCAGTGACCTATATCAAAACAGTGCCGGAAACAGGGATCATCAACGGCATCAAGCAGCATCTTGATTGTGGACGGCTCCTTCTCAAAGATGTTTTCAACCGCCAGAATGGTGCCAAGATCGCGAGCCTTCGGCACAAACTCCTGCCAGAAGTCGATACTGTTTTTCAGCCAGACCAGGCGATTGTCACCGTAATGAAGATCATCGTAACCTGGGTGAACCACAATTACTTCGGGATGCAGCAACTCTGCGGCCTTCATCACCTGTTGTATCCGATGATGGCTTGCAGCGCGAATGCTCGGATCAACGGCGCCCGGATTGAGATCGAGAAAAGGGGCGTGAATCGTTGTCTTCAGACCTGCCGAGTGAATTGCGCCGGCCAGTGACGACAACTCTTCCCAGATCAGATGATCGAGCGCTTCGGCAGGGAAGAAGACCTCCGGATTGATGCGATTGGCAACTGCGTAATCAAGATGCTCTGCAAGTCGACTATACGGAACATGGGCGTGAATGTTATTTTTCATGGTGCGCTTTCCTGTGTTTTTTTATGACTTCATCAGTTGCCGCACGGACAACAAGATCCTCAAGCTTATGAATTGAGGTCGGATCGCCAAGCACGATCAGCGTGTCATGTTCCTCGATTTTGGTTTGTGAGTGCGGGTTGAACACCATCTTGCCGTGGCTCTTTTTTATGCCGATAATAATGACACCGATTTCCTTGCGAAACCCTGACGTCACAAGCGTTTCTCCGACAAATGCCGAATGAGCAGGGATATGAATCTCTTCCATCTGCAATTCCAGATGTTCACGACCGGTGGCAATTTCAATAAAATCGATCACGTTTGGCCGCAGTATCGACTGTGCCATACGATTGCCGCCGATAGTATATGGTGAGACTACCTTGTTGGCTCCAGCACGCTTGAGTTTAATATCAGAGCCATCTTCACCGGAACGGGCCATGATATACAGATCCTGGTTGAGACCACGTGCGGTCAGAGTTATATAGACGTTTTCCGTATCGGAAGTGACCACAGAAATCAGCCCTTTGGCTCTGTTGATCCCTGCCTTAAGCAGCGTTTCGTCAAGAGTGGCGTCCCCTTTCATATACAGGTAGCCATCCTCAACTAGTCGATCGGCGCCCTCCACGTTTTTTTCAATAATCACAAACTTCAACTTGTTAGCTTTAAATTCCTTGCAGATAAGCGAACCGATTCGCCCAAAACCGCAAATGATATAGTGCCCCACAAGTGCGTCAATCTGTTTTTCCACCTTTTTCCTCCCCATGATTCGCTGGAACTGCCCTTCGAACATGATCTGAGCCAGACTGCCGACGATATAGCCCATTACGCTGACACCAACAACAATTAACCCCATG
>CAIMXI010000097.1 GCA_903845365.1 uncultured Geobacteraceae bacterium | reverse complement strand
GTCGGGGTAGTTTATGACCACGGTTTTGATGCAGTATTCAGTGTCCTCAGTCAGGTCGGCACGATAGATGATGCCCTCAAATCAGCTCCACAGAATTTGCGGATAGCGTCTCGAAACATTGCAGCGGTACTAAAGCTGTTGCACTGAATAAAAATAAAGGTTCCCGGGATTTCTGTTTTGAATATAGTGCCGCCGTTTTGTATCGAAAAGGATCTTTCTCCGTGAACAATAAACCGATCGTAAACCCCTACCTGGCGGTACTGGTAGGGGTTTTTGCCGTTTCATTCTCCGCGCTGTTTGTCAGGCTTGCCACCGCACCCGCCCTGATGATTGCCACCTATCGCCTGCTGTTTACCTTTCTGCTCCTCGCCCCGTACGCCCTGTTCCGCTATCGTGCCGAGCTTGCCAGCATTTCATGGAAACAGCGCGGGCTCGCTGCTGCCAGCGGCATCTGCCTTGCGCTTCATCTTGTCACATGGTTCATCTCGCTCCATTACACCAGTGTTGCAAGTTCGGTGGTGCTCGTGACGACACAGCCGATATTCGTGGTAATAGGCTCCTGGATCTTTTTTCGCGAACGAATCAGTCGCATTGCCATGATCGGTGGCGCGGTCGCTCTTTGCGGCAGTGTAGTCATCGGGGCGGCTGATTTTCAGATCGGTCGGGAAGCGTTCTGGGGAGATCTGCTCGCTCTGGCTGCGGCGATTCTTGTTTCCGGATATCTTCTGATCGGTCGCCGGCTGCGCGGGGGCCTCTCCCTGCCGGTGTACACCTTCTACACCTACGGCAGCAGCACGGTGGCACTGTTGCTCACCAGCCTAGTCACCAGCACGCCGTTTGCCCCCTACCCTGCCAGCGACTGGCTGCTGTTTCTGGCTCTGGCGGTTGTCTGTACGATCTTCGGTCACACCGTCTTCAACTGGGTACTGCGTCATGTTCAGGCTTCGGTAGTCTCGGTAAGCATTCTGGGAGAGCCGTTAGGAGCCATTCTCTGGGCATCAATCTTTTTACGTGAATATCCGACAGTCCGGCAGGCGCTAGGCGGCAGTATTATTTTTACCGGGCTATTTATCTTTACCCGCTATTCGACACGCAGATGATCGAACAAGAAACGAAGAATACGCACAAAGATGCTGCAACAGGACTTGGCTATGGCATAACGGCATATCTGATCTGGGGCTTTTTTCCGGTCTATTTTAAAGCACTGACATCTGTCCCGGCCTTGCAGGTTGTCAGTCACCGTATTGTCTGGTCGGTGCTGTTTCTCTCTCTGATACTTGGATGGCGCGGTAAATGGAGTGTTGTAGCTGGGGCATTTCGTGACAGGCGTGTTGTCGTGCTTCTCATCTCATCTGCGCTTCTGATTGCGACGAACTGGCTGGTTTTCATAATTGCGATTGCCCATTCCCAGGTCATCCAGTCAAGTCTTGGCTATTTCATCACGCCATTTGTCAGCGTCCTGCTCGGTGTTATTTTTTTAAAGGAACGTCTTAGTCGTCTTCAGAGTATCAGTCTTATTCTGGCAGCAGCCGGGGTTGTGCTGCTGACCGTTAATTACGGTCGTTTTCCCTGGGTTTCACTGATACTCGCATTTACGTTTGGTTCCTACGGGCTGTTTCGCAAGGTCGTCACAGTTGACTCCATCACCGGGCTGACCGTGGAGACGTTGCTCCTCTCGCCTTTTGCACTTGGATATCTTGTGTATGTTACTCTGAACGGTACCGGCAGCTTCCCCGGGCAGGCCCTGCAAATAAATGTATTTCTCGTGTTTGCCGGAGTTGCAACCTCAGTACCGCTGCTGCTCTTTGCCTCGGCTGCCCGACGCCTGCGCCTCGCTACTATCGGTTTTCTCCAGTATATTACCCCCACAATGCACTTCCTCCTTGCCGTCCTGCTCTACAGGGAACCGTTCACACAGGCGCACCTTATCTGTTTTCTCCTTATCTGGGCCGGACTCTGCTGCTATTCGTTTGATGCCGTGCGGAGAGTCCGGGCTGTCCGGCAGAATGCCGCTAACCTGCTTTAGCGTTACCGGTGGATTAAGCAGACCATATATGGTAAGACAGCTCCACTTGATCCATGCTTTAAATACAGGACACCATGCAAACACTAAACGAACAAGAACGTAGCGAACTGATCCGCCTCCTTCAGAATGGTGAGCAGATACCGGTGCAGTGGCGCAGTAAGCTGTTTCCCGGAAGTTCACAGAGTGTGGAGATCGGCAAGGATACGGGACGGAAAGTTCAAGGGGTGGCGTTCGGGGCTGATGGTGGAGTTGGGAAAACGGACATGACAAAGATAAAAACAACACGAAACGTTGTCAAAGCCTCAGCCAACTCTGATAGTGGTAATCTTGCACCGCTCATCACTGAACTTCGTAGCCTCATCCACTCTGCGCGTTACTCTGTCGCCACTACGGTCAACATCCTTCAGGTGACGACCAACTACGAGATTGGACGGCGCATTATTGAACATCAGCAGAAAGGTGAAAAACGGGCGGAATATGGGAAAGAGTTGCTAAAAGAGCTTTCCGCGAGGTTGACGGAGGAGTTTGGAACCGGATTTTCTCCCGTAAATTTATCACTTATGCGTAAATTTTTTCTTCTATGGAAAGACAGATTCTCTTGCCAGATTTTTCAGACAGTGTCTGAAAAATTACCTTTGGGGGAAATTTCACAGACACTGTCTGATAATTTAGCGACTGTCCAGACAGTCTCTGGGCAATCCGGAAAACAGTCGTTTACGCTCAGTTGGTCTCACTACGTTTTGCTCCTCACTATCAAAAATCCGGATGAACGCAGTTTCTATGAAATTGAGTCATGTCAGTCAGATTGGTCTTTCCGCGAACTGAAGCGGCAGGTTTCCTCATGCCTCTATGAACGCCTCGCACTCAGCAAAGACAAGGATGAAATCCGACAATTTGCCAACGAAGGACAAATCATCGTCAAACCGGCAGACATCCTGAAAGAGCCGTACGTTCTTGAATTCCTCGGACTTGACGAAAAAACCGGCTACTCCGAATCCGATATGGAAACAGCTATCATTGATCAACTTGAACAGTTCCTGCTCGAACTTGGGAAGGGCTTTCTGTTTGAGGCAAGGCAGAAACGCTTCACCTTCGATGAAGACCATTTTTTCGTTGATCTCGTCTTTTACAACCGTTTGCTGCGCTGTTACGTGCTGATTGACATCAAACTCGACAAACTCAAACATCAGGATCTCGGGCAGATGCAGATGTATGTGAACTACTTTGACCGCTTCGTAAAGACTCCCGATGAAAACGCCACCATTGGCATACTGCTTTGCAAACGGAAAAAAGATGCCATCGTCGAGCTTACTCTACCGCCGGAGGCCAATATCCATGCACGCGAATACTCACTGTATCTTCCATCAAAAGAGTTGTTGCGGCAGAAGCTGATGGACTGGATTGAGGGGACCAAGTCGTGACAGTCAGCAGTACAGTAACACCTACTCCGCCCCTTTCTGCTCCATATAACCGTTGAAACGCCTGACATGAGACTGCGCGGCATCCCGCGCCTTTGCCGAATCGCGTGCGGTTATCGCCGCCACTATAGAGCACAGATCGGAAAGATTCTCCTGCAACAGCGCCTTGTCGCGCGGTAGAAATTTTTCATAGTACGTATGAATATTGACGTACAGACTCTGCAGAACCGTCAGAAAGAGCAGATTACCGCTCATCCGTGCCAAGGCAAGATGCACCTGTTCGTCGGTGCGGATAAAAGCGTCCCATCCCGTGCGCCCCTTTTTCAGGTTCGCTTCGGCTTCGGCGAGAAGATCATTCAACAAAGCCATATCACTCTCTCCGGCCCGCTGTGCCGCCAGAGCAGCCACACCACCCTCCATCTCTTCACGAAACTCGGCGAGATCTTTCAGGGAAACGGCGCAATTCCTGATCAACAGCCCCAGATTATCACTGAGCGTATCGCTATTGACCTCGCGCACCATCGAACCGCCGGTTACGCCGGTCCTGATTTCAATCAACCCCTTCTGTTCCAGCACCCGCAACGCCTCACGCAGCGTACCGCGACTGACCCCGAACCGCTCCTTCAGTTCGCGCTCCGCCGGAAGCAGATTGCCGGCTTTCAAGGTTCCGGCTATGATCGCTTCCTGGATCTGGTCAACAACATCCTGATATGCCTTACTCTGTTTTACCTGCTTGAACATGGCAAACCCCTTTTCCAATGGTTGCACCTTTATACCACTGCCGTTACCGTCATACAAGAGCCTGCAGGAAATTATTGACAAATAGAGTTTTTTGATTTAATGGTTTAACCATTAGCGCAATAAGTCTTCTTATTGAATTTCTCAGAGCGAAAGGAATCACCATGGAAGAAGCACTCAACAGCAGGATCATCAATCGCGGCAAGGAATTTTTCTCCTCCATCTCCGGAGAAAAACCGTCGCTCTTCAACAAAGGGGCCTGGATGGGCAAGGTCATGGACTGGAGCATGCAGAACGAGCAGTTCAAAATCCAGATGTTCCGTTTCGTTGACGCCTTCCCCTCTCTGACGACATCAAAGCTGCTGACCGACCATATCCGCGAATATTTCGGCGAAGAAAAAGATATGCCGCCGGTACTCCAGACCGGGGCGAAAATGGCAGGTATGCTCGGCTCGCTCGGCGGAGCGATGCTGAACAAGGTTATCTCCGCCAACATTCAGGAGATGGCTCGCCAGTTCATCGTCGGTGAAAACACCAAAGAAGCGGTCAAGAACATTGAACGACTGCGCAAGGACGGCTTTGCCGCCGTTGTCGATGTCCTCGGCGAGGCGACCCTGACCGAACAGGAAGCTGAAGAGTATGTCACAACTTATATCGAAGTGCTTGAAAGTCTGAAAAAGGAACCGTCCGGCTGGAAAGGGCTGCCGGGCAAAGGCGGTGATCCGAATCTCGATTGGGGTCACGCCCCCAAGGTCAACGTTGCGGTCAAACCAACCGCGCTCTTTGCCCTCGCCAACCCACAGGATTTTGAAGGATCGGTACAGGCGATGTTGAAGCAGGTGCGCCGCATTGCCGCACAGGTGGTTGAACTAGGTGGTTTTCTCTGTATCGACATGGAGTCGTACAAGCACAAAGGCATCATCATAGAATTATACAAACGCCTCAAACTGGAATACCTCGACTACCCGCATATCGGTATCGTTCTACAGGCGTATCTGAAAGACAACGATCAGGATCTGGCCGATCTGCTGGCATGGGCCAAACAGCAGAACACGCAGATTTCCGTGCGTCTGGTGAAGGGCGCATACTGGGATTACGAAACGGTCAAGGCGAAACAGAACGGCTGGGCGATCCCGGTCTGGACGGTCAAAGCAGAAAGCGACGCTGCCTTTGAGCGACAATCACGGATGATTCTCGAGAACCATCAGATCTGCCACTATGCCTGCGCTTCCCACAATATCCGTTCTATCTCCGCAGTCATGGAGATGGCCAGAGAACTGAATGTTCCCGATTCGCGCTACGAATTTCAGGTGCTGTACGGCATGGCCGAACCGGTCCGCAAAGGCATCCTCAAAGTCGTCGGGCGGATCCGCCTCTACGCACCGTATGGCAACATGGTGCCCGGCATGGGCTACCTCGTGCGGCGCCTGCTGGAAAATACCGCCAACGAATCATTCCTCAGGCAGAGCTTTGCCGAGGACGCCCAGATCGAGCGACTCCTTGAAGATCCGGCCGTCACTGCCCTGCGGGAAAGAACCGAACGGAACAACAAACCGCGTAAAACCCTCCCCGGTCCCGGCGGACTGACCCGTTTTGCCAATGAAGCGATGGTTGATTTCACCCGCTCTGATCACCGTGTCGCCTTCCCCAAGGCCATTGCCGCCGTCCGTGCGCAAGCGGGAAAAAACTATCCGCTCTATATCAACGGCAAGGAAGTTGTCACACAAGCAACATGCGACACCGTCAATCCTAACAAACCTTCAGAACTGCTCGGCAAGATCGCTCAGGCAGGAATAGATGAAACATCGCAGGCGGTCAGTGCGGCAAAAAAAGCGTTCCCTGCCTGGCGCGATACGTCTCCACGCGACCGGGCCAACTATCTGCTGAAAGCGGCAGAGATCGCCCGGAAGCGCCTCTTTGAACTTTCCGCCTGGCAGGTATTGGAGATCGGCAAACAGTGGGATCAGGCGTACGCTGATGTCACAGAAGCAATCGACTTTCTCGAATACTATGCCCGCGAAATGATCCGTCTCGGTGAACCGCAGCGCATCGGCAACGCGCCGGGCGAGGTCAATCAGTACTTCTATGAGCCGAAAGGGGTTGCGGCTATCATTGCCCCCTGGAATTTCCCACTTGCGATCAGCCTCGGTATGGCTTCCGCCGCAATCGTCACCGGCAACACGGTGGTATTCAAACCTTCAAATATCACCGGCATCATCGGGTGGAACCTGGTGGAAATCTTCCGAGAAGCTGGTCTACCCGCCGGTGTATTCAACTTCCTCCCCGGCAAAGGCTCCGTAATCGGTGACTACGTGGTTGACCATCCCGATATTTCATTGATCGCCTTCACCGGTTCCGTCGAAACCGGTCTACGCATCATCGACCGCGCCGCCAAAGTCCACCCCGGCCAGATCAACGTCAAGAAAATCATCTCCGAAATGGGTGGCAAGAACGCCATCATCATCGATGATGATGCCGACCTCGATGAGGCGGTGCCACACGTGCTCTACTCCGCCTTCGCGTTCCAGGGGCAGAAATGCTCCGCCTGCTCGCGGGTAATCGTTCTTGACGCTGTGTATGACAAATTCGTTGACCGCCTTGTCAAAGCCGCCCAGGTGTATAAAGTGGGACCATCAGAAGATCCGACCTACAGCATGGGAGCCGTCTCTGACAGCGCTGCGATGAAAAACATTCTGGAGTATGTAGAGGTGGGTAAAAAAGAGGGGAAACTGCTCTACTCCAGCCCGGTCCCGGCAACTGAAGGGTACTGGGTACCGCTGACTATTATCGGAGGCATTACGCCGCAGCACCGTATCGCTCAGGAGGAAATTTTCGGACCGGTACTGGCGGTTATGCGGGCCAAGGATTTTGACCAGGCGATTGAATGGGCCAATTCGACTCAGTTCGCCCTCACCGGCGGGGTATTCAGCCGCAGCCCGGAACATCTGGCCAAAGCACGGCGGGAATTCCGTGTCGGCAATCTCTATATCAACCGCAACAACACCGGTGCGCTGGTCGATCGCCAACCGTTTGGCGGGTCACGCATGTCCGGCGTCGGCACCAAAGCCGGCGGTCCAGATTATCTGCTGCATTTCATGGATCCGAGAGTAGTTACTGAGAATACGATGCGACGAGGATTTGCGCCACTTGAAGAGGATGACGACTGGGTGGAATAATTATTGATTAGCACGCCGCAAGTCTGATGGCCGGTCTCAACACGGCACTGCGCTCTGACAGCGGCTTCACCAGGGTGCATTCGGCAGCCTGGAGCGCTTCAGCCACCGCAACCTGATTAGCGGCAACAACAAAACTTTTCCCTGTACGCAGCAGATAATCAACCCCGTTTCCGCAGGTCAACCAGACGGTTCCACTCGAACAACGCAGAGTTACTCCCTCTTTCCCACCATCCACCCGAATCAGTTCACCTTGCGTCAGATAACATTCCATGATCAATTCCTCCTCCGTGCTTGATGATGACACTCTACTCCGCCTAAAATAAAAAAAACAGATACAGAAAACATCTTTTGTAACCGTTACAGTTTTATGTTACATAAATTGTACCCATAGAAAGTTACCGAAACTGTACCTGACAACGTCCAACAGAGTGAGGTATGATACGATCATGAAAAGTGTACAGAAAATAAACATCGGCGGATCGTTGCTCTATGAAAAGGTTGCCGGTGAAATCACCTCCCTGATTGCTCAGGGTACCTTTCGGGCCGGCGATCGTCTGCCGTCCATTCGGCAACTCAGCAGCCGCTTTGACGTGAGTATCAATACCGTCATGCAGGCATATACCCTGTTGGAGGATACCCGCCTGATTCAGGCGCGCCCCCAGTCCGGCTATTACGTGCGCAGCAGGGTGCCGGAGATCAGGGAGCCAGACCTTCCGTCACGGACGTTTAACGCACCGACCACCGTCACCACCAGTGAACTCTGTCATCAGGTTATGCGTAACATGATGAACCGTGATCTGCTGCCGCTCGGGAGCGCCATACCGAACGCACGCAATCTGCCGGTGGACAAGCTGAACCGGATTATGGCGAGTGAACTGCGCCGCTACGGCGAACAGGCAGTGCTGTATCAGATGCCGCCCGGCTATGAACGCCTGCGGGTGCAAATCGCCCGCAGAGGGCTCGCTGCCGGCATCAGCAGCGGCCCTGACGACATTCTGGTCACGTCGGGCTGTGTTGAGGCGGTTAGGCTCGCGCTACAGGCAACCTGCCATACCGGAAATACCATCGCAGTCGAGTCCCCTTTCTATTTCAACTTCATGCAGATGATCGCCGAACTCGGCCTGAAAGCTCTGGAAATACCATCAACACCCCGAGACGGCATCAGCATTGAAGCGCTCCGCTATGCCATTGAGCAGAGCAGCATCAGCGCATGCCTTGTCATAACCAACTTCAGTAATCCGCTCGGCTGTCTGATGCCGGATGAGCGCAAGCGTGAGCTGGTTGAACTGCTGGCCACGCACAAAATACCGCTGATAGAGGATGATATCTACGGCGATTTGACATTTGAAAACGATCGTCCGGTAGCAGCCAAGTCATTCGACCGTTCGGATTCCGTTATTTACTGTTCATCGTTCTCTAAGACCATTGCCCCCGGCTACCGCATCGGCTGGGCAATAGGCGGACGCTATCAGGCAGAAATGGAGCGCCTGAAAATGATGATGAACATAGCGTCCTCATCACCGTCGCAGTTGGCTCTTGCGGAATTTCTCGCAAACGGGGGTTACGACCACCACCTGCGCACTATCCGACGGATTCATGCTCGCAACATGTCGCAAATGGCCGATGCCGTAGCCCGCTACTTCCCCGAGGGCACCTGCATGACTCACCCCTCCGGCGGCTTTATTCTCTGGGTGGAGATGCCGGTCGGCATCAACGCCATACAGTTGTATCACCGCGCCTTTGAGCAGGGCATCAGCATTGTGCCGGGACCGCTCTTCTCCCTTGGCAACAAATATGGCAACCACATCCGCCTCTCTGCGGCGCTCTGGGATGATCGGGTGGAGCAGGGGATCAAAACGCTGGGGAAATTGGCTCATGAACTGCTGCCGGAGTGAGGATTATGGCAAATAATTTTCGCCGTGGCTTGTCGGCCGCCTGGCCGATCTGCCTCGGCTATTTCCCCATCGGGCTTTCGCTGGGAGTCTTGGCGCAAAAGGGGGGGCTTGCGCCGTGGCAGATGGCTGCAATGTCGATTCTGGTTTTTGCCGGCGGCTCCCAGTTCATAGCCGTTGCCATGATTGGCGCCGGAGCCTCCCCGCTGGCAATTGTCTCCACCACCTTTATGGTCAACCTGCGGCACCTGCTGATGAGTTCCGCATTGTCAGTACATTTCCCCGGCGTCTCCCGCCGTTTTCTGTCACTCTTCGCTTATGGCCTCACCGATGAAAGCTTTGCCGTCAATATGACCCGCTTCAATCAGGGGGAGTGGAACCGCTATAGTGCCCTGACACTTAATCATGCCGCCAACACGACTTGGATCGTCAGTACCGTCGCCGGTGTCTATCTGGGCCAACTGGTGCCACCCGGCGCTGCCGGAGTTGACTATGCACTCACCGGCATGTTCATCTGCCTGCTGGTGTTCCAACTGCGCAGCGCCATTGTTGTAACTACCGCATTGATAGCGGCGGCCTGCTCGCTGCTGGCCTATCTCTGGCTGCCGGGAAATGCCTATGTAATCGTCGCATCCGTCATCGCTGCCACAGCCGGACTGATTTTGAAACGGCTTCTGCGGAAACGGGGTACAGCTTGTGAGTAATCGTGACTTCCTGCTGTTGATGCTGGCAATGGGAGCGGTAACCTACCTCCCACGCATGCTGCCGCTGGTAGTCCTGTCCCGCCGTGCCCTGCCAGCCTGGTTCGCTGAGTGGCTGGAGCTGATCCCGGTCGCCATCCTGAGCGCCCTGATCACTCCGACTCTTTTTGCGCATTCAGACCCGAGACTCTTTACTCTTAGCAAAGTGGAACTGCTGGCGGCAATTCCTACCCTGCTCTGCGCTTTAAAGACCCGTTCTCTGGCCGGGACGGTGATAATCGGCATGTTAAGTTACTGGGGATTGGGATTGATGAAGTGAAGTCATTAAGGCAGGGAGCATCCACAAGCAAATGATAAATTAGTAAATACGAAAATATGCTTGACACCGCAGCGCGAAGAAGCTATTTTTTAATTAGAAGAACAGGCTTTCTTCTCATTAAGTCGCAAGCAAAAGAAATATCGATGAAAACTATATATATTTTATCTGATTCAACTGGAGAAACTGCTGAGCGTGTTATTCGTGCCGCTCTCTCGCAGTTTTACGATGGTGATGTGCGAGTACATCGGCTTTTTAAGGTGACTTCGCAATTAGATATTCAAAATGCTTTAGCCATTTCTGTTTCAACCCCTGGTCTTGTTGTTTATACTCTCGTTGACCCCCATTTAGCCGAAGTAGTTGAGCGTGTTGCCGAAGAAAACGGACTTATTACCGTAGACCTGCTGAGTCCTCTTATATATAGCTTATCTCGATATCTCGGGGCTCCTTCGAGGGAAAAACCGGGTTTACTTCACAGGATTGATACTGAGTACTTTCGGCGGGTTGAAGCGGTTAATTTTACGGTAAAGCACGATGACGGCCAGGAAACAAGATATCTGCATAAGGCGGATCTCGTCCTTGTTGGTGTGTCACGTTCTTCCAAAACACCACTTGCCATGTATCTTGCCCATAAAGGCTATAAAGTAGCTAACGTGCCGATTGTTTTTGGCATAGCACTGCCTGATGAGTTATTCGAAATAGATCAGGAAAAAATTGTCGGCCTCTTGGTTGATCCGAAGCGTCTTGTCGAGATTCGTACCTCACGATTGATAAATATGCGACAAAGTCCACGTGGCAGTTATAATGACTTCCAGCATGTCGAAGATGAGATATCAGCATGTAGGCAGATTTACCGTAAAAATTCGCAGTGGTATATTGTCAATATTACTAATAAATCTGTTGAGGAAGCTGCATCCGAAATTATGAGACATATGGAAATGAATAGTGGAGCTGAATTTTAATAATTAGCACACCAACATAACTAAAGAGGGGGTAAAGATGAAAATTCTGATTGTTGAAGATGAAAAGAAGGTAGCCAGTTTTATTAAGCGTGGACTTGAAGCTGAAAAATACGATGTAACCGTCAGTCATGATGGCGCTGATGGCGTTAGACGTGCCGGCAGCGGTGAGTATGATCTTATCGTTCTTGATTGCATGCTGCCGAAAAAAGATGGCTTAACTGTGCTGAAGGAGTTGCGGGGAGCCGGCTGTCTGTTACCTATCCTTATGCTGACGGCTAAAAATGAAACAGATGATATTGTGGCAGGCCTTGACGCTGGTGCGGATGACCTTCTTACAAAACCATTTGCATTTGCCGAGCTTCAGGCGCGAGTACGGGCTCTTCTCAGACGTTCCGGACAGGATCGTGGCGCGGAGATCCGTTTTGCCGACCTGCGCCTTGATCCAGTCAATCATAAGGTCTGGAGAGGTCAAATCGAGATCATCCTTACCGCAAAAGAGTACAGTCTCCTTGCGTATATGGTTCGGAACGCCGGAAATGTTCTGTCTCGTGCCAATATTGCCGATAACTGCTGGGAGTACCCTTTCGAAACGTTTACAAATATTATCGATGTATACATCAACTATCTGCGTAAAAAAGTCGACGGCGACTTTACCACTAAACTTATCCATACCGTTCGCGGAAAGGGTTATATTCTGCAAGAAGGGTAGTGCAGTCTGGTTTTCGGATTACCTGGTTAGATCACATACCGGAACGGTCAGGGGCGGTGTCGTGTCTTAAGCGACCCCGCCCCTGTTATTGGAGTTACCATGTCTGCCCGATACATGCAGCCACTACGTATTCTAACGCAATTCACTTTTTTGGGATTTATGGTCTGGCTTCTGCTCTGCTTTTACAACTTTGTTCACTCCGTCAACTCTCCAATAGCAAGGAGTATTATTGAACGTCCGGACGGAATTGATGGCTTTCTCCCTATTTCAGGCTTATTGGGAAGCGTCTCGTGGCTAAGGGGTGACGGAATTAATACTATCCACCCGGCGGCAGTTATAGTTTTTATTACTGTTATTGTCGTTTCTCTCCTGCTGAGACGCTCCTTCTGTTCCTGGATATGCCCGGTCGCCGCACTTTCTGAATGCGCCTGGAAAACTGGCTACAAGCTGTTACGACGTAACTGGCGACTTCCGGTAAATATGGATGTGGTGCTGCGAAGTCTGAAATACACCCTCATGGCCTTTTTCATTTATGGTGTTGCAATTGCCATGAACAGAGACTCTCTGCTGAACTTTATCCATTCGGACTATCACAAGATTGCTGATGTACGGCTGATGAACTTTTTTCTGCACCTTTCACCTTTAGCATTCGGTGTTATTTTTATCATAGTTTTAAGTTCATTCGTGCTACGCAACCCGCTCTGTCGCTACCTCTGCCCGTACGGCGCACTATTGGGCCTGATTGCGATGTTCTCGCCACTCAGAATAACAAGAAACCCTGAAAGCTGTATTTCATGCGGTGTCTGTAGTAAGGTCTGCCCGACATACATCGATGTAATGCGTAAAACGAGCGTAGCCTCACCGGAATGTATCGCCTGTTGGCGATGTGCCAGTCATTGCCGTTTTAATACTGCACTATCAATGAGCGCCTTTCAGCGCTTCGCCCTGCCCGGTTTTATTTTTGCCATTCTGGTAGTGGCGCTTTTTTATGGCGGAACAGTCATTGGCGCATTAAGCGGGCATTGGCACAGCTCTATTGGCATGGAAGAATATGTTCGACTGTTGAAAAATAACTGAACTGATAAGGATTAAAATTATGGGCGTATATGCCAACACCGTAAGTATTACCCAGTTTACCGTAACCGGTGAGTTACCAAAAACTGAACTATTTGAGTGGTTTTCCAGAAAACTGTCGGATCGTAGTTTCCAATCCATTGAAAATTCTACGGAAGAGTCTTCTGAGGGGTGGGCGCAGGTTGATAAACCTGATGACGCTTCATTTGAAATCCCTTCCGAGTTCTGGCGTGATAATTTCGTAGTTTTTTCTCTCCGCAGAGATCAGCGAAAAATTCCTGCTGCAGTTCTCAAATCTCATGCAGGCAGGGAGGAAGCCCTTTTTCTGGTTCAGAATCCCAACTTGCGCCGACCCCCCAAGCATAAACGAGATGAGATTAAGGAGCAGATTCAGCTCCGCCTGATGGCCAGATGCCTTCCTGTCCCCTCAACCGTTGATGTGGTTTGGGATATGAAGAGCGGTGTACTGACCTTTTTCAGCCTAGGAACTAAAGTTATTGACCGCTTTGAAGATATCTTCAGAAAAACCTTTGAAGGATTTGGCCCTGTAATTATCCATCCATTTGCACGTGCCAGAAAATTATTGGATGGGCAGTTACTTGACGCTTTGGATGCGGCCAATCAGGCCGGCTCAGATGCAGTGGCTGCCCTGATTAGGGATAACCAGTGGCTTGGCTGCGAATTCATGCTCTGGCTTCTCCAGCGCGGCGTAAACGGAGAAGGAGAGTATGCGATTTCTTGCCCCGGACAGATAGCGAATGGTGAACGTTTTTCAGCCTGGATAGATGACCGGATCCAGCTCCAAGGTGGTGGCGAAGAGGGGGGCATCCAGAAAGTCACGGTTTCAGGCTCCCAGGATAGTTATCTGGAGGCGATTTCTGCTCTTAAGGGCGGCAAACGGATAACCAGTGCGACAATCTGTATTGAGAAAGATGAAAACCCCTGGAAGCTGACTCTTAAGGGTGATACGTTTGGCTTTGCCTCCTTCAAATGTCCTCAGGTGCGTGTTGAAAAAGATTCTACCGTTGATCAGATGAATGAGCGGGAAGCGGTTTTTTATGAGCGAATGTTCCTGATGGATCAGGGGATACAGATGTTTGACAGCCTCTATACACTTTTTTTAAAGGAGCGTCTCTCTGGGGCATGGAATGGCCGCTTACTGGCAATTCAAGCATGGCTGGCCGGGGAGTAGTTTGATGAAATTTATTGATGAAGTAACTCTGCACGCAACTTCAGGGCATGGCGGCGCCGGATGCGTAGCTTTCCGGCACGAAAAATTTATTGAGTTCGGCGGGCCAAGCGGGGGAGATGGCGGTAAAGGTGGTGATGTCATCTTTGAAGCGACTTCGGGGCTCTCTACATTACTGGAGTTGCGCCACAGACCGCATCAAAAGGCGGAAAACGGCCATAACGGTATGGGTAAAAACCGGCATGGCGCCGGTGGCAAGGACTTGCTGATAAAAGTACCGGTCGGTACAGTTGTCAAAGATGTTGAGACGGATGACATCCTGGCAGATCTTACGGAGAACGGCCAGACTGTTATTTTACTCAAAGGTGGCAGGGGTGGTCAGGGGAATGCCCGCTTTGCTTCAGCGACTAACAAAGCCCCAAAATTCGCCCAGCCTGGTGAAGAGAACGAAGAGCGCAAACTCCGGCTCGAATTGAAACTAATGGCCGATGTCGGGCTTCTTGGCTTGCCAAATGCGGGAAAATCATCGCTTATCAGCAAGGTATCTGCAGCTCGCCCCAAGATCGCCGATTATCCGTTTACGACAACGGTTCCCTCACTCGGAGTCGTACCTTATAAAAATTATCGCTCTTTTGTAATGGCTGATATTCCAGGTATTATCGAAGGGGCCAATGAAGGGGCAGGACTAGGGCATCGCTTTCTCAAGCATCTGGAACGCTCCGGTATCCTGCTGCATCTGGTCGATATTTCCTGGATACCGGATAGAGATCCGAGAGCTGAATATGAATCTATAAATAACGAACTCACTCTTTTCAGCCCCGAGCTCTCGCTGAAAGGGCAGATAGTCGTTATTACCAAGACCGATCTTCCCCGGACAAAAAAAGAATTACCTGCAATTAAATCATGGTTCGAAAGAAAGGGGGTTGCAGTTTTCCCTATATCTTCCGCCACCGGTGAAGGGATTGAACTGTTACTGGACGAGATCGCCCGCCGCTTGTGGGGTCAGCAGAAAGAGGAGTGGTAATGCGGAAGGACGTTCTCAAAACAGTAAAGCGGGTTGTAATTAAAATTGGCAGCAGAGTACTTACCGACGCTGGTGGTTCTCTGGATATGGAAGTTATTGGCAGGCTCTGCGGCGAAATTGCTCTATTGCGCCGTCAGGGTCTGCAAATTATTGTTGTTTCATCAGGTGCAATCGCAGCGGGGCGGAGCGAGCTCGGGCTGACAGAAAAACCACGTACAATTCCCCATAAACAGGCTGCCGCTGCTGTTGGCCAGACACGTTTAATGCAGGCATATGAGATATCATTGGCGCCGCATAAACTAAAAACGGCCCAGGTACTCTTAACCAGCGAAGATCTTGGCAGTCGACAACGCTTTTTGAACGCCCGGGCAACCATTGATGCACTGCTCGGTTTCGGGATCATCCCGATAATTAACGAAAATGATACCGTTGTCGTGGACGAGATAAAATTCGGTGATAATGATAATCTCTCTGCACTCGTTACCAACGTGGCTGAAGCAGATCTGCTCCTGATCCTGACCGATATTGAAGGGTTCTACAGTGCAGATCCGAATACCGATCCCGAGGCGGTTCTGATACCTCTGATTACGGGCGTGACTCGTGAAGTTGAGCGGGCCGCCGGAGGTTCCGGTTCTGCTGTAGGTACCGGAGGCATGGCAACAAAAGTTGCAGCCGCAAAAAAAGCAGGAAAAAATGGCGTTGCAACAATTATTGTATCCGGAAAACGTCCCGGTGTTATTGTTGCTGCTTTAGATGGCGTCGAAGTAGGGACGCTGTTTCTTCCTTCCGATACCGGAATTAATCGCCGAAAACATTGGATTGCCTATACCCTGAAACCGTCAGGCAAGATAATAGTCGATGATGGCGCCCGTACCGCCCTGCTGAAGATGGGAAAAAGCCTCCTGCCGTCAGGAGTTGTCAGGGCGGAAGGGCGGTTTGAACGGGGAGCCTGCATCAGAGTGTGTGGTCTGGATGGAGTGGAATTTGCCCGCGGCCTGACAGATTACTCAAGCGGTGAAGTAGAACGCCTGGCCGGCTGCAAAAGCTTGGAAATTGAAGGGATCCTTGGCTATTACTACGGAGATGTGATTGTTCATCGGGACAACATGGTTCTTATTTAGCCGGTATAACAACTACTGATGCAGTTGCGGTAAAGCGCTCTTTCTTCTGCAGTCCGCCATTCTCAACCTCAACCTCTCCACGCAGTACCTGACCAGCAGCGGTATTTTCCCGCACTTTCACATCAAGATTTATATGTACAAGCTGTCCGACATCGACTTTATCAACCTTGAAGAGGAGCGCTCCATTTGACTCGCGCTTAAATGGAGTATCCGAAGTTCCCTGAAAATCTATCTCTGATGGAAGCTGTACTCTAACGGTTAAACTCTCGGCCGATTGTGACCCTACGTTAAGAACCGCAACACGATAACTGAGCTGCTCACCCGGAGCGACTTTTGGCTTGGCCAGTTTTGCAACGGCACGAACTAGCGGAGCAGAGCATATAACGACGGTTTCATTCCGGAAAGCGACATCACTGAATTTTGCTGAAACAGCATGTACCGACAGTAAAGAGCGATGTCCATCAACCATCTCTGTCGGCATTTTTATCTGAACAACCCCTTTGAAAGTCTCGCCGGCGGCCAGTTGCAAGCGAGTCACGCTTTCGTCCGGCCTGCCGCTCCTTGTAAGTACGGCACCATACTCTTTGGCTGCATTTATGGTTAGCAGCAGCTCCTCACTGCTGTTGCCTTTATTTGTGATTTCGATAGGCACTGTGCTACTGATGCCGACCGGATATGGCCCCGCTTCGTTACTTAGAGAGATGGCTATCTTTATATTTGCCTTGGCAAGCTTCTCGGCGAGCAGACGCTCTCTTTCCAGACGCTCTTCTTCAAGCTTGATTTTGGCAAGACGCTCTTGCTCAGCTTTAACTTTCGCAATTCGCTCCATCTCCAGTTTCTCTGCAGCGGCACGCTCACGGGCAATTCTATCACTGGACACTTTTTTTGCTGCCGCCTGCAACGATTTATCAGCCGCCAGTACTTCACCTTTTTGATGGCGATTTACGAGGACTTTTAACTCATTTTCAACAGATGCCTTAAGCCTGTTCTCGGGAAATTCGTTGGTAAACAGGGTTACGGACTCTGCAGCACGCAGATTATCGCCAGATTTGAGGCTTGCTCTGGCAATAAGAAGTAATGTTACATCCCTTAAGGGTGACTCAGGGAAAACCTGGATTAATTGATCACATTTTTCTATTGTCAGCAGGTAATCTTTCTGCTGATACGCATTAAATGCCTCAACAAAAACGGTTGAGTCATCAATTTCGGCTGACTGCCCGGAAAGAACAGAGGTGAAAACCATGAACAGTGCCATAACAACCAGGATAACGGATTTTATCAATGAATTCATATACCTAGTCCACGAAACTCTTTAGTTTTTTGCTGCGGCTCGGATGACGCAGTTTGCGCAGGGCTTTTGCCTCAATCTGCCTTATACGTTCACGCGTTACCTCAAAATCATGGCCAACCTCCTCAAGGGTATGGTCACTTTTTTCTCCGATGCCAAATCTCATGCGGAGAACTTTTTCTTCTCTAGGTGTTAATGTAGCAAGAACTTTGGCCGTACTCTCCGAAAGGTTATTCTTTATGACCGCCTCAATAGGAGATATGACCCCCTTATCTTCAATAAAATCACCAAGATGAGAATCCTCCTCTTCACCAATTGGCGTTTCAAGAGAGATCGGCTCTTTGGCAATTTTCAGAACCTTGCGGACTTTGTCGAGTGGAAGCTGCATACGTTCTGCTATCTCTTCCGGTGATGGCTCCCTGCCATTTTCCTGAACCAACTGTCGGCTGGTTCGTATCAATTTGTTGATGGTCTCAATCATATGTACCGGAATACGTATTGTACGCGCCTGATCCGCTATAGCACGGGTAATCGCCTGACGGATCCACCAAGTTGCGTAGGTTGAAAATTTATAGCCGCGCTGGTATTCAAACTTATCAACGGCTTTCATTAACCCTATATTCCCTTCCTGTATGAGATCAAGGAATTGCAGCCCACGATTTGTGTATTTTTTGGCAATAGAAACAACGAGCCGCAAATTGGCCTCAATAAGTTCACTTTTTGCAATTCTGGCTTTGCACTCACCCTCTTCGATTGCTTTAAGCGCTGCCGCAAGATCACGAGCCTTAAAACCGGATTCCTGCTCCACTTTCTGGATCTTGCGCGCCGCATTACGAAGGCGCCTCTCCAACCGTATCGTCTCTTCTTCGTCTAATTTGAGCTTGCCAAGTTCCACAGCGCATTTGTTATCTTCATTCTGCATTTTATCAAGCAGAGTTTTCAATTTTTCAACAGAAATAATCTTTTCGAGATCCGATAATTCAGCCTGTAACGTATCAACTCTGCCGGAGAGTTCTTTCAGACGTTCGGCAACTTTGTTGGTATGGCGATCTTTCAGTCTCAGTGATTTGAGAAGTTCCGCCTGCTTGTCTTTCCCCTCGCGTAACTTTTTTTCAAGATCTTTTTTCTTTGCCGGAGATTTAGCCGCCGTTAGCGCTCCATAAATTTCAACAATCACAAGATCTTGCGCAACAATCGCATCTATAATATCAAGTATTCTACTCTTTTGGACATCTTCCTCATCATCTTCCAGAACTTCTTCCTCAACCTCTTTACTAACTTCAGAAGGGGTCATCAGGAACTTCCGCAGGCGCTCACCGATGGAAATGACCTCCTTAACGGTGATTGGCGTATTGAGTATCACGCCGGCGACATCACGCTCACCATCTTCAATCCGTCTGGCAATTTCAACCTCACCCTCGCGGGTAAGTAGAGAGACAGAGCCCATTTCGCGAAGATACATACGGACAGGATCGCTTGTGCGACCAATTGAACCGGGTTCAAATTCAACTTCTTCCGATTCACCTTCCGCCTCATCATCATCATCAAGATCGCTTTTCATCTTCGGGATCTTGATCTTCTGAGCGGAATCAACTATTTCAATGTCCAGATCCCCGAATATACCCATGACGTCTTCGATCTGATCGGTCGCAATGTCAGGTGGGAGAATGTCATTAACCTCATCATAGGTTAAGAACCCCTTCTCTTTGCCGATATCGATCAACTGTTTAACGTTGTCCATATTTTTCTTTGCCATTATGCATTCACCTCAGGGAGTACCGTATATCAGAGTTTGGATTTTCGTCTGCGCAAACTGTCTGCCTGCTGTAATAGCAGTGAATATTCATCACTGCCGGGGTCTGCCACAGCAAGTCGGGCCGCAATGTCCTTTATTGATGAGACCTGTTTTTTTTCATTGCTGCGGATACATTGTCCGAGAACTGCGCGCCATTCTATGCCGGCAATATAGGCATCTGATACCAATATCCTTGAAAAAAGCATCTTCTGCTCAGGTTTTTCAATCGAATCAGCCTGTTGATCAAATTTTATACTGCCGTCAGAATCGACTGGAGCCGCAGATAAAAAACCGGCCAGTTCAAGGTAGTCATCAGTGAAGACAGTTTCAAGGCCAAACCTGATTATTTCGGCCCGAGCATCAGGGTAATTTAAAAAAAGTGCAAGCAGAGTGTCCTGAATGGAGTCAACTGCCTGAATGGGTCTTGACGCAGCAGGTGAAGTTTCCTGCTGCAACAGTTTACAGCCCCCCATCCGCTTGCGAAATGCATGGACAGTTATCCCCAACAGTCGGCAGATTTCCTTCTCGTACAGATCACGCTCCACCGAGTCGGCAATTTTGCGGAAACGGGGCATGATATCATCGATAACCCGCACTTTATTGTCAACACTGTCAGGCGGGGTTTCCAATAACAGCGAGCGGACAAAATACTCGAAAGCGGGCCTGGCCTTATCACGAAGAGCGTTAAAAGCTTCTGTCGGATGTGCAGACAGAAAACTGTCGGGATCATCACCGGCAGGCAATGAAATTACATATGCCGGTAGGCGTTGTTCAAGAAAAAGCTCCATAGAACGAATGGTCGCTTTTTTGCCGGCATTATCGCTGTCGAACAACATGTAGACGCGTTCGGCATGACGCTTGATCATCCCGGCATGGGTACCGGTAAGAGCCGTCCCGCATGTTGCAACAACATTCTGAACACCCGCACGATAAAGAGCTAGATGATCAAAGTACCCCTCTACAATAATTACGGCATTCCCTGTTCTTATCGAGGGCAACGCCATATCAATCCCGAAAAGCACCGAGCTCTTGTGATAGAGCGGTGATTCCGGAGAGTTGATATATTTCGGGAGCGATGCATCAAGAACTCTGCCGGCAAAAGCGATCACCTGACCACGCAGATCCCTGATCGGAAAAATCAGGCGATTACGGAAAAGGTCGTACCAGCCGGAATCTGATTTGCGGATAATGCCAAGTTTGAGCGCACTCTCCATATCGACGCCGTTGTTTCTCAGATGTTTTGCCAGTCCATCACGACGGTCTGGCGCAAATCCAAGCCGATACGCGTCCGAAATACTGGCGTGAACTCCACGATCTGCAAGGTACTGCTGAGCCGGTTCACCCTCTTTGCCATTCAGTAGAACAGAGCGGTAGTAGGCTGTTGTCAGATCATTAATTCTTCGGAACTGAACATGCTCATCCTGAGACTTTTTTTCCGCAGTGGTAAGCTGACGCTCCTCGATCTCGATGCCACTCTTCTTTGCAAGAAGTTTAACCGCTTCGGGAAAACTAACCCCTTCAATTTTCATGACAAAAGAAAACGCGTTACCACCAGCGCCGCAGCCAAAACAGTGAAAAATTTCACGAGCAGGATTTACATTGAAAGAAGGCGTCTTCTCGGCATGAAATGGGCAAAGACCAAGAAAATTACCACCCGCCCGACGCAGCGGCAGATATTCCGACACAACCTCAACAATTGACAGCTTATCAGCAACCTCGCGAACTTTCTCCTCAGGGATCATCTCTTCTGACCTTTGGCATCACGCAACTCTTTAAGAAAATAATCACCGGTTTGCGCCAGCAGGTTGGCTGATTCAGACGCCCTGATTTTATTCCTGATCTGTTCAGGCATGAATCCCGATGTCGCAATGCTGAAAAGCAGGCAGAGCAACAATGCGCCTTCGGCAACTCCAATGAGCAGACCGCCAAGTCTGTTAAGAGTACCTAGCATCACGAGTTTCAGTGCAGCCGTCACTACATTCCCAATAATATGGGCAGATATTCCGATGATTAAAAGAATTATGATAAAAGCAAGAAACGAACATATATGCGCAGGCAGCTGGAGCGCGTTTTTTAACGGTATCGCAAGTAGTGGGTAAAAGCGATACGCCAACCACCCACCTATAAGCAGACCTGCCAGCGAAGACGCCTCATTCACAAGTCCGCGCACCAGCCCTTTGACGGCAAAAAAGCAGAGTATAGAAAAAATAATGATGTCGAATAGATTCATTGAGGCGATTTGACCCTTTTACAAAGAAAGGGCCATCTAAATGAAAGCCCCTTGCAGATGTAATCCAGATTCCAGACCAGGGCTATGCGTCAAGCAAGCAGCCTTCGGACGACATCACTTACTGTTTTACCATCGGCTTTGCCGACAGTAATGAGGGAAACAGCCTTCATTACCCTCCCCATATCTTTCGGCCCAGTTGCTTCCAAATCCAGAATTGTCTCCCTGACCAGCGATTCAATTTCTTCCTGGCTTAGCTGTGCAGGCATAAACTCAAGGAGAACCGCCATCTCTAACTCTTCCTTTTCAGCAAGCTCCGGACGATTCCCTTCGCGATACATCCTAATAGAGTCGCGCCGCTGTTTAACCAGCGTGGATATGACATCGATAACCGCCTGGTTATCAAGTTCACTCCGTGAGTCAATTTCACGATTTTTAATTGCGGCACGCACCATGCGTACAGCCGAAAGGCGCAGGTTATCCCGCGCCTTCAAGGCAGCTTTCATCGCATTTTCAAGTTGTTCTTTCAAAGTCATGCAGTCTGTTCCTGAACCCGCAG
Source organism: uncultured Geobacteraceae bacterium (assembly GCA_903845365.1). Taxonomy (GTDB): domain Bacteria; phylum Desulfobacterota; class Desulfuromonadia; order Geobacterales; family Pseudopelobacteraceae; genus JACRCG01. Next base: position 14,503 of record CAIMXI010000097.1, on the reverse strand, counting down.
GGCGGGAAACTAGTCGATCATTTTACGCTGCTTTTTGAGGGCACGTTTACGAGCGGCGATTGCCTTCTTCTTACGCTTGATGCTTGGTTTTTCAAAATGTTCCCGTTTACGGACTTCAGAGAGGATTCCCGCTTTTTCGCACTGTTTTTTAAACTTTTTAAGTGCCATTTCAAACGGTTCGCTGTCTTTAATTTTTACTCCCGGCATGTAAAATCACCCCCAGTCCATTCCTGAATTATAAAATATATGCAGCACGCTACATAAAAATTTGGTTGAACAAGATAGCACACCATGCACCTTTGTCAACAAGCAAATGACCAAAAACTTGACATTTTACAAACTCCGTTACGAGAACGTCTTTTTTCAATCCTTATCGGCACATTCCTGCATCACAACCGTCATCTCGGGGAGTTTATGCAAAAAAACTTCGACTATTTTCGGATCAAAGTGCCCCCCGCTGCTGGACTCTATCTCCTTGACCACATCTGGCAGCGGCCAGGCTTTTTTGTATGGCCGTTCAGTGGTAAGAGCGTCAAAAACATCCGCAATTGCTGCAATTCTCCCAAATAATGGGATATCTTCCCCCGCAAGTCTATTTGGATAGCCATGTCCGTCCCATCTTTCGTGGTGTGACAATGCGATTGATGCCGCTGCTTTCAGAAAACTATTCTTATGATTCTTCCCAATTATGTTGCAGCCGATTTCACTGTGTGTACGCATGGTCTTCCACTCATCATTATCAAGCTTTCCAGGCTTGAAGAGGATGCCGTCGGGTATGCCGATCTTTCCGATGTCATGCAGGGCAGTAGCGCTGTAAAGCAATTCCGCTTCACGCTCCGTGATGTCAAGGGCCTGGCCGATTATTCGGGCATAGCTGGATACCCTGACGACATGCAGACCGGTCTCGTTATCACGGTATTCACCGGCACTGCCAAGCAGGTGCAGAACTTCGAGCCGGCTCTCTTCAAGCTCGGCGGTGCGCTCCCTAACCAGGCTCTCCAGAGCGCGGTTCTGATTGTATACTGCAAGGTGGGTTCTGACCCTGGCCCTGACTATGGCAGCACTAATCGGCTTGGTGATATAATCTACTGCTCCGCAGTCAAAACCGGTGGATTCGTCTTCGACTTCTCCTCTGGCAGTAACGAAAATTACCGGAATACTCCGGGTCAAGGGGTATTCCTTGAGCCGTCTGCAGGTTTCAAAACCATCCATAAGCGGCATCATGACATCAAGCAGTATTATGTCGATAGCCATGGAACGGCAGATATCAATGGCTTCTGCTCCGCTGGTAGCAACCTTGATGGTGTATTCGTCAATTAATGCCGCACTGAGCAGGCTGATGTTGTGCGGCGTATCGTCCACAATCAGTACCGTTGCCGGTGAAATAGTTGTCTTCATGGCTTCTGACCCCCCTTATGAGAAATTTGAATCCCGCTCTTCGCCGCAAGTGCCAGAACTGCTTCCCCGGCGTCCTGGTAATTAAAATTCTGTAGAAGTTTTTTAATCTGGATAACATCCACGTACGGTAATCCTGACAGTTCTCTCTGATAATCGTCCAGATACCGTTCCGCCCTGCCATCCCTGCTTTTGATATAATCCAGCAGAGTATCCAGGATCGGCGTGACCAGTGGAGCATCAAGTGTACCCGACTGGGATTCTTCGCCGGATGAAGCAGAGGGCAACTCGATTTTCAGCTCCACCATCAAGCGCCCCAGTTCGGTGGCAAAATGCGCAAGAGCTGCATTGGTATCAGCGGCTGACTCTCCACCAATTGCTTCTTCAAGCACACTAGCCAACTCTTCCAGTTGCAGAGCTCCTATGCTGCCGGCAATACCTTTGGTGGTATGGGCGTGGCGAGCCGCCAGCTTAATATCTCCAGCATCCAGATTCACTTCAATAAGCTGAGCTGCATTCGCATGATTCTCGATAAATTGCCGAAGCAGCCAGAGATACAGATTCCGGTCGCCGTCAAGACGACTCAAGGCGGCGACTGTATCAATCCCGAAGATTTCAGGGATGACAACTGTGTTAGTTCCCGACTTCTCAAATTTTTCCCGAAGTTGAACAGTTGATTCCTGCTCTTTAAGGAATAATTTCATAACCTGCAGCATGGCTTGAGCGTTTATCGGCTTGGTGATGTGGGCGTCCATGCCGGCATCCAGGATCTTCTGCCGCTCCTCATCCATGGCATGAGCCGTCATGGCGATGATCGGAAGAGTGGCAACACGGCTGTCCGACCTGATAAGCCTGGTGGCCTCATAGCCTCCCATGACAGGCATTTCAATATCCATCAGCACCATATCGTACGGCTTATCGGCAACGGTAATCATCGCCACGGCTTCCTTGCCATTTACAGCCGAATGCACTTCGGCACCGGTATCCTTGAGAATTTCCATCACAAGATGCCGGTTGATTTCGTTATCATCTACAAGAAGAACGATGGAACCCAAAAAATTGAAGGGGGTATCTTTATTATATTCCCTGTTTCTTTCACAGACATGCTTGCAGTGTTCTGAGGCATTTTCCCGACAGAGGCCGAACCAGGCAGTGAAGTAAAAACTGCTCCCCTCTCCCGGACTGCTCTCGCACCACATTTCACCCCCCATCAGCTCTACCAACTGCTTTGAGATAGACAACCCCAAGCCGGTACCACCAAATTTGCGGGTAGTAGAGCCGTCAGCCTGGGAAAATGCATGAAAGAGTTTATCGATCTGTTCTGACGAGATGCCTATGCCGGTGTCGCGCACGGTAAATTTGAGCTGCAGCCGGTCACTTTCCTGTGTCAGCAGCGTGGCTTCAAGCACCACCTCACCCTGTTCGGTGAATTTGACGGCATTACTCAACAGGTTGGTAATTACCTGACTAAGCCGGTGCGGGTCTCCGACCAGACAGGGAGTAATCTCCGGTGCAGTATTTACCAGCAGACGCAACCCCTTGTCCAGTGCCTTTTGCTGCAGAATGCTGCACACGTTGGCAAAAGTTTCGTTCAGCCTGAATTTGATCGATTCCATTTTGAGTTGCCTGGCTTCAATCTTTGAAAAATCGAGGATATCGTTGATAATGTTAAGCAGCAACTCTCCGGCCTTATGGATTTTATGGATATAATCATGTTGACGGGGGGGCAGACTGCTCTTCAGTGCCAGCTCGGAAAACCCGATGATGGCATTAAGCGGGGTTCTTATTTCATGACTCATGTTGGCCAGAAACTCAGATTTGGCAATGCTACTTGCCTGAGCTGCCTGCTGTGCAGTCAGAAGCTCCTCTGCAATCCGTCGCTCCTCGGTAACATCTTCCTGAATGGAGACAAAATGGGTGATCACCCCCTGTTCATCCTTGATCGGAGAAATAGAGGCATGTTCCCAGAATATCTCACCATTTTTTCTCTTATTACAGAGATCGCCGCGCCATTCCTGACCGGCCAGGATGGTACCCCATAGCTTTTCGTACACTTCTTTGGGCAATCCATCAGCTTTAACGATCCTTGGGTTCCGGCCAATCGCCTCTTCCGGCAGATAACCGGTCATCTCGGTGAACTTCGGATTGACATATTCGATTATTCCACTCTGATCGGTGATAACAATGCTTGTAGGGCTGTTCACAACAGCACTTGAGAGTTGTTGCAGTTTCCCATTGATTATCTCAGCTTCGAGGCGTCTTCGTTCAAGCTCATTGTTTACTTCAATAAGCCCTTTGTTTGCCTCTTCCAAGTGCATGGTTCTTTGTATTACCAGTTGCTCAAGCTCCTGATTATGATTTTTTATGATCTCTTCTGCCTCTTTACGTAGAGTGATATCGCGCCATGTGACAAGCAAAGCCGATTCACCCCCCATCGGGATAACCACTATGGATACCTCTACAAAAAACTCTGACCCGTCAAAGCGGCGATGTCTCCACTCAAATCTGTTACTGCCTTTGCGCAGAGCCACCCTTATTTTTTCCCTGGCCGATTCAGATGATTTTCTCCCATCAGACTGAAATTCGGATGATACTATGTCCGGAGGCCGTCCAACAATTTGACTCCGTTCACCGCGCAACATGACCTCGGCTGCCCGATTACAATCGACAAAGACACCATCGACAATAATCAGATATGCATCCGGTGAATCCATAAACAGTATGCGGTATTTTTTTTCACTCTCCCTCAGTTCCGCTGTTCTGGCATTTACCTGTTTTTCCAATGACTCCTGATACGCCAGATTTTCTTTGTAGAGTTGGTCTATCTTGGACAGGTCATTTTTTTCACGGCGCCAGTATATAAACGAGATGATACTGCCACCTACGAAGGTAAATCCTCCCAGAGCAATAAACGCTGTCCTGATTTTGGCGCTGGCTCCTGCAGTAGCTCTTACTTCAGCCTCCATCTGGCTGTCGCTTTCCCTGGCGTACTCGTTCGCCAGAGATTCCGACTGACGGATTGCTTCCTTGTACTGTTTTATTGCCCTGTCGGCATCCTGTGTCGTAGTGATTTTTCCGGTTTGTATCTGTTCATAAACTTTGTAGAACCCGAACATATAATCATCAGCGAGTCTGTTGATCTCTTGAACCACTTCCTTATGCTTTGCATGCTTTTCCAACTTCAGAATGGACGTTATCCCTGACCGAAAATTGACCAGCGCACCATCCCACTTTTTTTTGTACTCTTCAACTTTGACTGCATCACCGATGTTAATAAAAAGGTCCTTTTCATAGCGACAGATGGTATTGATGTCGGCTCGCACATACTGAGCATATTCAAGCTGCTTTGATTCCTCAAGTGAAGAAGTGATGTACGAATCCAACGTTATCATACCGATATAGCCAGCGCCGCATACGATGGGTATTGAGAACGCCATAATTGCGTAGATCGTAATAATGCGGGCGTTGGTTTTCATGTCTGCTAACATCATGAACTTCCTGTTATTTCTATTGAAAATACTTCCCGATACTCATTTCCAGTTTTACGTGAAGCAGCGGCTCGTCATCGTTGCATATCTCCGCATGCAGGGCGACAGCGTGTTCCAGAAAAAGTCGTGTGATATCCGGATCAAAGTGGCTACCTATCGATTCACGCAGAATCCCCACCGAAACCTCAAAACTGAACGGTTCCTTGTATGGACGTTTAGAGGTCAGTGCGTCAAACACGTCTGCTACCGCGAATATGCGGGCGTTGATCGGAATACCTTCCCCACGCAGGCCAAGAGGATAGCCGCTGCCGTCGAACTTTTCATGGTGGCAGGCAACCACGACCTGCGCATCTTTAAGCCAGTCATAGCCACTGACGATGTCCACGCCATGCTGGACATGGGTTTTCATAATCTTGAACTCTTCCTCAGACAGTTTTCCCCGTTTGTGCAAAATAGCATCGGGGGTAGCAATCTTCCCCAGATCATGCAGAAAAGCTCCTTTGATCAGCCCCTGCATCGCACTCTGTGAGAGTCCCAGGCTTTCGCCGATATTAACCGAATAGAGCGTAACCCGATAGTTATGGATATTGGTATCACTGTCACGTTTGGAGATGGCGCTTCCCAGTACCTTCAGCATGCCGATGTTGGTAAGCGCAAGACTTTTCGTGTAATTGACGAGCTTCCGGTTAAGTCGGATGATAAGCGGGTAGAGCGCCATACTTGTGGCTAAAATCAACAGCACAACAAGGATAAGCGCCCAGAGAGTCTGGCGCTTGATCTCTTTGACGATATCACCCGGCGCATGATAGATCCCCTCCAGATAGCCTATCTTGGTTCCGGCACTATTAAGCAGCGGCACAAACACCCTCATGTATGTGTCGTTCTCGATCATCAGTTTATTGCAGACTATGCCGTCTTTATCTACAAACTCGCTGCCATGCTCGGGGAGTTTTGCTTCTATCTCCTTTGCATGCAGCTTTACCGCATCAGTGATCATATTAGAGTCGGCATCGTAGAATTCTACGGCAATAAGGTTGTCCCGGATTATCTGATCACCAATCTTGCTGTTAAGCTCTGAAAGTGCCTGTTCTGAGGGAGATTTAAGATATGAGTCAATGGCAGTTATATAGCTTGCGGTCTCGGTTTTAGCCATCTCCACAATATGATTATCCATACGGAGGTGGCCCAGATAATTAACCATCCCACCAATTACAATTGAGAGAACGAGCCAGAGCAGTGCGAGTCTGAGAAGTAGCCATTTATGGATATTGTCTATCATTATTTACCCCCCTCTTTAAGGCTGAACCGGTTCATGGCGTGATGCTTTTTCTTCCAGGCCTGAGATTCCGAGTCGTCGGCGGAGTTCATCGTAGACAGCGGTGGGAGGGATATTCTGGTGGCCGAGCAGAACAAGCAGATGAAAGACAAGGTCGGCAGCTTCGTAGACAATTTCGTCGCGCACACCCCCTTTGCCGGCAATGACAACCTCGGTCGCCTCTTCGCCGATTTTCTTCAGAATTTTGTCGATCCCGCCACGCATCAGAGAAGCGGTATAGGAGTTGTCTGTCGGATTGATTTTACGATCGAGGATGATCTGATAGACGGCTCCGATGATATCATTACTGTTCGTCATAACCGTACCTCTACCCCTTTGTCACGGAGATATTCTTTCGCCTCACCGATACTGTATTCGCGATAATGGAAGATTGAGGCGGCCAGACAGGCAGCGGCGCCAGCCGTGGTAAAGCCGGCGTAAAGGTGCTCCAGATTGCCAACGCCACCAGAGGCTATCACCGGAATTGATACAGCGTCAACTACTGCCCGTGTCAACTCAAGATCATACCCGTCCTTTGTGCCGTCACAATCCATGCTGGTCAGAAGAATCTCTCCGGAGCCATATGATTCCATCAAAACTGCCCACTCAACAACATCAAGTCCTGTCGGTTTGCGGCCTCCGTGCGTAAACACTTCCCATCTCTTCTCGCCTGGCATTCGGCGTGCGTCTATTGCAACCACCGTACACTGAGAACCGAATCGTTCTGCCGCCTCTCGCACAAAATCCGGCCGATCAACGGCAGCAGTGTTGATGGAAGTCTTATCTGCACCAGCGTTGAGCAGACGACGGATATCCCCAACAGTGCGTATTCCCCCACCAACGGTCAGCGGCATAAATACGCGGTCGGCAGTCCGCTGCACTATGTCAATGATGATATCTCTGTCATCACTCGATGCGGTAATATCCAAAAAGGTAAGTTCGTCTGCACCCTGTCTGTCGTACATCTCGGCAATTTCAACAGGGTCACCGGCATCACGCAGCTCAACAAACTGCACGCCCTTTACAACGCGCCCCCCTTTTACATCCAGACAGGGAATAATTCGTTTGGTCAGCATATATATTTTCCCATACTCGCTATCTTCCGGATTGTCTTTGATCTCAAAAGGTTTTATCCGCCCTTATCTTTCTTAATCCCTGTTTGGTCCCGGCTTGTCAGGGTTAGGAATAACCGAATATTTACATCTGTCAAGCTCTAATTGTCTTGACACTTGGTAATGAAGAGGGAAATTGAATGGTGTTCGTCAAGTGTAACCCCTTTTATATCTCCTGACCTGAAGGGGTGTCGTAAATCGCTACTCCATCGCCGTAAACTTCTTGACCTACAGCCACGCAAGATCGATGCAGAGACGCTGCCGCGCTTACCGGCAACATCACGCCACTGGATAGAATCGGACTTCTCAAGTGTGTCAACATAGCGCGTTATAGTGCTGACGTTTGCCGGATGCACCATCAGGTGAAGCGGGACAAGTTCTTCAGTAAGGTGCTTTTTCATGTGTGCCTGCATACACAACCTCCACGATTTTACCGAGCAGCTTGCTTGAGACTCAACCCGTTACCCTCTGAACACGAGAAAAATTTTGGCCATAAAAAAATCACTCACCAGAATAAGTACTGAAGAGAGCACCACCGCCTGCTTGGCGGCAGCCCCCACCCCGGCTGCGCCACCTTTCGTGTTAAGCCCCACGTAGCAGGCGGTTATGGCGATAATCACCCCAAAAAAAGCCGGCTTAACCACTCCTTCGATCAGATCCTGAAACAACATGAACTGGGGGAGTCCGCTGATGTACAAGAGCGGGCTGATGCTATAGCCGGATGCCATTATATAGCCGCCAAAGACTGAGACCATATCCGTCACGATTGTCAGGAGCGGCAGGGCAACAAGCATCGCCAAAAGCCTGGGAACAACCAGACGTTTGAGAATATCGGTACCTTCAACCCGCATGGCATCAACCTGCTCGGTTACCACCATTGTTCCGAGTTCGGCTGTAATGGCGGAACCGACCCGTCCCGCGACCATCAGAGCAGCCAACACCGGCCCCAGCTCCTTGATCATGGTTACCGCCACCATGCCGCCGACATAACTGGTTGCCGCAAACGGTTTCAGTTGAATCAGTGACTGCAGCGCCATGACCATGCCGGAGAAGAGTCCGGTCAGTGTGCAGATGAAGAGTGAGGAAAATCCCAGGGTGTCAAATTGGATGGCACATTCTCGATAATAGAAGGGACGACGGAAAATTCGCACAAAAGTGCGCCCCGCCAGGGTGAAATAGCTCTGCAGCTCGTGGAAGAAAATCAGCAGAATTTTATCTATAGCCGCAACATTCATTCCGGATTACAAAGCCACAGCCAGCGCTTCTTCCGCCTCAGTGACAAAGATGAACTGCAGATCATTGCGGACATTCTCCGGAATATCTTCCAGATCGTCACGATTGCGCTCCGGCGCTACTACCGTGCTGACTCCCGCACGATGCGCCGCCAGTACTTTTTCTTTCAAGCCGCCAATCGCCATAACCCGACCGGTCAAGGTAATCTCACCGGTCATGGCGACATTACGCCGCGCCGGTTTTCCTGTCAGGAGCGAAACCAGCGCCGTAACCATGGTAATGCCTGCTGAAGGGCCATCTTTGGGAATGGCGCCGGATGGGACGTGAATGTGAATGGTGCGGTTTTCAAAGGCCTCCGGCTTGATACCGAATTCATCGGCGTGCGCCTCGATGTAGGAGAGTGCAGCCCTGGCAGATTCCTTCATGACGTCGCCCAACGAGCCGGTCAGGATCAGCTCTGCTTTTCCCGGCATTGAGGTTACCTCGATGAAGAGGATATCACCGCCGGACTCAGTCCAGGCAAGTCCGGTTGCTACACCGATGCGGTCATGCTCGGCTGCAACTTCGTTATGGAATTTTTTTGGTCCGAGCAGTTCCGCCACCGCTTCTGCGGTAATGCAGCCCCTCGGAGATTTATGCTGGGTGATCTCCTTGGCCACCTTGCGGCAGATCGAAGCAACCGTGCGCTGCATACCACGTACGCCAGCCTCGCGGGTGTAGTCGACGATCACTTTCTCCAGAGCTTCGTCAGAAAAAGTGAGTCCCCGGTCTGTCAGGCCGTTCTCCTCCAACTCGCGCCGTACAATAAAATCTTTGGCAATCTGCAGTTTTTCCTGACTGCTGTAGCCGGCCAGACGAATGACTTCCATGCGATCCTTAAGCGGGCCGGGGATGGTATCAAGCTGGTTGGCGGTGGTAATGAACATAACTTTTGACAGGTCAAAGGCAACGTCGAGGTAATGGTCGTTGAAGCTGAAATTCTGCTCAGGATCAAGCACCTCCAAGAGCGCGCTGGCCGGATCGCCACGGAAGTCATTGCCGAGCTTGTCGATTTCATCGAGCATGAAGATCGGGTTGTTGGCGCCGCAGCGGTACAGCTCTTTGATTATGCGCCCCGGCAGAGCCCCGATATAGGTACGGCGGTGGCCACGAATTTCGGCTTCATCCCTGACGCCACCCAATGAAATGCGCACAAATTTACGCCCCATCGAACGGGCTATGGACTTGCCGAGCGACGTCTTGCCAACTCCTGGAGGGCCGACAAAACAGAGCACCGGCCCCTTCATATTCTCTTTGAGTGAACGTACGGCCAAAAACTCAAGGATGCGCTCCTTGACTTTTTTCAGATTGTAATGTTCTTCGTTGAGAATCTCCTCAGCCCGTACCATGTCAAGAGAGTCGGGCGTACTGATGTTCCAGGGCATACCGGCGAGATAATCGAGATATGTCCGCGCAACTGTGTATTCGGGCGAAGCCTGATTGATCCGCTCCAGGCGTTTCAACTCCTTGTCGGCAATTTTTTTAATATCTTCCGGAAGGCCCGCCTCTTCGATCTTTTTGCGCAGCTCGTTCATATCGGCCGAGCGTGGGTCTTCTTCCCCCAACTCTTCCTGAATATGCTTCATCTGCTCGCGGAGAATATATTCTTTCTGGTTCTTACCCACCCGCTTGGTAACTTCACCAGCCACCTCGTTCTTTATCTGCATCCGTTGTACTTCGTTAGTCAGATGCACATAGACCTTTTTCAGGCGATCCAGCGGATCAGTCGTCTCCAGCAGCTCCTGCAGATCGGTCGCCGGCAGATTCACGTACAGCGCCACGAGATCGGAGAGGCGGGCAGGGTTATCGATGTAGTCAATCATCTTCAGAATATCTTCAGGCAGCGGTTTCCCGTGCGATAGAGCAATTTTCAAAAGAGCATTCAGGCTTTGAACTAGCGCGTCCGAGACAAGATTTTTTTCAACAAACTCCCGTACAATTTCGCAATGAGCCCAAGTCAAACCACCGACAGGCTCGGTATCAATAATCCTCAGCCTGGTAACCCCTTCCAATGAAACTTTGTAACGGCCGTCATCGAGCCTTTTGATCTGATTGACCTTGCAGAGTGTGCCAATTTCGCTCCTACCGCTTGGATAGTCACTTTTTGGATCTTCGGGGCGTTCAAAAGAAAGGACTACATAATTTTCACACCTCTCGGCCACGCGGAAAGTAGCGATATCTTTCTCGCCAACGTATAAAGGGAGGAGCATATACGGAAAAACAACGGTTTCTTTCTGGGTGAAAAGCGGTAATTTGGCAGGTATTTCGATAATGGCGTGCGGCATCTTCACTCTGACCTCTGTTCTGGTTATTACTTTGAATTTACGTCCCGTGCTACTCATTTATCGTGGCTGGATACTAGCATACTTAAAGCCACAAGCAAAGCATCAGATACTGTAGCCTGATAATGCTCCATTATTATCAAACGATTGACAATAAAACGCTTTTCGGGATAGCCTGCCGCTCGTACGACATAATTTTTGAAGCCAGGCAGGGGGTTCTATGGAAAAAGACACAAATTTTAAGGCGCTAGTCGTAGAAAAGACAACAGACAAACAGTTCGTGCGGAAAATCAGTGAACGGAAGCTTGACGATCTGCCGCAGGGCGACCTGGTGGTACGGGTGCACTACTCCTCCCTGAACTACAAAGATGCACTGTCGGCCACCGGCCACCCAGGCGTTACCCGGCAGTTTCCTCATACCCCCGGTATTGATGCAGCGGGGGAAGTAATCTCCTGCTTGGGCGGCTGTTTTGTTCCGGGGGAGAAGGTCATTGTAACCGGCTACGACCTCGGCATGGAAACTGATGGCGGCTGGGGACAACTGATCCGGATTCCGTCCGAATGGGCGCTCAGGCTCCCGGAAGGGCTTTCTCTGCGGGATAGTATGGCGCTCGGAACAGCCGGTTTGACGGCGGGGTTATCGGTGTTGAAGCTGGTAGAGGCTGGGGTGCGCCCTGATCAGGGAGATATCCTCGTTACCGGAGCAACCGGTGGTGTGGGGAGTATCGCTGTTTCAATACTTGCTGCGGCTGGATACCGGGTTGTGGCATCAACAGGTAAAGATGCTGATGAGGAGTACCTCAAAGGGCTTGGCGCTGCAGAGGTTATCAGCCGCGAGGCGGCAGCAGCCGGAGCTGAGAAGCCGGTTCTTGCCGAACGCTGGGGCGGGGTTGTTGACGTGGTTGGCGGTGCGACGCTGGTAGCGGCCATAAAAAGTACCAAGCACGGCGGCACGGTTACCTGCTGCGGGCTGGTCGGCTCGCCGGAACTGCCGCTTAATGTCTATCCGTTTATTCTGCGCGGGGTAAGCCTGATCGGGATCGATTCGGTGCTCTCGCCTCGCGAGGTTCGTACGCAAGTCTGGAAACGCCTGGCTTCTGAATGGAAACCGGCCAGCCTGACCGAGGTTGTGACCGATTGTGACCTCCAAGATGTAGAACCGATGATTCAGGCGATTTTAAAGGGTGCCATCAGAGGGCGTGTTGTAGTCAACATGCTGGGGTGATAGGAGAAACCATATTGTGGGACAACCTGTTTTTTGCCTTGAAGGTTTTTGCAGCAGGTATTACAATAAGTCATAAAAGTAATACATGGGGGCGCTATGGAAAAAGCTTCAAAAGTGACGGTCAAAGGTCAGGTTCTCATTCCGGGTGACATCAGGAAACGGCATCATATTGACCCAGGCAGCGAGGTGCGTTTTGTAGAGTATGGCAATGTCGTTTGCATTGTGCCTGTTGTGGCTGATCCTGTTACTGCAGCATGGGGAATGTTGCCTCCATGGCCGTCACTCGCTGAAGAGTTGCTTGAAGAACGGAAAAGAGACCGAGCGCGTGAATAACTTTGTCCTTGATAGTTTTGCTCTGCTCCGATTCATCCAGAAAGAGCCGGGCAATGAGCCGGTGAAGACAATTCTTGATGATGCCAGATCAGGCAAGGCATGCGCCATGCTGAATATCATTAATATGGGAGAGATTATTTATACCGTCCAGAGGAGGTTTGGTCTGCAATTCAAGCTTGATGTGGTTATGAATATTTCCCGGCTTGGTATTGTGGTCCTTCCAGTGCCCAATGATCTTGTCTTTCGCGCCGCCGAGTTAAAGGCGCGTTTCGCCATGTCTTATGCCGGTGCCTTCGCTGTCGCCTCCTCAATAGAGCACAAAGCGACGCTAGTGACTGGAGATCAGGAGTTTCGGCAAGCGGAACATCTGGTGAATATTCTGTGGATATGACGGCTATGCTTTACCGAACCTCACTCGTTCCTACAGGAAAAAAGCTTTGATGTTCATGATGTCAAGGAATCCGCTTTGAACGGCACTTCCGATCATATTCTTCTGGATTTGGCTCTCACAAGGAGCAACGATTCGTGGTGACGCATGATGCCGATTTCGGAACCCTGACGATAAACAACCAACAGCCATGTTACGGCATTCTGTATCTTCGCCTTTTGAAACAGAGTGCCCCAACCCGGACGAGCCGGAACCAAGATGAAGATAAATAATATGGTTTTAAACAAAAAAAGCTTTTTGCTATTGCCTTTATCCGCCTTTATCCCTTTTATCCCTGTAAATAAAAGGTTTTGCTTTTAACTTCAAAGACTTTTTAACAGGGATAAAGAGAGATAAAGGCGGATGAAACCTTTTAAACTCAAAGATAAATTATCCAGTTGAAAAATTATTTCAGCTGCCTTCAAGCCCTTTATGTACGAGCTTTTGCGTGGATGTGTAATAATTTTTCTTGCCACTTCAACACGAATTTCAGGCGTTAGTTACTATAGTGAATAAAATAAAAGGAAAGTGCGATGGCAATAATTGATAAATATGTATTGAAACAAGATTTGGTAACCGCCTTAAAAACGGATGAACAGGTTGAAAAAATCGTTATTTTCGGTTCTTTTAACGAATCATCAAGCCCCAATGATTTGGATGTGGCGGTATTTTGTGACTCAAAAGATGATTATCTGACTCTGGCGCTTGCATTAAGAAAAAAGCTGCGTGGTTTATCCCGAATTATTCCAATTGACCTGCTACCAATTTCCATTCCATACGACTCCGCAGCACTGTTTCTTCAGGAAATAAACAAGGGAGAAGTGGTCTATGAGAAAAGACACTGAAATATGGCTAAGTTATGCCGATGACAACCTGAAATCGACCAAGGTACTTTTAGATAGCGAACTCTACAATCCGTGCCTTCAAAATGCTCAGCAAGCGGTGGAAAAGTATCTAAAGGCTCTGCTTATTGAAAAGGCTGCGGGGTTGCTCAAAACCCACAGTATTAGGGAGCTGACTGTTTTACTTGAAGAGTGCAATGTTACACTCACCATAACTGATGATGAAATTGATCTACTTGACTCCATTTATTTGCCTACAAAATATCCCGCTTTTAGTGTGTTGCCATATTTCATGCCTGACCATGCTATCTGTAAGCAGTGTCTTGATATTGCCACGCAGGTACGCGATGATGTGATGGGTTTGATGAAGTGAGTTAATTTTGTAGGTTGCTGTTGAACAGTCTCATCGTGAAACACAGCTGGTTTGATGCTCCAGACATCGAAACTTCGCGTTGAAAAGCGTAACGCAACCTACGAAGTATGAGTGTCTTTGAGAGTGAGCAAGAGCAGGAATCACCCCGACGATATGTGGCGCAGCGAGTAGGAACGAGGATAAATATCAGGCAATTCCGCACGTGCGGAATTGGAGCTAAGATGCTGATATTGAAGAATACAGCTTCAAAAAGTGGCCAAAAATATCTGTAATGATTTGGTTGCGGAGTGGAAATATTAAAATGAGGTGATTTATGTATAACGTGCTTCCTCTGGAACAGATGACTATTCAGGACAAAATGCGAACGATGGAAGATTTGTGGGATAATCTCTGCCGCCACTCTGATCAGTTGCAGTCACCGGAATGGCACCAAAATATT
>CAIMXI010000096.1 GCA_903845365.1 uncultured Geobacteraceae bacterium | reverse complement strand
GTTCCTCAAGGCTCCGGGTCTGATCAGTCATTGCCTACCTCCATGAGAGAGTTCGAGTTTCCCATGGTGGCTTACATTACCTTCGAGGAAATGTCTAGCAAAATATCATGCAGAAATTCCTTACAGTTTGAATTACACCCTCACCTCATAAAAGGATTGCCAAAAAGCTGATAATGTGTTTCTATGGCCTAGGAGTCTGTCGGACTTACCAGTTCCGCAAAAAATGGCTTCCAAATTTGCGTTTTAAGAACGTGAAAATCTTCTTGAATAGTCTGTGCCTGCTGGTCGTATTTGTTGTTATAACAGCCTGATATTATTTAAATAAATGCTATTTTAGTGCTTGCACTTTAGACGGTTATCAAGTATATATCTCGTATGATATCAATTGGTTAGATACTGGAGAATACATGGTACCCAAATTTGTCGAAGTTGACCGAGAAACGCTGTTTTTATTGCCACCTTCAGTACAAGACTGGCTGCCTAAAGACCATCTGGCTCGTTTTGTGGTTGACGTGGTAGAACAGCTTGACCTTCGTCCTTTGAAAGAATCATACGCCGGGCGTGGTTCACGGCCTTATAATCCGGCGATGTTGCTGGCATTGTTGTTTTACGGCTATGCCAACAATTTTGAATGTAGACGCGACCACTCCTACGCAATTCCGACTTTATCCTCTTACGGTATCGATTATAAAATCGGCTATAACACCGGCGGTAGCCCCAACTGCCCCAACAACGGTAGTTCCACCCGCAATTCCTAAACCACCTGCTGCCAGTGAACCTCCACCTAGAGCAGCTAACCCTGCGGAAGATGCGGCTGCACCTGATAACGCACCTGCCGCTACGCCGAGTCCAGCGGCACTAGCAATAGCACCAATAGCTGGAGCAGCAATTACTGCAACTCCCGCACCGACAATCCCCAAAAAAACACCATATCCCATTTATTGCGCCTCCAGTTCGGCTAAAAGAGTATCCCCAGTTTTAGACCAATCAATTCCACCAATTACCCATTTCTCAAGTTTTTCTACACCTGATTTATTTATGTTAAATTGAGCAGCAAATGAATTCACCAGTTTACGTTCAGCAAGGCAATAATCGCCGTTCAAATAGCATAATTGGATAGCTTCTCTTAAAAAAAGCAGAGACTGCTTCTTATTCTCGAAGATCACACTAACCGTGTCTATCTCACCGGCATCATGAGCAAAAATAGAAATAATATTCTTAAGTTGATCTTCGGGGATTTCAAGGCCAATCCCCGCATTAAAGAAATATTCTTTTTCAGTCTCGTCTACTTTGCCATCAGCTACTGACAATAACGCTAAACCTTTCAGGAAACTAACCCTTGATTCTGTTGAATTAAACGTTTGTTTTAGATTCATCACACAACCTCTTGAGGGAATTCCGAGTTAACCCCGGTTGGATACTCAGCAGAAAATATACATTTGAAAAATGCTTTACCGATATCTATCTGTAAATTGCTTTTTTGCATGCTGTTATGGATATTTTTAGAATCAATTTTTTGTATTAATTTCCAGACAAAAATTCCCCCTGCTGTTACTCACTCATGAGGGATTGCGCGTGAGAAGATACCATAGAAAAAAGACTGCACATAATACTCCGACTAGCAAACACACAATCCACACCTTACTCTGAGATTCGCGAACTAATATATTGTTTGCTTTTGAATCTTTTTTTTTTCAATAAAGGGTAAAATGTTAGGACCAAGTTCTTTAGCACTATCTTCGATCAACACAACAGCAGGTAGTCCTTGATAAACGATGGTACGTGCCTCATCCACAGATTCGACCAAGTTCATTATTAGTGCGCGACCGACTTGACCATTAAGCAGACCTTGTACTCGCTTCAAAAAAATTTTGCGTGGTCGAGGTTTCTCCAAAGCACCAACCCAAGACAAGTGCCCTGCCTCTTCATTGTTTGGGGATATGGATGGCTCTTTTTCAATAGCGTTAGGCCTTTTAAGCAGTCCCAATAAAGCCTTCTCTATTTTATTAGCGATGTCACCACCAAACGGCTTCGAATCATGACGGATTATTGTTTGTTCAACGAATTCTTCGGGAAACTCCGAGTCGAGTTCCCTTTGTAACGTATTTTGAGATCCTGCATTAGCAACATCACTGAGCCAAGTGGCAACAGATTCATATGCAGCCGAACAACTCCTCTCTTCGGACTGACTACCCTCCAGAACAAGGGTATAACGGATCGTCGTCCCGACTCGATCTTTTCTGCTTGAAGGGATTCCGCTTAAACAAACTTTCCACGTTGGCCCATCCGAGTGTACCAAAATCGTCGGGTCTTCAAATGCAGTAAATTCCCTATATTTGGTCCACCAATGATCACTTGGCATATCCCCAAGGAAGGCGTAGTCGTTGGTTCGTCCACGAGTCTGCAGGTAAAATGCCACTAGTACCTCCTATAATTCATGTACACGAGAGCCGTAAACTTTCTTCGATAGCTGATTAATTACCTCATCCATATCAAGAACACGTTTCAAATCATCCCTTGATTTTTTGTCAAGCATAACGGCTATTTTATTGCGCAAGTCCCTTTCACCGTTGAGCCACAACCAGATGTTAGTGAAGAAACCTTCATCACGCTTGGCACGTTCTTTTGCAGTGACAGCTTTTGATTGATGCTCTCTAGCTATTTCAACGGCCACGCCTTGTTTTGCCTCCACAAGATGCTTGCATAACGCTATAAGTACAGCATCTGCACCCAAGACGTTCTGTTTGCCTGGATTACGCACTAGATAGTTTGCAGAAAACTCAAACCCTCCAGGCAAATTGATCTCTTCTTTCCATTTTGCACTCAATATTTCCACACAGCCAATCGTATCAACTGGAGCATAAATGATCTTACAGTGAGATGCTTCGTCGCGGACGGATTTTAACAATCCGCTATAAGCCTTAGATACCTTATCAAATAATTCTTTGGATTCGTCCCTTTGACCACCATTATCCGTAAAATAGGACTCGCACTTCAGTGGACAAAGAATCAACAGTGCTGGCTCACGGTTGCGCTGCTTTCGCTCCTTTGCCCACATACGAGCAATGTCCTCCACCTCTGTCGTCGTGAGTATCCAAGGCACGGCCCTCTGGTATCGACTCTGGTCGGCCTCCATAAGTACTGCTGAATCTATAGGTACCAAGAGCACCGAGCTTTCATTGATCCAACTTAGGCATTCATTCCAATCCTTCTCGCGCCCTTCAGGACGTCTTTCGTCGTCAATCCAACCACCAGGATAGTCCAGCAGTCCGAGGCGAATGCCCATTTCGGGCATACCAGGGTCGATCATAAGCTCAAACTTAAACGGTTCTTCAGTGCCTTTCAGACCTCCAGGGTTAAACTCTTTGGCGTAAAGCGAACCTTCGAGTTCCTTGCGGTGTCGATCCAATCTTAGTTTGGTCGGTTTCCCCTCGGGATGAATCGACAGTGAAGTGTTGGAAAGGAGCGTTTGAGTATCCTTGAGGATTGATGTGATCAGTGATGTCTTACCAACACGATTCGGTCCGACCACACCAATCTTGTATAACAGTTGATTGGCCATGATTATTTTTCTCCTACATCTAGTGTTCCGAGCTGTTCCCGGATAGTACGGATTGCCCTAATAACCTTTGCGAAGCGGGCGTTTGTATCGATTATGCCATTAAAAACTCCAGGCCAGATATCATCGTGGTATGATCGGGCAAGTCGCTTGAATTCACGCAAAGAGTCGCCAGATCGGATGAGCGAGTCGTCAAACTGTTCTGCAGCCGCATGGAGAACCAGAGCGGGAATAACAGCCTCACGGATAAGTGCTCTTCTCGTGTAATAGGCGGCTTGTTCAGCAAGAGCAGTAATGCGGCGATAGAGCTCCTCTGCACCGGCTTCGCTCACTGCGACTACAATTTGGTCTTTATATTCGCCGCTCTCAGTATCCATCACCTGTAGGTTTAATCTGTCAAGCTCACGCCGAACGTAAGGATGGAGGTGTGTACGGTACTCGAGCCGCAACGCCAAAAGGTCGTCAATAGCCGCACATAGAGTAGGACACTTTTCGGACGCATCATTCATTAAGGTCCTTAATTGCTTGAGTACTTTCTTGCCATCATCTGCGCTAGCCAATTCACCGATACCTTTTCTAAATATGGCAGCTATTTCCGACCATAGGTTATTAACACGAGAATTGAAAAAATTGTCGATAGAGCAATAGCGATTACTAATTTCAACGCGAATTCGGTTCAGTTCGGTGGCCGCAAACGGACTACTGTTATGTTCGGCTTGCATGCTCCTAAGTGCTTTCGATTGCCACGCATCAAGGCCGACGCCGAAACCATTTGAAATCCAAGATAGGATCTCTTCGTAAGCAAGGTCAATCGCAGAGAGATATTCTGGGGTCTCTTCGCTAGAACGTGCTTGCGATCGGAGTTTGACAACCAAGTCTCCTAACGAGGCAGCGAGGTCTTTGCGAAGCTCCTCTCCCCGATGCTCAAGATCTTCTGCTGTGCTAGGAGAGATCGTTGACACGCAAGTCAACACGCTCTCAATATCCTTCAGCGATGTTAAAATCATAGAAGTGAGAGAAATGTAGTCCGCTTTTGTTCCTTCAAGAACGTCTTGATCCATCACTGGAAGTCGCATGGAAAGGTGTGCGAGCAGAGGATTGATAACATTTTCCTCAACTGAAACCTGATCGGCAGCGTCGGCTTCTAACACGAGAAAGTTCTTTCCCTCTTCACCGTCGTTTGCCAGCATTCTGATACTCTTGCGGAGACTGGCACAGAGTTCCAAATCGGCCCCTCCAGAGTTGATGAGAACAAACACAAAGTCACGACGATTCTTGACGAAACCGCGAGCTTTATCGAGTAAGCTGGCAGTCTTCCCATCTTCAGTCTTCCAAAACGCCATACCTTCGAGTGGCCGCTTTACCAAAACCACCAAGTCGACTTCATTTTGGAGCCCGTTTAAATGGTAATTATCTGCATCTGCAGCGATCTCACCAAGCCCGGGCAGGTCAATAATGCCTAGGGACTCTACTTGTACTTTGGGGAAGGGACACTCGATCTTGACGTCACGAACGGCAAGATAACGACGGGGCTCATCTTCATGCAGCGGATAGGCAACAAAAGGGCGCAGTTCCTCAAAACCAACGATCCGCTCACCTCCAGAGAGGTCTCCTTGGTAGGATGGGAGAGCCTTCTGCATCGCAAGAAGCCGCACCAACATGGTGCTGTTAGAGTGTGTCTGAAATTCTTTCGGAAGATCATCCTCGGATTGCGGGTACGTCCAAGTGCGAAATGCCCCGAGAGAATCAGGTACAACGTTAAGGCCAAGCGAGAATGCATAGGGTCGCAACACCAGGTCGCGGAAGCTCTCAAAAGAATGAAGTAACAGTGTGGCACGGCAATTGCTCTTGGAATGAAAGATTCGACTCCGCACCGCCGTGACAGGGTCTCCTTTACCAACAGGGATTTGTTCATCGGACAATCCAGAAATGGACTGGAGTAAGGTGCTTTTGCCCACACGAGCAACTCCACTTACTCCAATGTTTATCGTGGTTCGGGAGAAGCGTGCTTCGACTACGCGAAGAAGAGCCAACGCGTCAGCGATCTTTTTACGGAGTTCATTAGTCTGGAAGTCTCTAAGTCCGTCCTTCAACTGATTTGGTGTTCGTGGATGATCTCGTAGTTCTTGTACCACTCCTTCAAGCAAAGAAATCTCGCTGTCCAAGGTGCTCCAACGCTCTATCTCCTGCAGAACCTTTGGGAGGTGTTCGTGACGTTTTTTAAGAATTTCCTTAATGTTCACTGCAAAGTTGTGCATATGACTCCTCACTATGCATGGCCACATCGTGAATCCATACAAAAGTTGTTAAAGTTGAACTTAGGATCGGTGCAACAAATCTTAATTAGTACCTCAGTTAATATAAATCTGATAGGCTAGAAGAGAGATTGATTTAGACTGTTACCACCTGAAATAAACTTATGTCAACGTATTTCAAAGGTATTTCAAAGGTTCTACTGGGATAATGAGGCCATTCGACGAGTATTTGCATTGAATTTCGGCTCATTTTATTCTTTCACCATCAATATTGACTACTTACTCGCCATTTCCCTTTCCCGTAATTTCTGTACAAGCAATTCCAGGGTCGAAACTATAAAGAATCGAAATGCTGACGAACAACTGCTTGTCCATGAAGGCGTTCAAGCCTTCTCACAATGAAATGCCCCCGCCCCATGTCCTGAAAATGATCGATAAAAAGCATATTTATCACTGCGCCACCTAATGCGCCTACTAACGGTACCGCCTGAGCTGCCGCCTTTTCTGAGACAACAATCGAAAACCGTGCTGCAACCTTAGAAATCAACCTTACAATTGCAGGAGCTCCACTTTCAGTCAACCCCATTTTAGCCAAATGAGCTGCCGCTTCAGATATTGATTTTGCAAGGGCCGCGCGTGCAGCGAAATATCCGGACTCAGTCCCGTCGCCACCCTTAACTTTTCCACCAAGCGCCAGTACTTGAACGCATTGAAGCCTGCCGTCTGGACATTGCAAATCCTCACCTTCGCTACGAGCAATGTCAGCAATCGAACGAAGCATGATCGTCGTGGATACCGGGAGCTCTATTAGTAATGCCGGTAGCCCAAAAGCCCCACCTGTAGCACCTGACGCACCTACTGCAAGCTTGTGCCTCCAGTTTGACGAAGTCCCTTGTCCTACCTTGTCCATTGTTAAAAGCGCAATGTCGAGTGCTTTCTCAATTGATTTTCTTGTGATGTCATTAAGAGGCTCACTCCATGACTCGGGGAGTGTTTTAAGACCAGATTCAATGGGTCTACCAACAAAATCACTGACTTTTGCTACAAGACCGGGGCTTTCGAGAAAAGTTTTTGCAATATTTAGTTCCTTTATTTCTGCTGATGAAAGTGCCATGTACGACCTCCGTGCCAACGTGTAAGTAAGAAATCTACCTTCATTCAACAATTTGTCAATGTGTTATACTATGGCTTATTCCTTAAATGACAGTTTCTGTTTAGATTGTCTCAATTTTTACTGAATACATTGAATGTTCTATACGACGGTTTTACTCCTTTGCACATTACGAAAAGTAGCAGGGTAGCTCTTTTTCCTGACATACAAAAATGCAAGAAAGATCCCTGGAATTATGACGAGTAGCAAAGCTGGAATGAATATAATGATGGCCGTGAGTGCTGCAATACTGATCACAAAAGCGATTACGTGACCCAGGATACCAAACAAAGTACCCGTACAGAATACGAGGAAAGATGCCACTAAACCGACAGCGCCGACTAACACAGCGAGAATTGACTTGGTAACAACCCCAAGTAGGCCAAGTGCTGCTAAAACAATTATGACAATTAATACATTCATCTTTCCACCTCCCATTTCTCTATTATAAATATTCCGTTCCTCCAGCAATTCACCTCCCGGTACACTGGAAATCGGCAAACACCCGCCATGCGACGCATCCGTATTGATTCCGGGTTGTGCATTGCTGATGTGCGCCGCCAAACGCTTCCGAACCTGTGTACCCCCATGCTCGGCATCGCTCGGTAGCCAATTGAACGCCTTGACCCTGTTCAAATTGCGGTTTCTCAAACGCGCCATATTCAAAGGCAAGTCGCACCGTTCCGTCTGCCCGACTGCCACCAATTGCGCTCCACTGTTTTGGGGTTGCGCAACCGGAGATAACAAAAAACACCAATAAAATTCTGACCATCATCACCATCCTCCTTTTCCAGCACGAAGGCATAAGATCACAAAATATCTTGTGTGAGGCCAGTATCCGACATGCAGATGACAGGTGGTGTCGTATTTTTAACTATTTTTGAAGGGGAATGTATTTTTATCAGAATGTGGAACGAAATCTCACTTACTGGGCTTAAAAATGGAAGGCCTGAGTATCAGAAATTTACCGGCGCTAACGTCGTCACTTGTTTAGTAATTGGGAGTGGATAGTTGTTCCTCATTCCCGTTCTATTTTTCCAGTTTCCATTTAGTGGCTCCTTGAAATTTGCGAAGGCGAAGAGTTCTGTTTTCTATTCATGTATTTCTCCGGCAGGTTTATTTAGGGCAAATAGACGATTAAGTTGACTAATGGAAGCGGAGAGCATGGAAAGGGCCTGAATGAAAGCTGGCAGTAGGATGCGAAGGATGGGCGAGAGTGGCATACATATAGCATAGATCAGTATCGCCCAACAGGTGACCTGCACCAATTGAGGATTCAATCCAAACAACTGAGCCGCCTCTGCAAATATGCTATTCAGAATTCCAGGATGCTTCACAGCCACGTAGATACCTCCCACGACTGTACCGTACTTCAATATTGCCCGACCGAAGACACCTTTGGGAATAAGACGACCCGCGAGGAGTTTCGTGCGATTTAGCAGGCTAATTTCCTTTTCCATCGTTCCAGCCACTTTTACTGCTTTCCCGGCGCGAGCCATTTTAACTACACGAAGTACTTTTAAAGAGCTGACGACAACTGCGGTATCGACAATGACCCATAAGAGATCTTCCGTCTTAATCTCTTGGTCAAGTGCATATTTGGTTTCGAAGTTCCTCACGCCAGACAGAAAAAAGGATTCAATAGCATCTGTTAGACGTTTGGATTGTATCCACACAACCTCGTTTTTAGGAGCGGTCTCGAATTGACTTAAGAAGTTGTGTCCACCGGAGCTAATATTCATAACCGCATACCACCCCTGATCATTTGGTTCAAAGCTTATTTTATAAGACACCGGTGGGGCGATAGATTGGCCTTTTACAAAAGCTGCCATTTTCCTTCTAGCTGCTTCTATGATGTTCTGCACTTTAATTATTGCAGTTTGGGACATACGAACAGAAAATGGATCATTGGTTACGAAGTATTGGATAACTGGAATTACATTCTCACCGTATTTAGTTAGTATTTCCTTAAATTCTTCCTCTGCTCCATATATCACAAGTATTTTTCGTGCAACATCGCCGTACTTGTCGATAGCCATTCTCGCCTTTAGGACAAGTTCCCTTTTCTCAGAATAATCAAGGAACAAAGCCTGAAGTTCGGAAGATTCGTGTAGGAGCTCAATGGCTTCAGGCCCCAGTGCCTCCTTAAGCCCTGCTTGTATCAGTCGGTCTTCATAGGTAAGCTTGTTATTAGAATTGAGTGAGATTAACAAAGCCCCTACTAAAGCAACCACGATCATCACTGCTGCTCTCTTAAATGCACTCATCATAACTCCCATTATTATTGATGGTCTGGTAGGCACTCTGCCTGCTTGTTTTTACGACGTTTCAGCAGGTAGATATAGATTAACGGCCCAAAAGCAGCTACGGTGTCTCCAACTATTGAGCATTGCAGGATATTTATTTTATGCAAGCCAGAACATAGCATTATTTTTTAAGCAAATACCACATAATTGAAAGGATAATATCCACGGCAACAAAACCTATTATGTAATCAAAAACCGTGTAATCTGACTTTTCAGCAGCAGAAGCAATAGACGGACAAAGCAACAACATAATTGAAAAGAGGATCCGTAATAAACGCTGGTCGCCGCCTATTTTTACACAATCTGCACGACTTGGATCAGAATAACTGGAGTCCATGATGCTATCTCCCACAGTGTGCGCAACGTACTGGATTCTCAACAATCATGACACTAGGATGGCTATTGGGTCTTAACAAGAGCCAGGCTGGCAGAAAGACTAACAGCAACAATTGTGTTCCAAGACACCAAAGGAAAGATACCGCATTACTTTTTCCACGTGACTTTGCATCGTAAAAAACCCAGGCTGCTGCAAAAAGTGAAATTAAAAAATATACTGATGCCATGGTTAATTCCTTTCTATTTTACGATAGATTAACAGCCAACCCTCTCCAGATACTTCCGTAATTCCTTTTCCAATTCCTTCTGCAATCCCTCCGGACTTATGACACGAATGTATGGAATCCAGTACCGCACGATAGGTAGCACTTGGTTCTCGTGGCCAACCTTTGCCGAGACGATGAGGCCGCCGTCTTCCAGTTCTTTTTCGATAACCTGGTTGGCTATCAACTTACGTCGCTTGAAGTATCCAGCAATCTCGCTGGCTATTTGGAGGACGATTTCCCTCTTTTCCTCCCCAAGCCAGATGCCGTCTTCCTCTTTCAACATTGTGTCCATCTTCGGATCGTTGGCAAAACGGGTGTCAAGTACGGTTACCTGTTCTATCTTTGCGAAGGAGAAGGTTTTGAGCTTGTCGCCATCACGGCCCACGAGATACCAGATACCCTTGTGATTCATCAGCTTAAACGGAGCGACGGCTGTATATGTTTTATCTCCATCGTCCTTTGCGTAATCGAAGGAGATATGGTAACGAGCGACGATAGCCCGTTCCAGTTGACGAAACACCTCTTCTTTACCAGCAAGATTCTCGTAGTTGTGTCCTTTGACCAGAAGTGCCGACTGAATACGACTATCAAATATATCACCCAAAAAATCGTCCGAAAGCGACGGAAACAAACCCCGAACACCCGCCAGACTGGCGAAACGCTCAATATCACGGGTACTGAGCTTACCGAGGTATGCTGGTTCAAGGTGATAGCGGCCATCGGTTTTCTGTAAAGGTAGGTAGGCGAAGCGCACATTGAGGTCACGCTGGACGGTGCGCAGATTAACGCCGAATTCATCAGCAAGTGCCAAAGGGTCAAGTTTCTCCCCCTGGTTCAGCTTGATAAGAATCTGTGCAAGTCGGTACACGAGGGTGTCATGATTACCATCTGTCATATCGTTTTCCTGTAGAGTGCGTGTTTTGGATTATTTATTCGGGTAGACTCGGCTGCAGTCACCCCAATAATATATCGTGCCTGAGCTGGTATGAGAAATGCTGGTAGGAGCCTGGCTCGTATCAACACCTTCACAAGAATTACCGTTTCCACAACCTGCTAGCATTGCAACCACCAGTAGTAAAAGGAAAAAATGCATGACCCGCCTCCTTGGATAACACAAATTACTCTGAATATGTAATCAGTATCCGCCAAGCGCATGACAGGTCGTGTCGTTTTATTATAGAAATATTTATTTTTGAGGGGATGGGTGATCAAGTGCAGCTATCAAAAATCTCAATATCTCTTGGAGGATACTGAATAGTTCATTGTGTGTTATCCGCAAATCTCAAATGCCTTTTGGGCTCAAATCTCATTGTACTACGCCGCTTCTTTGATCGACAGTGAAATCCGCTTGCGTTGGGCATCCGCTGATAAGACTTTGACTTTTACCACCTGTCCTGCTTTGACCGCATCATTTGGATCTTTGACATAGCGATTAGCCAGATGGCTTATATGCACCAATCCATCCTGGTGAACACCGATATCAACGAAAGCCCCGAAAGCCGTCACATTTGTCACCACTCCTTGCAGGATCATCTCGGCCTTTAGATCGCTGATCTCCCGGATATCATCTCTGAAGGATGCCGTTTGGAACTGGCTGCGCGGATCACGCCCTGGTTTCTTCAGCTCTTCAATAATATCGTTAAGGGTTGGTAGTCCAACGTTCTCTGTTACGTACAGCTTAAGGTCTATACTGCCGACTAACGTCGAATCTGCAACCAGTTGTTTCAGTGTGACGCCTAAATCGGTCGCCATTGTCTCTACCAGTAGATAACGCTCTGGATGAACTGCTGTATTATCAAGTGGGTGCTTTCCATCTCTGATACGGAGGAACCCTGCCGCCTGTTCAAATGCCTTGGCTCCAAAGCGAGGTACTTTGAGAAGAGCCTTGCGAGTATCGAATGTTCCGTTCTCATCGCGATAGCGTGTAATAGCCTTGGCAAGTGCCGGGCCAACTCCTGATACATAGGCCAGTAGAGCCCATGACGCGGTGTTCAAATCCACCCCTACATAGTTGACGCAAGACTCCACCACTGCATCCAGTGACTTCTTTAGCATACCTTGATTTACATCGTGCTGGTACTGACCAACCCCTATACTCTTAGGATCGATCTTTACCAGTTCTCCAAGCGGGTCCTGAAGTCTTCGAGCGATAGAGATTGCACCACGTACAGTCAAGTCTAATTCAGGAAACTCCTCCCTGGCAATATCAGAAGCCGAATAGATGCTGGCACCTGCCTCGCTGACCGACACCACTGGTAATTGTCGTCCTGCAGTCGCTAAAGTCTCCTTGACAAAAATTTCCATCTCACGACCAGCGGTCCCATTACCGACTGCTACCATCTCGATTGCGTGGAATTCGATCAACCTTAATAGATCTTGCTTTGCCTGTGGAATTCGTCCATCACCGATATGAGGATAAATAGTAACATGCTCCAGAAAACGTCCGGTGGCATCAACTGCTGCCAATTTAGAACCTGTACGGAATCCAGGATCTATACCGAGAACTCGTTTTCCACCGGCAGGCGGTGCCAGTAGCAGTTCCCGCAGATTCCGAGCAAATACCTGAATTGCTGCTTCATCAGCACGATCTTTGCTCTCCAGACGCAATTCTACCTCGATAGAGCTGGCAATTAATCGCTTGTAGGCATCCTCTGCAACTCCTTCAAGTAGAGATGTGAAGATGCTATCACGCAGAATTAACCGTGACTTTAATCCAACGAGGAGTTGTTCAATTGGAGCGACAATAGAAAGAAAGAGAACCTCTTCTTTTTCACCACGGCGCATAGCCAGCATACGATGAGAAGGAATAGATTTGAACGGTTCCTGAAAGTCATAGTACATCTCAAATTTAGTTACCTGCTCTTTATAGCTGGACGCTACACGCGAGGCCATAACGCCCTGTTCTTTAGTAAGTCGCCGCACCATGGCACGAGCGTCGGCGTCATCAGAAAGACGCTCAGCCAGGATATGACCTGCTCCTTCCAGAGCTGCGGCAGCATCAGCAACTTCCTTATTTGGATCAATAAATGGAGAAGCTATTTCCTCGGGAGTTCCTGTAGTCACATTTTGAGCAGCTATGATGTCGGCTAAAGGCTCCAAGCCTCGTTCACGGGCAATCGTCGCCTTTGTGCGTCGTTTTGGTTTGTATGGCAGGTAGAGGTCTTCTACCTCGGTTTT
>CAIMXI010000095.1 GCA_903845365.1 uncultured Geobacteraceae bacterium | reverse complement strand
GATGCGCCAGGGTAGCTGCGTCGGTAAGATCATTAATTGCGACGAACTCAATATTTTTCTCTTTGCTGGCTGCTCTCAACACCATTCTTCCAATCCTGCCAAATCCGTTTATTGCGACTCGTAACGCCATAACTGCCTCCACAATCGTAAGATATCCTTCGCTCGCATTCGAGCATTTGCTAGATAATAGAGCATAATCGCAAATCGTCAACCATATTTTTTATTGGTTCAGGCTCGATAGAAGTGGTATCTTAAGGACAAGCAAAGGGATAAAAGAAAAATGGAGCTAGATAAGATCATGATTGCACTTCCAGACGGTACTCAGGCTGCAGCGGTTATTTTTGATTTTGATGGCGTAATTGTTGATACGGAACCTATTCATCATGCCGCATTTCAGCGTACGCTGGAGCCGTTCGGGTTGCATTTTACCTGGCAGGAATATGTTGAAACATATATCGGTTTTGACGACAGGGACGCCTTCAGGCACGCCTTTTCCGCCAAAGGCAGGGTGCTCAGCCAGGAGATATTGTTCCAGTTGATCGAGCGGAAAGCCTCCGTCTTCAATGAGGTTATCCGCTCCGGAGTTAAGGCATATCAGGGTGTTGTGGAACTGATCAGACTCCTGCATACAAAAAAAATACCGTTGGCAATCTGTAGCGGGGCGCTACGCTCTGATATTGATCCTATCCTGGCAATGCTTAGCATCGCCGATTATTTCAAGGTCATAGTGACGGCCAATGATGTCGCGGCAAGCAAGCCGGACCCTGAATGTTACGAGCTTGCGTTCCAGAAACTGCTCTCGGCTAATAATAATTCCTTCTCAAAAGTGGCGACGCTCGCCATAGAAGATACCCCGGCAGGGATATCTGCGGCAAAAGCCGCCGGTTTGAAGGTCTGCGCTGTCACCAACAGCTATCCTGCCGCCACTCTTGAACAGGCTACGTTTGTCGTAGACTCCCTTGCCTCATTTATATGATATTTATTTCGTCGATCTTCTCGAACTTGACCTAAGCCGCTGATTCTGCTATTCATCACCTCCTTTCTGCCGTCATATTTAACACACCCTATTCGGAGGTACATACGTGACATTTCAAGATCTTATCCTCTCCCTGCAAGGCTATTGGGCAAAGCAGGGCTGCATCATTCAGCAGCCCTACGATACAGAAAAGGGAGCCGGTACGTTTAATCCCGCCACCTTTCTGCGCGTTCTTGGCCCAGAGCCGTGGAATGTGGCGTACGTTGAACCGTCCAGACGCCCAACCGACGGGCGCTACGGCGAAAACCCCAACCGGCTCCAGCATTACTATCAATTTCAGGTTATAATGAAGCCTTCGCCCCTCAACATCCTTGACCTCTATCTCGATTCGCTCCGCTCCTTCGGGCTTGATCCGGCAAAGCATGACATTCGTTTTGTCGAAGACGACTGGGAGTCACCGACTCTGGGCGCCTGGGGGCTTGGCTGGGAAGTCTGGCTGGACGGCATGGAAATTACCCAGTTCACCTATTTCCAGCAGGCGGGCGGCATCGACCTGAAGCCGATTCCGGCCGAGATTACCTATGGCTGCGAGCGGATCGCCATGTATCTTCAGGGGGTTGATAATGTATATGATCTGGAGTGGGTCAAAGGGATAAAGTACGGTGATATCCACCACGAAAGCGAGGTCGAATTCTCAAAGCATAATTTTGAGGAAGCAGATGTTGGCATGCTGCTGCAGCTCTTTGGCATGTACGAGAAAGAGTGTTTGCGACTGGTTGATAAAGAGCTGGTTCTTCCCGCCTACGACTACGTTATGAAATGCTCGCACACCTTCAACCTGCTTGATGCCCGTGGCGCAATTTCGGTGACCGAGAGGGCATCCTACATTGGCCGGGTTCGAGGTGTGGCTCGTGTCTGCGCCGAAGGCTACCTTCGGATGCGTGAACGGCTCGGTTTTCCACTGTTGAAAGGAGGTGTCGCCTGATGAGTACGAAAGAACTGTTTCTTGAAATCGGCTGCGAAGAAATTCCGGCGGGATTTATACCGCGTGCCACTGCGGAAATGAAAGCGATTATCACTAAAGAGCTTGCGCTTGCCCGACTCTCATTTGGCGAAATAAAAACCATGGCTACTCCAAGGCGCCTGGTTCTGGTCGTAAAAGGGATCCCGGCACTCCAGCCGGACGCCGAAATAACGGCGACAGGCCCATCGGTTAAAGCCGCTTACGACGCAGATGGGAAGCCGACCAAGGCCGCCGAGGGTTTTGCTCGTGGCCAGGGGGTCGATGTTGCCGAGCTTCAGACTATTACCACCGAAAAGGGTGAATATCTGTTTGTCTGTAAGCACGCGCCCGGAAGGCCGACTTTTGAGTTGCTGACGGAGATTCTGCCGGCGTTGGTTACGAATATCCCTTTCAAAAAATCGATGAGATGGGGGAGTCAGGATGTGCGCTTCGCACGCCCTATTCACTGGATAGTTGCGCTGTACGACGGCATAATTGTGCCGTTCTCGTTTGGCGAAATCATGAGCGGGAAAGTGTCTCGTGGACACCGCTTTATGGCTAACACAACCTTTCCGGTAAATAATTTTGCCCATTATCTGGACGAATGCGAGCGGCATTTTGTAATTCCGGATCCGGAAAAGAGGAAAGAGATAATTCGCCTTGAGACACACAGGGTTGCCGTAGCAGCCGGTGGTCATCTGTTGCCGGACGAAGAGCTGTTGGAGCAGGTGACATACCTTGTTGAATACCCCAGCGTCGTTCATGGCACCTTTTCGCCTGAATTTCTGAAGGTTCCAAAAGAGGTGCTGATAACATCAATGCGGAGCCATCAACGCTACTTTTCTATTGTTGATGCTGAAGGGGGGCTGCTCCCCGGTTTTATAACCATAAACAACACCCTGACTGAAGATCCTTCGGTTGTGGTTAAGGGAAATGAGCGTGTTCTTCGCGCCAGGCTGTCGGATGCCAGATTCTTCTTCGAAGAGGATCAGAAAGTCAGGCTGGATGATCGGGTGGAGTCGCTAAAAAAAGTTGTCTATCAGCAGATGCTGGGCACATCCTTCGAAAAAATGGAGCGGTTCAGGTTACTGGCGGAGGGGTTGGCCGAGCGTCTGAATCCATCTGTAAAAAGCAACACTTCCCGCGCCGCCTGGCTCTCTAAAGCCGATCTTGTCAGCGGCCTGGTTGGAGAGTTTCCTGAGGTTCAGGGGATTATGGGGCGGGAGTACGCCTTGCTTGAAGGGGAGTGTTCGGAGGTGGCCGTTGCGATTGCCGAGCATTATCTGCCGATACAGGCAGGGGGGGCGCTCCCGGCTTCAGACTGCGGCTGTTTTGTCTCCATAGCTGACAAAATGGATACCATCTGCGGCTGCTTCGGAGTCGGCCTGATTCCAACCGGCGCCGCCGACCCTTACGCTCTGAGGCGCGCGACCATAGGTATCATCTCAATCATACTTGATAAAGGCTACCGACTGTCGCTGCCGTCGTTGATCGACGAATCTCTGACCCTCCTTTCAAATAAACTAAATCGTCCGAAAGCGCAGGTTGCTGTTGAAGTGACGGAATTTTTCAAGGGCCGATTTATCAATATGATCGGAAACTCTTTTGCGCCTGACGTGGTTGATGCTGCTACATCTGCCGGCTTTGATGATCTTGTTGATGTGCGGTCGCGGATTGCCGCAGTGGCCGAGTTCAAAACCCGCCCGGATTTTGAACCGTTGACGATCGCCTTCAAGCGGGTCGGAAACATTATCAAAGAGGGTGTAGATGCTCCGGTCGACCCGGCTCTGTTTCAGGATGACGCAGAAGCGTGCCTTTACCAGGCTATTCATGTAACCAAATCTTCTGCAGACTCGCTGGTCGCTTCCGGCGCATGGCTGGAAGCTCTGACTGAAATTGCCACTTTACGGGGGCCGGTGGATCACTTTTTTGACAAAGTAATGGTTATGGCTGAAGATCCGCACATTAGAGCCAATCGTCTGGCTCTATTGACGGTCATTGCGCGCATGTTTGGTAAAATCGCCGATTTTTCACGAATTGCATAACCAATAACGGTGAACAAGAAAGGTATCAAATGATCGCCATTATTGACTACGGAATGGGCAATCTCCGTTCCGTACAGAAAGGGTTTGAAAAAATCGGCTCTGATGCGGTTATCACCTCAGATCCGAAGGTTGTTCTTCAGGCCGAAAGAGTTGTTCTGCCTGGGGTCGGTGCGTTTCGCGACTGCATGCATAACCTTGAACAGGGTGGCTTTGTTGAACCAATTCTGAAAATCATTGCTGAAGGAAGACCCTTTCTTGGCATCTGTGTCGGAATGCAGATGCTGTTCAGTGACAGTGTCGAATTCGGGCTTTATAAAGGGTTGAACGTAATACCGGGTCATGTTCTTCGATTTCCGGATCAGATGGTAGTTGCCGGTGAAAAATTGAAAGTTCCGCAGATGGGGTGGAATCAGCTTATCTTCAACTGCCGTCCGCCCGTTTTTGACGGTATTACAGATGGTAGCAACGTTTACTTCGTTCACTCCTATTACGTCAAACCGGATAAAAGCTGTGTCATAGCCACGACTACTGACTACGGTTTCGAATTTTGTTCCTCCATTTGGCAGGACAACGTCGTTGCTACTCAATTCCACCCCGAAAAATCGCAGGAAATCGGTCTGCGGATACTGAAAAACTTTTCAAAACTTAAAGGCTGATTCAATCTGAAAGATTCTGAATTTGCATGGAAGTTGACTACGTAAGGTTTTTAGCGGTTCATACAGGTACGGGAGGATAACTATGGAAAAACTTAATATAATAGTGACGGATGCTCATACAAAAAACGTGGTGTTACGTTTGTTGCAATCCATAGATGGTGTCAAAGTAAATCAGACTCGGAGTAGCCATATACCTGATCCTGCTGCTTCACTGAGATCTTTGGCGGGTATATGGAAAGATCGTGATATTTCTCTTCAAGAAATACGCGACAAGGCATGGAAAAGGTCTACGAAATGACTCTTGTTGATACGAATATTTTCATCGAAGTATTCAAAGGGAATGCAGAAGTACTACAAACCCTCGAAACTATTGGTCTAAAAAATATTTGTTTGAGTTCGGTTACGGCGATGGAATTGTACTACGGCGCATTGAACAAGTTGGAACTGCAACGAATATACACAACCTTGACTGTCATCCTGAACGAAGTGAAGGATCTGCTGTTGATTTTGATCGTTATAAAAGCAAAAAGCAGATCCTTCGTACCTCAAGATGACACCTGTTTTAGGATAATACCTGTTTCTTATTCTGTACAGATTGAAGAGTCTTTTTTGTCATTCTGAACGGAGTGAAGAATCTGTTGTAAAGGAATTTGAATTTGAAAATGTATGCCGTTTACATTCTTGCAAGCAAATCAAGGACTTTATATATAGGCGTAACCAATGATCTTATGCGACGGCTTTACGAACACAAACATAAGTTAGTCCAAGGCTTTACATCTAAATACAATATCCACAGACTTGTTTACTTTGAGCAGACAGAGGACGTCAATGCTGCAATTGAAAGAGAAAAGGTATTAAAGGGTTGGCTTCGTTCCAGAAAAATTGAATTGATTGAATCCATGAATCCGACTTGGGAAGATTTGAGTATTGGTTGGCTTGAATGAATTAAGTCAAAAGCAATAAGCAGATCCTTCGTACCTCAGGATGACAAGCTTTTTGTCTGTCGGTCTTTCATTTAAAGAAGATACGTTACAGTCTTGTGTATAACGATGAGCGCTCCGGCGTGGGAACGGAGCCTGTGACGCTCCAGCGTCGCGTCATCCTGGAATCGGGACGCTGGAGCGTCCGGGGATGCATTCCCACGCTGGAGCGTGGGAATGATGAAAAAAATATCCCGTTCCGGGTCAGGAAATCTGAACTGCAAAGAGGGCAATCCATTATGTTAATAAATACAAAAAACGACTCCGGCGCGGTTCAACGCAGCCATATAATGTTTTTTTTCGTCATTATCGTTATGATCTGCGTGGCGGGCTATGGCTATTTCAGCCATGTAAAACATCTGATAATTGAAGAAAAATGGAACGAATTGACCACCATAGCGAAATTAAAGGCAGAACAGATCATCCAGTGGCGCAAGGAACGACTCGGGGATGCTGCCACCATCCATAACAACACCATCCTTGCTGACCGTCTCCGGGATTATCTGGCAGGCTTGGCGCCCCCGACCACTCCGGATGAACTGAAAACCTGGTTGGAAACCCTGCGCAGTAGTTACGGATACCACAGTGCCGCACTCTACAAGGCGGATGGAACGCTGCTGGTTTCGGCCATAGATGCCGACAACAAACTGGATATCATATCCCGACGCTTGATTGAGGATACAGTGCGAAAGCCTGTGGTCTTTTTTTCCGATATTCACAAGGACGAAGACGACGGTGAAGTGCATCTTAATCTTGTGGTCCCGATCGGGCACACAATCAATAAGCAGTTTAAAACAGTTGCCGTGCTGATTCTGGATATCGACCCGCAGCAATTCCTTTATCCGCTGCTTAAAACCTGGCCGACGGTAAGCGCATCATCTGAAACATTACTGGTTGAACGCAGGGGCGAAGAGATTATTTTCCTGAACGAATTGCGCCATCGTAAAGGCACGGCACTGAAATTACGCGTCCCTCTGGCAGATACCGGCATGGCTGCAGTACGGGCTGCTCTTGGTCAGGAAGGGATATTCGAAGGCAAGGATTACCGGGGTGTGGATGTATTGTCTGTAGCAAGAAAAATTCCCGGTTCTTCCTGGGCGATCGTTGCCAAAGTCGATCTGTCCGAGATTTCCGAACCGATTAAAACGCAGGCCTGGTGGGTGGCCATCTTCAGTGCGATGCTGATGCTTGGTGCAGGGTTGGGTATCTATAACCGGTGGAGCAAGCAGTTAGTACAAGTAACCTTGGAGAGCGAAGAAAAATACCGGGCAGTGGCCGACAATACCTACAATTGGGAATACTGGAAGGGTGTAGATGAGAGTATTGTCTACTGCTCCCCATCCTGCGAACGTATCTCCGGTTATACCGCAGACGAATTCCGGGTGGATCCCGAACAGTTGATCAGGATCATACACCCGGATGACAGAGATAGATTCAGGCACCATCATGACTTTGATGCTAACGGTCTGACGCCGGCGGATTGCCAGGGCATGGATTTCCGCATACTTACCCGTAGCGGCGAGGAACGCTGGATTGCGCACGTTTGCCAGGAGATCTTTGACGGAAACGGCAAATCTATGGGTCGCCGAGCCTGCAATCGCGACATAACTATTCGCAAGCGAACCGAAGAGGCTCTAAGCCATAACAAGTCAGAACTAAAGGCCATTTACGACAGCGTTCCGGTAATGTTGTGCCTGGTGGATACCGACCGGCGAATCCTCTATGCGAATCATGCCTTCACCCTTTTTACCGGCATTTCCGAAGAGGGTCTTAAAGGGGGTCATGCCTGCGGAGTGTTCGGCTGCGCCAACGCTCTGGACGACCCGCGTGGCTGCGGCTTCGGGATAAACTGCAGTAACTGCTCATTGCTAAAGTCTATTGATGACACCTTCAAGACTGGAAACCCGCATCTGAATGAGGAGCATAACTTTAAAATTGCTCATCACGGGTACTTGCAGGAGTTCATCCTCCTGGGGTCCACCGTTCTAATTGATTCTGCCGATAAAAACTGTCAGCTGCTCTGTTTGCAGGATATCACCGAGATTAAACAGACGGAAAAATTGAAACGGAGTGAAGAAGCTCTCAAGATCGAGAACGGCCTGTTCGCTTCGCTTTTAAAAAACCTCAACGTCGGGGTTTTTATGGTGGAGGTGCCATCCGGAAAAGCGATGCTGGCGAACGAAGCGGCTTTAAATTTACTGGGACGTGGAATCCTTCCAGATGCGACCAGTAGCAATCTCTCCGAAGTATACGGTGCTTTTAAGATGGATAGCCGCGAGCCATATCCTGTGGAAAAGATGCCGATTATTTTGAGTATGAGCGGCGTGACGTCGCATGTTAACGACATGATGGTCAGGCGTCCCGATGGAACTGAAATTATTCTTGAGGTATTCGGCTCACCGGTGATGGATGATCAGGGGCGGATATGGGCAAGCCTTGCAAGCTTCGTTGATATTACCGCACAAAAAATGGCTGAAAATAGTATAAAAAATCATAGTAAGGAACTTGAGCAACGGGTCACCGAAAGAACCAGATCACTTGAAGATGCAAACTACGAGTTGACCGCCCTTAATAGCGAACTCGACCAGAGGCGGCTCGAAGCGGAAGAGAACCAGAGAAAGATGCAACAACTATCGAGTGCGGTCGTGGGCAGCCCGACTTCAATTGTTATCACCGACAATCTCGGCATTATTGAATACGTCAATCCGAAGTTCACCGAGATGACCGGTTATCTGCCGGAAGAAGCCATTGGCCGAAATCCGAGGATCTTAAAAGCGGACGGGCAGCCGGCAGAGTTATACGAGGAGCTCTGGAAGACGATCGCTGCCGGGAATGTCTGGCGGGGTAACTTGTGCAACAAGAGAAAGAACGGTGAGATATACTGGGAGCATGCCTCGATTTCGCCCATCAGGGATGAACGGAGTGTCATCACACATTTTGTGGCCATCAAGGAAGATATTACCGAGGATAAACGGATAGCCGAGGAACTTAGTGCGGCACGAGATGCTGCTGAGGCGGCCAACCGTTCCAAATCGGAATTTCTGGCCAACATGAGCCATGAAATACGGACGCCGTTAAACGCGGTCATCGGTTTTTCCGCCCTGGTCCTGAAGAGCAGTCTGCCGCCACGTCAACACGATTATGTCGGCAAGATACACTCAGCCGGAGAGTTGCTGCTCAACATTATCAACGACATTCTTGACTTTTCCAAGATAGAGGCACGACACCTTAAGATGGAACAGATTCCTTTCAGGCCGGATATTGTTATTTCCAATGTGGTCAGCATGATGCAGCAAAAAGCTCTGGACAAGGGCTTGAACCTGCTGGTTGAGACTTCGCCGGAAGTAGCTACCTGTCTGATCGGTGACCCGCACCGACTCACCCAGATTATCGTTAACCTGCTTAACAACGCTGTCAAATTCACGGAGCGCGGCGAAGTTGCGCTCGAATCCATGCTCCTGGCAGAGGAAGATGATCGGGTGCAGCTCAAATTTTCCGTGCGCGACACCGGCATTGGCCTTTCGCCCGCACAGATCAACAAACTTTTCCAACCATTTACCCAGGCCGATGGCAGCACCACTCGCAAGTTTGGCGGTACGGGACTTGGGCTATCAATTTCAAAGCAGTTGGTGGAACTGATGGATGGCAAGATATGGTGCGAAAGCGTGCATGGAGAGGGGAGCAGTTTCTGCTTCACGGCATGGTTCGGCATCGCCCAGGGGATTCACAAGGAAGAGTGCTTGAAAATCAGCGCGGCTAAATCTGAACATAAGGGTAAATCCTACAATTTCTCCGATTCCACAATCCTGCTGGTAGAGGACAACGAGACAAACCGGCACCTGGCGATTGAGCTTCTGAAAGAGACCGGCGCTGCAGTGGATATAGCTGTCAACGGCGAGGAAGCGGTGACACTGATTACCAGAGGCAGCACACAGTACGATCTGGTGCTTATGGATATTCAAATGCCAGTCATGGACGGTTATGAGGCCACCAGACTGATCAGGTCGGACAGCCGTTTTATCACCCTGCCTATTATCGCCATGACGGCCCATGCCATGCTGGAGGAACGGCAGAAAATTTCGCAGTCCGGCATGAACGCCCACGTCACCAAACCGATTGATGCCCAAACCATGCTGCGTACCATAGGATCCTTCCTTGGTGGCCAGGACTCCACTCTGAATCCGAGGGGACAGCCTGATGACGAAATGGGCGATGACACGGTAATCCCGAATATTGCCGGTCTGGATATCTCCGGCGCTTTAACTCGCCTCGACGGAGACAACAAGTTGTACCTCTGGAGTCTGCGGACTTTTGTCAAAAATGAGTCGAATGCGGCAAATGTAATAGGTGAGGCATTGATCACCGGAGATACAAACCTGGCACACCGTCAAGCTCATACGATTAAAGGTTGTGCTGGCTCAATTGGCGCGGTGGCGCTGGAGCACCTGGCACAGACCCTTGAAACCGCCATTAGTGAGGGTGCTCCGTCCGAAAACATAATGAGTGATCTTAAGCTATTTGCCGCCGAGATGGAGCGTCTGGTGACGGAGTTGAAGATACACCTGCCGGTTGATCCTGCGTTACAGCCCGGTTCGATCAATTTAGCCATTGTCACGCCGATTCTAAACAGGCTACAGGACTATATTGTAGCCAGTAACGGCAAGGCGGAATACTATCTGGGAGATTATCAGAGCGAATTGTCCGGTTTGCCGGATAATGAAATTCGTCGGCTTAAAAAGCATCTGACGAACTTCGATTTTGCTGCGGCCCATGAGGCACTGTTGGCGCTTTCGAGCAAAATCGGTGTCATTCTTACACCTGAATAAAGAGAGGATTGTACAATATGGATTCTACAGCTATAGCTGCTCCGGCAAACATACTGGTCGTCGATGACAGACCGCAAAACATCAGCCTGCTTAACGCAGCGCTTATGGACGAATACAACGTAATGGTTGCAACCAGGGGCGCGCAGGCCATTGAAATTTGCCTCACCAAACCGGTAGACCTCATTTTGCTGGATGTGATGATGCCGGAGATGGACGGCTTTGAAACCTGCCGACGGCTCAAAGACAATCCTCTGACTCGTGCCATCCCGATAATCTTCGTAACGGCAAGAGGTGATGTTGAAGACGAATCAAAAGGTTTTGACTGCGGAGCGGTCGATTACATCACCAAGCCGATTCGCGCCGCCATAGTACGGGTGCGAGTTAAAACACAACTTGCCATACATAATCAGAAACGTGCCTTGTGGGAGATGGTAAAGGAACGCACTGCAGAATTGAACGCTGTCCATCTTGAAGTCCTTCACCGGCTCGGCAGCGCCGGAGAATTTCGGGATAGCGAGACCGGGTTCCATGTCACAAGGGTCTGCCGCTATACACTGTTAATCGCCCAGGCGTACGGACTCCCGGAAAACGAAGAAGAGCTGCTCTTCAATGCCGCAGCCCTGCATGATGCGGGAAAGATCGGCATACCGGATCGTGTTCTCCTCAAGCCTGGCAAACTGGATAAAGAAGAGTGGGAGATCATGCAGACACACAGCGAGATCGGCCACAAAATTATCGGCAACAATGAGAACCGTCTGCTTAAAACAGCGGCAACTATCGCACTGACACATCACGAACGCTGGGATGGAACCGGCTATCCGCAAGGACTTAAAGGTACCGATATACCGCTGTTCGGGAGAATTGTGGCTGTTGCCGATGTCTTTGACGCCCTCACCTGCAAACGCCCCTATAAAAAAGCCTGGTCAATGGACGAGGCGGTTGACGAGATAGTGCGCTGCAGCGAGGCGCATTTTGATCCGCAGATCGTGGAGTCATTTAAGCGCAGAATTCCGGAACTCAGGGAAATTCAACTGCAATTTGCCGACGAGATTTGATGGATGTAATGAGACCCATACGATTCAAATATTTAACCACAATTACGAACAGTGAACTTATTATATACCATTAGACGAGGTTAGTTATGGGAATTGAGAAAATCGATGTTGCCAAAGGGATTCAGTTTGTAG